>CAMPGT010000016.1 GCA_946885665.1 uncultured Chitinophagaceae bacterium | reverse complement strand
TTGGGATCCATCGTAGAATAGGAAATGTTGTTGTAGGTGAATTTTCCCTGCAAGGATGTGCTCTGCAAAATATTGTACTTGATTTCCGTATTCACTGAATTTGACAGCGACTTTTCCAAAAAGCCCGCCTGGTTCTTTTTGCTTCCATACCTGTACCCGATTATCACGCGGAAGTTCGCGCCGCGCGTCAAACTCAGCCTCGGTTCCAAAGACGTTTGTTCAACGTCGTAATTACGGTTATCGAACTTCACATTCGACGTGGCCAGTTCGTTCACGCCCTGCTTGCCCGTTACATCCACCACAATCGCCTTCGTAATGTTATACCTCGCCCTCACCGTCCACTCATCCAATTTCCTGCTTTCATATCCATACGTAAGCAGCGCCTTGCTGCCGTTCCTTGCATTGCTGACGTCAATTCCCCAATGCGAACTGAACCGGTTGAACGAAAAAGTATTGCTTAAAATTGAGGTCAGCGTAATCAGCGATGTGTCGTTAAGTGCCGACTTAAAAGGATTGAACTCCACCAACCCTTTGGCCACCTGTTTTTTGTTGATCTGCAATGCAGACTGCAAATTGATCCTCGCCAGGAATTTTGCAAAACCCTTTGCTTTGCTCATATCCATCGCAGAGCGCGGGTTCAGGCTAAGACTGTAATTAAACGTATTGTAGTTGGCTTTAACGAATTCATTTGTGGGCGTGAATATCCTGATGTATTTCGCCTGATCCTGGAAAAGCGCCACCTCAAATTCGTTTAACGACTGCACGCCATTGTTGTCATAATCTATCCAGGTATATTCACCCTGCCCGGCAGGCACTTCCAAAAATGCGAAATCTCTCTTTTGCTCCTGCCCCGCGCCCACTTCATATAGCACATTTCCCGACAGCAACCCTCTCCATTCGTTCACCTGGTACTCGGCCCTTCCCAGCAAGCTATTATCAGGTAAAACACCCCGTTGAAGCTCGTTGAACACTTCCAGGTGCCTGTAAGTACCATTGAAGCGAAACTGGTGCCGCTCATTTTTCAACAGTTCAGATGACAGCGTAATGTTCTGGCTCCTGTCCGACCGCACCAGCTTTGTGCCCACCGGATAGGCGTCTTCCCGCGTAAAATAGGAAATGCCCCAGCGATTCAGCTTTTCTTCCGGCGATTGAATGCCCACCTGGAACACTTTGAACTTAAAGCTCTCCGCCGAAACCGAATCGCTCAGTTTGTTGCGCACCTCGTTGTCTTCAACCGAATAACTGACATTCAGTTGGTAGTCTTTTAATTTTTTGAAAGATTTTTTTACGCTCAACGAAGGCCGCCAGAAGTATCCTTTGTCGTCGTGCGTATGCATGCCCGACAGGTTAACGGCGTTGTTGAATTGCCAGCCGCCAATATCCTGCAGAAATGCTACACTGTTCCTCACGCCACTGAATCCGTCACTACGGTTGTAAGTGGTGAGCTGGTATCCAATGGCGTTCGCTTTTGCATCCTGCAGCTTAATGCCCGCATTGGCTATTCTTTCGTCGGCGGGAGCAACGCGCAGGGCCAGACCCCAGTCCCTGGTGTATTCAACATTGCGCAAACGCTCGAGTGGCTTGAACAGCGCTTCCACGTATTCATAACCCAAATCGGTGATAAGTTTTTTACCCTTTGCCGCTGCGCCGATACGCTTGTTGTTGCGCAGCGATATCTTCCCTGCAAAGCCCCGGTCGTTGGTTTTGTCGCGCGTAGAAAATGTGTTCACATCGTAATTGCTCATGGCCACTTCGGTGGCTACCTGTGTATTTTCGGTTACGGCGTAATCCACGCCCACACTCACTACCTGTTGCTTTTTGGGTGTCACCAGGAACACTGCGGGTTCGTAACTGCCCTGCTTTACGCCATTTACCGGGGCCACCCAGCGGTACACTTTTCCATTGGCGCCATTAAGATCGGGCACGTAATTGCCAAATCCGAAGCCCACTTCCAAAAAAGATAAATTGTAAACGGCGCTGTCGGGATCGGTGGAGAAAACATAAATGGAATCATGCAGGGTGCCGTTGTTGTACACGGTGTCGATTTTGCGATAGAGGATTTTTCCCGTTTGAAAAGTATCTGTAGCGGCAACAGGATAGAACGCATGCGATATGTCGTCGCCAATAGTGTCCAGGAATCTTTTTTGCGGGTTGTCGAGCGTTTGGTTGATGGGCGAGTTCTTCGCGTCGCTGTTGCTGAATGCGCCCACCTTCACTTTCACTTTCTCACCGATCTGCGTTTCATTGTACGCGTATAAATTTGCGTTCAGATAGTTTCTGTCCGAATATTCGAATTCTACCTGTATGCGTTTGTCTTTCGTGACCATCCGCTTCGGCGTGAAGGCTATTTCGGCAGTGTTGTAGTTGATCACATAATCCTGGTCCTCTCCTCTCTGCAAAAGTTCTCCGTCCATATACACCCGTTCGGTGTTAGCGAGCACCACGAAGAAAAATTCATTGTTGGCGCCGGTGAGGCGGTACGGCCCCTGGTTGCCTTCCTGCGGCTGGATGATGTTGCGCGTAAACTTTCCTTTTGCGATGGAACCGCTGACGAGCGTGCTGTTGGAAATTTTTCTGCTCGTATCCGTCCTGGTTTCAAAGGCAATACCCTGCAATCTCTTATAGAAAGAGAGAAAATATGACTGATTTTGCCGGATGTCTATGTCGCCGAGGCTCAATTGCCAGTTCTTTTTGCTGAACTGCAGAAAGATCCTGTCGAATTCATTGAGCTGCTGTGTTGTGCCATCGGGCTGAATGGGTATGTTGTTATCGGTGATGGCCGCGGCGATGGCAACGCTGTCGGCAAGATAACCGTTCAACTGAAGGTTCAGGTTGGAAGTAACAACCGCATCCTGGCTGTTGCCGAACGAAATGCCCCTGCCGAAGCTTCCGCTGTAGCTGATGTCACCGAAGTTGAAGAACTGGCTCTCACGTTGAGCTGCATAGTCGGGAACATAGGGCTGCCCCATGAAATTGTTCATAACGCTGTCGAACTGCATCCTTTGCACCTTCGCGTTCAGCCTGGAAGGGAAAATGCGGTAGCGGATGTAAACGCTGTCCAGCGGCGGCCGTTGACGCCAGGAGAGTGTGGCATTAACGTAGTCGATAACATAGGCACTGTCTGCAATGCCGGGAACGCTGACGGTATTGGGAACGATCGAGAAGGAGTCAATGGACACGCTGCCGGCGGTCACAGCAAGGTATCCGGACCTCAAATTGGAAAGGGGATTCCGGGCCCGCGGTTCCTGGGTATAAGCAGTTTGGTAAAAGGCCAGGAGGATGAGGCTCCATATCAGTATCCGCGCGAACAAAAATTGGTTTTTCTAATAGCGTGGAAACAAAGGTTTTATTGCCTTTATGCCAACTGCAATTTAGACGCGTTTTTATATTCCAGGTATTCGTCGAAGGTCATCAGTTTGTCAATGGCGCCATTCGGCGTCAATTCGATGACCCTGTTGGCCACCGTTTGCAGAAAAGTGTGGTCATGTGAACTGATGAGCACGATGCCTTTGAAATTGGTCATGCTTTCATTGAATGCCTGTATGGATTCTAGGTCGAGGTGGTTGGTCGGCTCGTCGAGGATAACGACATTCGGATCCTGCAGCATCATCCGGCTGATCATGCAGCGAACCTTCTCGCCCCCGCTCAGAACCCCTGTTTTCTTGAGGATCTCATCGCCGCTGAAGAGCATCTTTCCCAGAAATCCCCTTAAGAACGGCTCGTCAACATCAGTAACATGCGGCGGCACAAACTGCCTGAGCCAATCCATCAACGGCAGGTTTTCGTTGAAATATTTTGAATTGTCGTTCGGCAAATATGCTTTCGACACCGTGGTTCCCCACTCTATTGTGCCGGAATCGGCCGGTATTTCACCATTGATGACCTCAAAAAACGCGGTAACGGCGGTTTGATCGTCCGATACAACAGCGATCTTGTCGCCTTTGTTCACGGTAAATGAAACTTTGCTGAAAAACGTCTTCCCGTCGCCTGATTTGGTAAGCTGGCTGACGTTCAGGATCTGGTTGCCCACTTCCCTCAACTGCCTGAACACAATGCCGGGGTATTTCCTGTTCGACGGGGTGATGTCCTCGATCACCAGCTTTTCGAGCGCCTTCTTACGTGACGTGGCTTGTTTCGACTTCGATGCATTGGCACTGAAGCGCGCAATGAACTCCAGGAGATCCTTGCGCTTTTCTTCCATCTTCTTGTTCTTGTCGGTAAGCTGCCTGGCGGCCAACTGGCTCGATTCGTACCAGAAGGTGTAGTTGCCGGTATAGATCCTGATCTTTTGCCTGTCAACATCGGCAACATGCGTACATACGGCATCCAGGAAGTGCCTGTCGTGCGATACGACGATCACAATATTTTCATAGCCGCCCAGGAAGTTCTCGAGCCAGCTGATGGTTTGCACGTCGAGGTTGTTGGTGGGCTCGTCGAGGATCAGGATGTCGGGGTTGCCAAACAGTGCCTGCGCCAGCAGCACCCTCACCTTAAGCGCGCCGGGAACGTCCCGCATCAGTGACTGGTGAAGGGATTCTCCTACGCCGAGTTCGCTCAGCAGGCTCGCCGCGTCGCTTTCGGCGGTGTACCCGCCCATCTCTCCAAATTCGGCCTCCAGCTCGGCGGCCCTCATGCCGTCGGCTTCAGAAAAGTCGGCCTTTGCATAGATGGCGTCCCTTTCGTGCATCACCTCCCATAATTTCTTGTGGCCCATCATCACCGTGTTCAACACCGTTTGCTCATCGTACTGGAACTGATCCTGCCTGAGCACCGCCATGCGTTCGCCGGGTGTGATCTCAACAGTACCTTTATTCGGTTCAATTTCACCGGATAAAATTTTCAGAAAGGTCGATTTACCCGCACCGTTCGCACCGATCACCCCATAGCAGTTGCCTTTGCTGAAACTGAGGTTCACTTCATCGAATAACACCCTTTTTCCAAAAGAGAGGGTAACATTGTTCACTGTGATCATTAGCTACTCAAAATTTGAGGCGCGAAGGTACGGAAAATGACCCAGCCCTATTTCCGCAGATTGAATATTTGACGCATCTTGCAGCGGGTGATCCTGCTTATGGATCATAAAATCAAACAGCATCGGAATGAAATTGGCAATAATACTGCTGGCCATGCTGACAGTATGCGTGGGAGAACTGACCGCACAAACGTGCTCCGCTCTCGGGCAGAATCCGGGCAGCGCCTTTCCTATCTGCGGAACCAAAGAACTGGAGCAGAAGGAGGTACCGCTTTGCGGCGGTAAAAAGGTTCCCACGCCCTGCAATCAACCCGAAATAACCGACGTTAATCCCTTTTGGTACAAGTTCAAATGCTATCAAAGCGGCACGCTGGGCCTGCTCATCGTTCCCAAAAACCTGGAAGACGACTACGATTGGCAATTGTTCGACATCACCGGCGAAAACCCGGAATCGGTGTACACCAACCCCGACCTGTTCGTGGCATGCAACTGGTCGGGCGAATCGGGCAAAACCGGCACCAATGAAACGGCAACGTCACTGGTAGTATGCGGCGGCATGCCGAACCCAACGTTCAGCAAGAAACCGGAGATCATCGAGGGCCATGAATACCTTTTGCTGATCAGCCACTTTACCGAGAGTCAAAGCGGTTACACGGTAAGCTTTGAAGGAGGCACCGCCGACATCACCGACCCGAACCTCGGCTCGATCGAATCAGTCGCGGGAACATGCGATGGCAACCGGGTCGTCATCAAGCTCACCAGGCCGATGAAGTGTTCGAGCCTGGCGCCAGACGGCTCCGATTTCGTACTGCCATCCGGCTCCGCGGCCATCACCGGTGCATCCTCCGCTTCGTGCAGCGGCGGATTCAATACAGGCAACATTATCGTAACGCTGAACAAGGCGCTGCCGCAAGGTACATACGACATCCGGCTGCAAACCGGAACCGACGGCAATACCCTGCTCGACGATTGCGACAACCCCATGGATGAGGCAACCATAGCCTTTAGGGTGCCCGAAAACGTATCAGCAATTTTTACGTACGACCTGAAGGAGGCCTGCGGACAAGACACGCTCAGGCTTCTTCACGACGGCGCTAATCACACCAACACCTGGAACTGGACGATTGATCAGGTCACTTCTGTTAACCAGTCGCCGCAGATCGTACTTCGCTCGCCCGGCGATAAAAATGCCCAACTGATCGTCAGCAACGGCGTTTGCTCCGACACCGCCAGCCAGGTGATCAATGTGCCGCAGGATGCAAAAGCAGCCTTTGCCGGACCGGATATTCTTTGCGCTGTTGACCCGGCGTTATTTACCGATCAAAGCGCCGGCAACATTATTTCGTGGCGGTGGGATTTTGGCAACGGCACGTCGAGTACGAACAGCGAACCCCGGTCTTTCAAATATCCGGCCGCGCGGGGTGAAGCGACGTATACCGTATCATTGTCGGTTACCGATGCGGGCGGCTGTAGCGATTCCGTTTCGAAAAAGATTGTGGTAGTGGGAAATTGCAACATCGTCGTGCCCAACGCGTTCACGCCGAACCATGACGGCAAAAACGACGAGCTGTTTCCCACAAACGCATTTGGCGCCGAGAACCTGCTGTTTAGCGTGTACAACAGGTACGGTCAAATCGTTTTTGAAACGCGGGATTGGCAGAAGAAGTGGGACGGGAACATGAATGGACAACCGCAGCCCGCCGGAACCTACGTATGGACGCTTCATTACGTGTTGAAGGCAACAGGAAGAAAATACGACCTGAGAGGCACTGCAACACTTATCAGATAAATTATCCGGGGCACGATATTTTAAGCATTCCGTTGAAAAAGCCGCACATAAAAATGCTATCTTTCCAATGAACTTCTAACGATCAACGTTTACTTCTATATGGCCAGCCAAAAAAATAAAAAAGAAACAGACAACCGGGCACAGGACGACAAGGATCTTCCGGGATATCCGCATTATCCGTCCGAAGATGACATTATGAACCCACAGCGCGGCTTTAAGAAAATCGCCGCCGATGATGAACTCGCGAATTCGAGGCGATTGTCGGGAAATGCGCTGAACCGTCAGCCGAATAATGACGACAACCCCGAGCCGGAGGAGAACGACGAGTTGAAAATTGTAAGCGGCACGGATGCTGATGTTACCAGTGAGGACCTGGCTCTCCTCGGCGACAGAAACGCCGACGCCGACAACGGCGACGATGAACTGGTGGGAAACGCGCGCGTTGATGAAAGAGAAGAAGGGGAAGATGAAGATCTCGATATACCCGGCGCGGAACTCGACGACAAGGAAGAAAACATCGGCGAAGAGGATGAAGAGAACAACTACTACAGCCTGGGGGGCGACAGGCACGACAACCTCGAAGAAGATCCTCCTAACGATAACGAATAAACGAACGTTGATGTACATCGCCACCGAACATGTTCTCGACATCCGCAGGGCCGATCATACAGACATCCCGGTGATCAGCATTCTCGCGCATGCTATTTGGCCGGAAACTTACGGCGGCATCCTGAACGAGGCCCAGATCCATCACATGCTGGACCTTTTTTATTCGCATGAATCCTTAAAAAAGCAGTTTGACGAACACCACGTGTTTTTGCTCGCGCTGATGAATGCAGAAACCGTGGGATTTGCCTCTTATTCACACGCCAACACGGCCGGCGCCTTCAAAGTGCATAAGCTGTATGTCCATCCCATGCTGCACGGCAAGGGATTCGGGAAAAAGCTGCTCGACAGGATCGTTCGCGACGTGAAACAACGCGGGGCCTCGAAACTTATCCTGAACGTCAACCGGCACAATCGCGCCATCGCTTTTTACGAGAGATATGGATTCAAAATTACCGGGCAGGAAGATATTGCCATCGGCGAGGGTTATTTCATGAACGACTACATCATGGAGAAGGATATTTGATCACCTGACAAGGTGAGACAGAATTATGCCCGTTGCCACTGCGGCATTGAGCGACTCGGCGCCCCCTTTACCGGGAATGGTTATCCGCCCGCTGCACAGATCAAGTATTTCCCCGCTGATGCCTTTCGATTCGTTGCCGACAACAATCATGGCTTCTTCAACGGCGCTCATTTCCCTGACACTTTCTCCATCGAGCGCCGCCGCATAAACATTCACCTTTCGATGCGCGTTGATGATGGCGGCAAGGTCATCGTAAAACACTTTTACTCTCGCAATGCTGCCCATTGTTGACTGAATGGTCTTTGGACTGAAGGCGTCCACGCAATCCCTGCTGCACACCACCTGGGTAACGCCAAACCAGTCGGCGCAGCGAATGATGGAACCCATGTTTCCCGGGTCCTGGATAGTTTGCAATAACAGCGATACCTGGCCCTCCGGCGCAAACCTGCCGTGCACCGGTTTTCTGAATATGCCCAGCACCTGGTTGGGGGTGGTGAGAAATGACAGGCGGCGAAGCATCGCATCGTCGACTTCGGTAACCGCCCCGGCTGCGGGTTGTTCATTCGTGTTTAGCCATTCTTTTGTTGCAAACAGCTCTTTGCGTTCAATGTTAGGTTCCGCTAACAGTTCGTTAATTATCTTCGGTCCTTCGGCCACAAACACTCCTTCTTCATCTCTTAGTTTTTTCTGGCTTAAACTTTGGATATATTTGATCTTCGATTTTTCCACCATCGCATTCCTTTTAAATCATTTATGCTATACGGCAGGCAAGTTAATTTTTTTCAACGTACATGTTCGGCCATTGCAGTGATAGCGTTTATGATGAGTATGATGGTTGCCTGCACAATTCCAAAAAAATA
Source organism: uncultured Chitinophagaceae bacterium (assembly GCA_946885665.1). The sequence continues at coordinate 21,182 of CAMPGT010000016.1, read as the reverse complement.
TCAGAAAGGAAAGCCGTTCATCTACAGTACCGATGTGATCCTCCGGAACAGCGACCTGCCCAACGCGGAAAAACTGCAGCTCCGGCAATCGCTCAGGAACCAGGTAGACGACAGCCTGCAGGTACCCACGGTGCTCGCGTTCAGGGCACTCCCTCCGTGGTTTTACTATCGCCTCTCAAAGCCCGCGGTGTTCGACTCCACCTACATCGGCCGTTCGAAAACATTCATGAATGCATTGCTGAACTCAAGAGGCTATTTCAGCCCGGTTATTACCGATACCTTCTGGGTGGACACACTACGCAGAAAGAACCAGATGCGCACCTATGTGAAGTTTTTCGTGAGCCCCGGCGTGGCGCTTCGTTACGATTCGATAGGGTACGACATGCAAAATTCCGAACTGCAGCAATTGGCGATGCAGAACCTGGATCGGTCGCTGCTGCAAAAGAGCGATCCCTATTCTGTACAGAATATCTCGCTCGAACTCGACCGTCTCCTCAACATTTACCGCGATCACGGCTACTTAAAAATCAATAAAGAAGACCTCTACGCTGAATTGGATACCGTTGTGGCCGCCCTGATAGATCCCGGTCTCGACCCCTTTGAACAATTTCAGTTGATCGACTCATTGTCGAAGAAAAGCAGGGAACCGACCATCAAGGTGGTCTTCAGGCAGCGCACGCCTAAAGACAGCTCGCATCTCGAGAAATACTCCTGGGGAAATATTCATGTTTATCCCGACCGCGACCTTTTGCAAAGCAATTACGTGACCGCCCGCGACTCGGTGAAAATAGACGGCCTCACAATTTTTCCCAACAGCAGGCGATTCAAGCTGCCATTTATTGCGCGCAACGTCAGCATCAGGCCCGGCACGCTGTACAGGCAATCGGATTATTTCAAAACGATCAATACTTTCACTAACCTCGGCGCCTGGCAACAGGTGGATGTCAACATTAACGAAAGACCTGACACGTCCAATATTCTCGATGCCGACATCCTGCTCTACCCCGCGAAAAAGCAAAGCCTCAACATCGACTTCGAAACGAGCCGCAATGCCAGCGACGTGCTCACAACAGGCAACCTGTTTGGTATTGGCTTGAACCTTGGGATCCGCAACAGGAACGGCTTCAGGGAAAGCATCGCCAGTACGAGCAACCTTCGGTTTGGCGTGGAGCTTGGTACGAATATCATTCAAACCGTACAGGCGAGTTTTTCGCACAATATTTACGTGCCGCGGTTTCTCACGCCTTTTAAAATAAGGCAGGAAAAGAACCTGCTGAACCCGCGAACGATCATCAATTTCAGCACAGCCTACACCAACCGGAGGAAATTTTTCGACGTGCGCTCCGTGAATACGTCGTGGGGATACGACTGGTCGAAAAAGAACAGGAACTGGCAGTACCTGCCCTTCAATTTTGAATACACGAATGTCAACAAAGAGGACAGCCTGCTGACATTGGAAGACATCTTCCCTTCACTGAAGCAGGCGTTCAACAACGGTTTGATCATTAGCCAGATACTTGCGTTCACCGCAACGAAGTCGAACGACAAGACGGCAAGATCGTTCCGCGCACGGCTGGAAGAAAGCGGGGCGCTTATGGGGATGTTTAAAAACCTCGACAGGGGCGCCTTGAGAAGGTTTGTCAAGCTCGACGTGGAATATAAATACTTCATCAACAATCCACGGTCCACATGGGCCTTCCGGGTATTTGGCGGCTATGGGTACGTTTATGGCAAGTCGGGCGACTCGCTCGAAACCAACCTGCCTTTTTTCAAGGCGTATTTTGCCGGAGGTCCATACAGCATGCGTGCGTGGCCGGTGCGGCGGCTGGGCCTCGGATCTACAAGCGTTTTTGAGGACAGGAAAACAGACCGGTTCGGCGATATGCAACTGGAAGGAAATATCGAATACCGTTTTGATCTTGGCACTTTGTGGGGAATCAAATTGAAGAGCGCACTGTTCACAGATATCGGAAACATCTGGGGCAAGAGTTTCGATAATGAATACAATCGTATTGATTCAGCAGAGTTCAGGTTGAGCAGGCTCTATAGCGACCTCGCCGTAGGTGCCGGCACCAGCCTCAGGTTTGATTTCGATTTCTTCCTGATCCGCCTCGACTGGGCCTACCAGATCAAGAACCCGGCTTTCGCCAGCGAAAACAACGGATGGTTCCATAAACTGCAAATCAAAGACGGGCAATTTCAACTGGGCATCGGTTATCCGTTTTCATTCTGATGCAGCATTTCCCTGATGTTTTTTTCGGCCTCTTCCATCGTCCATGCATCTTTCAGTTCAAATTCACCTATCCGCGTGCGGCACAGCGCGGTGAGGTGACCGCCGCAACCAAGCTGCCGGCCGAGGTCGTGTGCAAGTGTTCGTATATAGGTGCCTGTTGAGCATACTATCGTAAAAGAAACGACGCCATTGTTGTTGAGGTCCGTTTCAAACTTGCTCACGGTGATCTTTCGGGGTTCAAGCACGATGTCGTGCCCTTTGCGTGCAAATTCATAGGCACGCTTCCCATCTTTTTTTATGGCCGAATAAATCGGTGGAACCTGCATGATGTCGCCCTCAAAAGTTTTTGCGGCTTCCTGCACCTGGTGGGCGGTGATGTGCGCGGTATCTTTAAAATCTTCAGGGATGCTTTCCAGGTCGTATGTGGGGGTAGTGGAACCGAGTTGGATGGTTCCGGTGTATTCTTTTTCGCGAGACATGTACTCGTTAATCTTCTTCGTAAACTTACCCGTGCAGAGAATGAGCAGGCCGGTGGCGAGCGGGTCGAGTGTTCCGGCGTGCCCGATCTTTTTTATTTTAATGAGTGAGCGGATCTTTCTTACCACGTCGAATGATGTCCAGTCGTAGGGCTTGTTGATGAGGAGTACGTATCCTTCGGAAAATATGTTCATGATTGCCTTTCGGCAAAGATTAAAACTTAAACGTTAAAAGTTGGAAGTGTTTTTGGGGCCACCTCCGCCCGGTGGGGACACCGTCTTCCATCTCGAGTTTCATGTCTCATGCGTCTAAATCGCCTGCCTCGCCTTCAGCTCAAGATATTTATTCACCGTATTGATCGTAAGGTTCTCGGGAGCCGTGAGTATACAGAAAATCCCATGCTGCTGAAGTTCGCGTACCATTAAATGTTTTTCATGAGAAAACTTTTCAGCAATGGTGCGGATGTACAGCGTTTCAATATCATCAACCGGCGACCGCGTCAACTGCCGCAGCTCGGTATTCTCAAAGAACACCACCAGCACCAGGTGGTTCTTAGCAATTCCCCGGATATAAGGCAACTGCCTCTCCAGTCCGCTCATCGATTCAAAATTCGTGAACAGCACCAGCAGGCTTCGTTGCGTGATGCGCGTCCGCACCAGGGCATATAGTTTCTCATAATCGCTTTCCCCGAATTTTGTGCCCTGGTCGTACAGCGTTTCGAGGATGTTGTTCATTTGGCCGGCGCGGCGGTCGGCGGCCAGCACCTGCCCAACAGTTTCGCTGAAAGTGATAATGCCTACCCTGTCTTGTTTTATCAATGCCACGCGCGACAGCATCAGGCTGGAGTTTATTGAATAATCCAGCAGGGTCATGCCGTTAAACGGCATCTTCATCACCCTTCCTTTATCAATAATACAATACACCGGCTGGCTGCGTTCATCGGTATAATTATTCACCATCAATTGGCCGCCCTTACGGGCAGTGGCTTTCCAGTTCAGCGTGCGTATATCATCACCATTTACATATTCCCTTATCTGTTCATATTCCACACTCTGCCCCAGCTTTCGTATCCTTCTGCTGCCCACTTCAGAAAAATTATTCGAATACGCAATCAGGTCGAATTTCCTGAGCGATAGAAAAGACGGATACACCTTGATTTTCCGTGCCGCTTCAATTTTATACCTCCTCACCACGAGGTGCAAGGGTGTTGTTACGAAGATATTGATGTCGTTAAACGAATATTCCCCTCTTTCTACGGGCCGGAGGTTATAATGCAGCACGTGCCGTTCACCTGCTGCAAGTTCATGCCGCAGGATGAAGTCGCGCAGTTGGAACTGCACCGGCAGCTCATCAATAATTTTTACTCTTGCCCTGAACGAGTAATCGTTCTTCACGGCGATCTCTATCCTGTTTTCGTCGCCGTTGCTGAGCCGCTCACTCATCATCCTGTTCGCCGAAATACCGTTCCGTGTAAACAGCACAAGGTAATCGACAATGACAAGCAGAAAAAACAGGGCTGTGGCAAACCGCGCCACAACAAACAGCACCTGCGACGCATACGCAAACACGAAAAGCAAAATAATTGCCGCGAAGATCCAGTAGAATCGCTTGTGGAAAAATAATGCACCTATATATCGGCGAAAAAAATTCATGCGCAACAAATAATAATTTTACCTGGGTACTTCAACCGATTCGATGATCTGCGAGATCACTTCATCTGCCGGAACGCCGTCCATTTCCTTTTCAGGGCTGAGGGTTATCCTGTGCCGCAACACGGCGGGAGCGACGTAAATAATGTCTTCGGGCGTTACGAAATCCCTGCCTTGCATGGCCGCGTAGGCCTTGGCGCCGTTCATGATGCCGATTGAGGCGCGGGGCGACGCTCCGAGATAAATAGATTTATTGGCGCGCGTGCGGCCAACAATTGCAGTAATAAAATGAAGCAGCTTGTCTTCCACATGAATGTTCCGCACACTCGCACGAAGCGTCTCGATGTCGCTCGCAGAAATCACAGGATGAACCTGTTCCACCATCGAATCGAGCTTCACCTGGTTATGGTTCATCAATATCTGCACTTCCTGCTCCGCTGTTGGATAGAGAACATTTATCTTAAACAGAAACCGGTCGAGCTGCGCCTCGGGAAGATGGTATGTACCTTCCTGTTCAACGGGGTTTTGGGTTGCGACCACCATGAACGGTGCCGACATGGGATAAGTACTGCCGTCAACGGTCACCTGTCTTTCTTCCATCACTTCAAATAAGGCCGCCTGCGTTTTAGCGGGAGCGCGGTTGATCTCATCAATCAAAATAATATTGCTGAACAGGGGACCGTGACGGAACTGAAAGGCCGATTCTTTTGGATTGAACACGGAAGTGCCTATCACATCACTGGGCATGAGATCGGGGGTGAACTGTATCCTGGAAAAACCCACAGAAATGCTTTTGCTGAGCAACTTTGCGGTCAGCGTCTTGGCTACGCCGGGCACGCCTTCGATGAGCACGTGCCCATCCGCCAGTATCGCAGCCAATAGCAATTCAATCATTTGCTCCTGTCCAACGATCACCTTTCCAATCTCGTTCTTTAACACTTCCACCGAGCGCTGCAGTGTGCTTAGATCCGTCCGTTGCTCAAATATGCTTTCTTCCATGTCAGGGTTTATTTATGAAATTATCTATTTTCTCATTAAACGCCATCAATTCCTCGTCGCTGATCTCATAGCTTTCTTCGACGTTCTGAATGCCCGAAACAATGTCTCTCACCAGCTCCTCCGGGCAGCCGCTTTTATACGCGAGGGCTTTTTCAAACTGTTCGTCGAGCTGCGACGTTTGCAAATTATACCGGTTACGCACGTGACCCAGGAAATGCGTGGCAATCTTCTGCGCCAGGTTCTTGTTATCTTTTCGCTGGTAATACAACCGCCCCACCGTTTTCACAAAATCAAGCGATGTGTTGTTCAGTTTTTTATGAACAGGGATCACACGTTGCTTTCGCTTCGATTCAACGAGGTAAACGATGGCGAAGAGCAAAATCGTTAACCAAAACGCCCAACGCAGCACCTCATTGTTCAGGAACGCTTTCAATTTGGAAAACGCCGACCTCTCCCCGCTATTTGCTCCATCGACGTGGTGCCGGAAATAGTCATCCCATTTTACCAGTCCAACCGTGTCGGGGATGGAAGAAAGTGCCCTGTCATAATAGTGTTTATTCTCTTTATGCAGCAGAAAAAAGTTAGTGAATGCTGCCGGCGCGCAATGTATGTACACGGCTCCCCCACCCTGGTAATTGAACTGCACGAAATTGGCATTGCCGTTTTCATCCCATCCCAGTACATTGGTAACGGAACTGTCCAATTTCGAAAAATGCCTGGAAATGGCAAACCCCGGGTAGGTAAATTGCGGAGTGTCGTCGCTGATACTGTCGCTCAGTTTTACAGTCATCGAGTCACCGCGAAACACATCCAGGCCTGAAACTTCCAGATCAAAACTGTCGAGCAGGTTTCTGCCAAGATTGATGGCCGAAATAAAAACGTGGTTGCCTGCAATGGCGTGATTGAGAATGGCATTGAGCTCTTTTTCATCGGGCCTTATCGTGTGACCGATAATGATGTAAGCATCCGAGCCTTCTTCGTAATGATAAAACGTGGCAGGAGATTTATTCGAGGTCTCGATCTTCGCATCAGTAAAAATGTATTGCAGGTTATTGTAGGCATAATAAGTGCCGTATGGAATTTTATCGTTTCTCCATAAGGTCACCCTTTTATTGAGCTGCCGCGTACATCCATACAAACTCATCACCGCAGCAAAGAGCATAAGCATGCGATATGTGATGCGCGTTCTCAAATTTGTGAAATGAATCGTTTAAAATTTGATTCGATAACACTGAACTGCTGCGCCGATGGCTGGTACTCGCCGTACCACACATATTCATAGATGTTCGTCAGGTGTTTAAAATCGCTGCCTTCATTTCTTTCCTGCATCTGCAAAATATAATCGCGGTTGGTGGACTTTGCATGCATGACAATAAAATTTTTCTCGCTGAGCGCCTGCAATGTTACCAGGTAAAAGTACCGTATCGCCAACCTGTACTGGCCGGCTGCAATGGCTTCGCTCAATTTATGATCAAGCTCTTCCTGAGATAATTCTTCACCGTGGGAAAGTTCTTCTTTCCTTTTTCTGCCATGCTTCGAAAAAATAAAAAAATTGTTGACTACCATCACCTGGTACAGCACGAATAGGATAACTGCGGTGAGGAAAGTGTAGAGTATCCATTTGAGAATGGGGCTTCGGGCCAGGCGCTCAAAGAATTTTTGCGTAGCGGATTTCTCGACTTTTTTTTCTACCCAGTACGACGGATCGTTCGCATACAGGAACTCCCGATCGTTTTTCATTTTTGATGTTACCGAATCGGGTACCGTTCTCAGTTCGGACCGGTAGCGCTTCCCGCTGTTTTCCTGCGCGCCGGCGCCATTATGCAGTGACACCAGCACAAGAAGCAGTACCAGGTATTTATGGAACGGCGCCAACATTCATTTAAGTTTTTCAGTACCTGTTTTTTCGCGTTGCAGTCTTTTTTGCAAGATGATGGGCCACGCAACAAAATACCAGGTGATGAACGAAAATGAAAGGGCAAGTATGGAAATGCTCAGCGGTTTCGGCATTGTGGCATAGCGCGTGATAAATCCTTCCAGGAAGGCCGCGGCAATGAACACCGGCACCAAGCCTATCATCAGCTTCATTCCATCCCGCGCGCCTCTTTTTACAGAGTCGATACGCCGGTAGGTTTTCGGGAAGAGGATGCTGTTTCCTAGAATAAAACCTGCGCCCCCTGCAATGATGATGGCCGAAATTTCCAGCGTGCCATGTATCCACACCACCAGCACCGATTGCCAGCCCAGGTTTTTCATGAAGAAGAATGTTTGGAAGGCGCCGAGCATCATCCCGTTGTTGAACAGGAACCAGATGGTGCCCAGCGATGCAAGCAAGCCACCGATAAATACCATGAACGACACCTTGATATTATTCAGCGCGATGGTGAAGAACATGGTGAGCCTGTCGCTGCTTTTATACACGCCGAACGGATCACCGTTGGCAATGTTCGATTCGGTCATTTCTACATACGAATCGCCGAGAATGCCACGCACGAATGATTGGTCCTGCGCAGTAGAAAACGCCGCCATCAGCGCGAACGTGGTGAAGATGAGGAAGGAGTACAGCAGTTCGCGGTGATATTTGCGAACGACAAGCGGTAATTCTCTCGTCCAGAAGGTGATGAGCCGCGAACGGTCTTCTCTTTTGTTTTTGTAGATGCCGAGATAGGTTCGTGAAGCCAGCCCGTTAAGATATTGCGTAACCTTGCTCTGCGGATAAAAAGTGCGTGCATAGCCCAGGTCGTTCACCAGCTCCGTGAATTCATGTGCCATTTCATCGGGATCGGAAGATGGCTGGTACTGGTATCCTTTCCACTTCTCAATGTTCTTTTTTAGAAACAGGCCTTCGCGCATAGGTTAAGTTAACAGTTAAAGGTTAAAACCGCTTTTACTTTTAACTTTTAAGTTTTAACTTTTAATCCCTAAATATAATAGTTATAAATTTATCCGCCTATGCCCTTAGTAAAGTTGGATACGGGCTTTAATATTGAAGTTGAGTTCGGCATAGCGGCATTTTTCAAACGTTTTGTTGCCTGGCTCATCGATGTGATGATCTGCTGGATGCTGACCAAGGCACTTGCAACAGCCTTCCGCATCGATTCATTTTTTGTATGGACAGACACGTGGGACCTACGTGGGTTGTTCGTGAGTCTTCCCGTATTGTTTTATCATCTCCTATCCGAATTGTCGCTGAACGGACGCAGCATCGGCAAAATAGCCATGAAGCTGAGAGTGGTAACCGAAGAAGGCGGCCAGCCGAACATTGGGCAATACCTCATTCGCTGGGTCTTTCGCATCATTGATTTCCCCTACTGGATCCCTTTCGCGGCGGCCGTCGGCGCAATCCCGTGGTGGACACTTCCCCTGGTGTTTTCGGGTGTGGCCTGTATCATGATCACCACGAAATCACAAAGGCTCGGCGACCTTGTTGCAGGCACCATCCTCATAGATACCAGCAACAGACCCTCGTGGGAAGACACGGTATTTGCAGAGATCAGCAACGATTACAAACCCAGGTATCCGCAGGTTATGCAGCTAACCGACAGGGACATCAACACCCTGAAAAATATCATTGAAACGGTGAGAAAGAAAAATGATCATGAAATGGCGAGAAGAATCGCCGACCGCATTTTGTCGAAGGTGAAAATGGAAACCGACCAGTATGCTCTCGACTTCCTGGAAACGCTGCTAACCGATTACAACTATTACTCCACCCGTTGATCATGGCGCCAGCCACGCAAAAGGTGCAATCTGTATGTTCCTGAGTATCCAGAACAGCAGCACCACGGCGAGCGTAGCCAATGTAAACGATTGCGAACGAAAAATTTGCTGACGAATTTTTTGCTTTCTGAAAATATTGTTCACCGTAACGCCGGCTGAATACAGCATGAATGGCAAAAACAACACAAACAACATGTTGTACCCCAGCGCCAAAGTTATGTCGCCGTTCAGCAAGGCATGAAACGCTCTTTGCGAGCCACAGCCGGGGCAATACAAACCAGTGAACGTGTGAAAGGGGCAGCTTGGAAAAAATTCGTGGAACGAAGGATCAAAATAAAAATACAGTAGCGATCCTATGACCGCTACTGTAAATATGATATAAACCTGGTCCTTTGTCTTTACCATTCCTTACGAGTTCATCATCGATGCGGCGCTCCAGAATGCGGTACCGCCCAACAGGAAAATAAAGATGAGGTAAAGTACCCAGATACCAAGGCCGGAAAAGAAGCCGATCTTGACCCACTTGCCCGCCTCTCGCGAAGACCTTAGTGAACCGTCGTAATCGCCCGTGTCATATTTTGAATTCACCTGTGCGGCAAATATGATCGACACGATACCAAACGGAAGGCAGCAGAAAATCGTTAGTAAAATAGCCTCAACCAGCCAGTTTTTAGGACGTACGGGAGGAATGATGGGTTGCTGTGTGGTCTGTTCCATGTGTGGAAGTATGATTTAGGTGATAGAAACGAATGATGGCTACCTCGATGCAATGCCCATAATGATTGCGACGATAAACACAAGGGCGTAGATGCAAATGATTACCAGAAACAGTATTCCGAGAAATTTAAAGTAAGCCTTCAGGTTTGTCAGCGCCTGCTGCAGTTTTATCTGTTCATTAAGGCGGATCGACTGCTGCATTTGCGACGAGAACCTGAACAGGAACAAATTTGGGAAAAACCAGATGAGCGCCAGCACGAGGTAAAATCCCGCGAGCAGCCCGCTGCCGATCATCGAAAAATTTCCGAAGCCTGCGCCCATGGTAGACAGCAATGTTCCGGCGAAAAGAGCAAACAGCACCATAAGTGCAGAAATAATAAATCCGATGATAGCAATGAACCTGGCCCACCTGGCGGCCTCCTTAAGGTTAACGAAACTTTGCTGATCCAGATGAAGATCAAAAAGCCCCTGGTTTTGCTGATCCATATGTAAGTGTTTGGGTTAGCCATCAATTGAACCGCACACATCAATATGCCACTGCAAACAGCACTCTTTGGTCACTGGGCCTTCCGGTAAGAATGCATTTGCCTTCTTCCTTTGGATTATTCAATGGCACGCAACGGATCGTGGCCTTGGTTTTTTCCTTGATCAATTCTTCCGTTTCCGCGGTGCCATCCCAATGCGCTGAAATAAAGCCGCCCTTTTCTTTGAGCACTTTTTCAAACTCATTCCAATCATCCACCCGGGTGATGTTTTGTTCTCTGAAAGATAATGCTTTCTGAAACATGCTGCGTTGAATTTCATCAAGAAGCGACTGGATTTTTTCAGGCAGCCCGTCCATGGAATCGGTCAGTTTTTCGCGGGTGTCCCTCCTGGCTATTTCCACCTTGTTGTTCTGAATGTCGCGCGCGCCAATGGCAATCCGTATGGGCACACCTTTCAGCTCATACTGCGCAAACTTCCAACCCGGGCGCTGGTGGTCGCTGTTGTCGTATTTTACGCGGATGCCCTTTGCTTTCAGTTCCTGAACAATGGCGCCTGCTTTCTCATCGATCATCGCCTTCTGTTCGTCGCCTTTATAGATGGGAACGATAACAACCTGCAGCGGCGCGATCCTTGGCGGCAGCACCAATCCCTCATCGTCGCTGTGCGCCATCACGAGCGCGCCCACCAGGCGGGTGCTTACTCCCCAACTGGTGGCCCAAACGTGGTCAAGCTTATTATTGCTGTCGGAAAAAGTAACATCAAAAGCCTTGGCGAAGTTTTGTCCGAGGAAATGCGAAGTGCCTGCCTGCAGGGCCTTGCCGTCCTGCATCAGCGCCTCGATACAGTAGGTGTCCACTGCGCCCGCAAACCGTTCGCCCGGTGTTTTCACGCCTTTGATAACGGGCAGCGCCATCCAGTTTTCCACAAAGTCGGCATACACATCGAGCATCTGCCTGGTTTCATCGATGGCTTCCTGTGCGGTGGCATGTGCGGTGTGCCCTTCCTGCCACAAAAATTCAGCGGTCCGCAGAAAAAGCCTTGTCCGCATCTCCCAACGCACCACGTTCGCCCATTGGTTGATAAGGAGCGGAAGGTCGCGGTAAGATTGTATCCAGGTTTTGTAGGTGTTCCAGATGATAGTTTCGCTGGTCGGCCGCACGATCAGTTCCTCTTCGAGCTTTGCTTCGGGGTCTACGATCACGCCACCGTCGGGATCGTTCTTCAGCCGGTAATGGGTAACCACCGCACATTCCTTGGCGAACCCTTCAACATGCGCGGCCTCGCGGCTGAGAAAACTTTTGGGTATGAAAAGCGGAAAGTAGGCGTTTACGTGCCCGGTATCCTTGAACATTTTGTCGAGCGCATCGCGCATATTTTCCCACAAACCGAACCCATATGGTTTTATCACCATACATCCCCTGACGGCCGAATAGTCTGCCAATTCGCCCTTTATAACCAGGTCATTGTACCATTGTGCATAATCGGTGTTCCTTGAAGTGATCTCCTTGCTCATTTCACGTATATTCTTTGATTAGTTTAATTCTTTGGGAAAAAGAAAAATCCCGTCACATTTAACAAATAGGGTGCAATGCTTTTCTTTAAAATGGTGTCTAATAATCGTAACTTTAAGTATTGGAAGTGAGCGCAAAAGTAGCAACTTCAAACATAACGTTAAAATCACAAACATGAGATCATTTATCATACCATTGGCATCGGCGGTCGTGTTGCTCGGCAGTTGTTCCGTGTACCGGTCCGGACAAACGCCTGACGATGTCTATTATTCACCTTCGCCGGTCGAGACAAGAGCGGCCGCAGCCGGTGGCGACGAGTACGTGGCGGCCGAAAATGACCGCGACGATGGACGGAGATATGACGGCTACGACGATTACGCTACGTCTGAAGACAGGTGGCTGCGGATGCGCGTCCGCGACAGGTACAGGTGGTCCGCATTTGACGATTACTATTACAGTCCCTACTACAGTCCGTTTTACAGCCCGTACAATCCTTATTCATCTATGGGATGGGGTGGCGTTGCTCCGGGATTCAGCCTCGGACTTGGCTTAGGATATGGCCTGGGATACGGCAGTCTTTTCGGATCTTATTATAATCCCTATGGCAATCCGTTCTATGATCCCTTCATGAGTTACTATGGATGGAACAGCTATTACAATCCTTATTACAGGAACATTGTAGTGGTCAACCCGAAAACAAACCCCGCTGGTTACACCCGGTCGAGAACCTTCGATCTGAACCGATACAGCAACAGCGCCACCAACAGGCGGACGCTTAGCAACAGGCAGAATTACAATTACCGGCCCCGGTACAATAATGCGAACAGCAACAGTACCAACAGGCGGGTTTATTCTAACAGCAGCAGCGACAACCGCCAGCGCAACAGCTACAGCCGTCCGTCGCAGGACCGTCCTGTAAGAACATATAATCCTTCAAACAATTCATCCTACTCCCCGAGCAGTTCAGGATCAAGCGGAAGCAGTAGCAGAAGTAGCGGCGGTGGAGCAGGAAGCAGGCCGGGCCGCAGGTAAAATAAGTTTTGGATCAGCATAAAACCTTGCAAGTGATTTGACTTTATTGGATCTGGCAAGGTTTTATTTTATAATAGCATGCCGGAACCTCAATGGTTCGAGACGTGCCCCGGACAACCGGAATTTGAGAATAGAACTCTAATAGCGATGAAGAAATTAGTTTATGTATCCCTCCTCGTATTTGCCTCTCAGCAGATGATCGCACAATTGCCCGAAGATGCCATCAGGATGTCGTGGAACGTGCCGTCAGGAACTGCGCGCCAGCAGGCCATCGGAGGAGCCATGGGTTCGCTTGGCGGCGAAATCACCTCTCTTTTTGTTAACCCTGCGGGGCTGGGATTTTATAAAACCGGCGAATTTGTGATTACGCCCGGTATCACGTTTTTGAATGGAAAAAGCAACTTCCGCGGTACACCGTCCACTTCCGAAAGCGGTACACGCTTTAATCTCGGTACCACGGGTTTTGTTTGGGGCCAGTACAATCCCCGCAGCAAATGGGCGAACAAAACCTTTAGCATCGGCGTAAACAGGATGGCCAACTTTAACGGAAGGGTACACTACCAGGGCGAAAACAACTTCAGCTCTTTTTCCGAAAGTTTCGCCGAAGAATTTGCGGCGTCGGGTGTACCCATAGATGCCGTGCTGTACACGGCGCCGCTGTCGCTTGGAACCAAACTGGCCAACTATACTTACCTGATCGATACATTATCGGTTGACGGCGACATTGAAGTGGTGGGCCTTCCTGAACGGAATGCCATCTTAGCCGGCGCCAATGCACAACTGTTCCAGGAAAAAGATATTCGCACAAAAGGCGGCATCACTGAAATTGCATTTGGCTATGCCGCAAATATGAGCGACAAATTCTACCTGGGTGGCAGTATCGGCGTTCCGATAGTGAATTATGAGCGGACCACCGAATTTCGGGAAACAGATGTTTCAGGCGACAACGACAATAATTTCAACAGCGCCACCTACACAGAATATTACCGTTCGCAGGGTGTGGGTATCAATGCAAGATTAGGGATGATCGTTAAGCCGACCAATTCGTTCAGAGCAGGATTTTCAATTCACACACCCACGATTTTTGGGATGAGCGAAAGAACAACGGGCACCATGGAATCCGATCTTGAAAATTATTTGTCGGACGGCCAGCCGGCGGTTGCGAATGAAGACACGATCTACACGCAGTTTGGTGCGGATGTTCCTGAATACCGTTATGATTATTATTCTCCGTGGAGGTTTCTCGTCAGTGGATCATGGATGTTCAGTGCGGTTGAAGACGTAACAAAACAAAGGGGATTTATTACCGCCGATATCGAATATGTGACACACCAGTCGTCGCGTTTCCATTCTGCCGACTACGATGAAGACGATGAATATTACAAGGGCGTGAACGAGGGCGTAAAAATCGCCTATAAAAATGCGTTTAATTTCCGCGTGGGAGGAGAGATGAAATTCAATACACTGATGACGCGTCTCGGTTTTGCATACTATGGAAGTCCTTACGATGACGACGCACTCAAGGCGCATAAAATGAATGTAAGCGGGGGTATCGGGTACAGGAACAGCGGTATTTTTCTTGATCTCACCTACGTATATGGTTTGAATAAAGATGTGGATTTTCCTTACCGTCTTGCAGACAAGGCGAATACGTTTGCCGATATCCGGAATCATAACAGCAATTTGCTGGTGACGTTTGGGGTGAAGTTTTGATGAGGAGACGGGAGAGGGGAAATGTCCACCCCCCCGGCGCTTCGCGCCACCCGCGCCAGCCGGGGAAAAATAAACTAAAAATAATACCCCTCCCTGAGGATCGAAAATTGAAGAACTTTTAACTTTTAACTTTTTTAAGCCACGTCAACTGCCGCTTCGCGTAATTACGCGTATTCTGCTTTATCTTTTCGACCGCCTCAGGCAAACTGTATTTCCCGTCAAAATAATCAAACATCTCAGTGTACCCCACCGTCTGCAAAGCATTGAGGTGCCTGAAAGGCAGCAACGCTCTCGCCTCTTCCACCAACCCCTTCTCCATCATCTCATCCACACGTTGATTGATATTATTGTACAACGTTTCGCGAGGTGGGTTCAACGTAATATTCTTTATCGAAAAATCATGGCGCCTGCCGGCGGAGGCATTCTGAAATTCCCTGATCGACCTGCCGGTGGCCAGCTTCACTTCCAAAGCGCGCATCATGCGTTGGGGATTCATGATTTCGCCTTTCTCGTAATACACAGGATCCTTTTCCTGTAATTCTTTTTGCAACCACTCTCTTCCTTTCAGTTCATAATCTTCCTTTACCCGGTTCCGGATTTCGGGTGGTACGTCGGGAATGTCATCGAAGCCTTCAAGAAACGCTTTGATGTACAAACCGGTTCCTCCGGCCATCACCGCAAAATTATTCGATTGAAAAACTTCGTTCAGGGCGTGGCCGGCATATTCTGCAAACGTCACGGCGTTCACCGTGTCATGAATAGAATGTGTGTTGATGAAATAATGCCTGACCTCGGCAAGCTCTGCAGGTGATGGTTTGGCAACGCCAATATTCAGTTCTTTGAAACATTGCCTTGAATCGGCCGAGATGACAGAAGTGCTATGTGAGCGGGCCAGCGATAAGGCGCATGATGTTTTACCCGATGCTGTGGGGCCGGCTACCAATATCAGCGTTTTCTTTTTCACGATTCATCTTCGCGGTTTTCTTCCGTATCGTTCGAAGCCTGGCCCGAATTATCATCTTCACCTTCACCTTCTCCTTCCACGCTAAAACCTTCTGCACCGCGGGTGAGATCGTATTTTTCCTCAACTTCCGTAAGCTTATCGCCAACAATGCCCTTGATGCCATACTGCGACGGCCCAATTCCCTCTTTTTTTACAACTGCGGGATATTCGAGCCTGGCATTTTCATCTTTTGACACATTGATGAGTTCTACCAGGAACGACCAGTTCTTTACGAAATCATACACGTAGATGAATTTCTGGTTGGGATCCCTGATCTCGGAACCGATGGTGGTCTCATTCATCAGGAGTGGCGGCACCTTGTAATTCCTGTCATATTTTTCGAGAGATATCTCCCTGCCGCGTTGCCAGTTGTCGTTGCTACGGTAAAAAGTGGCCTGGTGCTTCGAATCGAATTCATAAGCAACAAGTATAACCTGGTGAAGTTGCGTGAAAGACTGGGTATGCTTTATCGCTACATCCCTGTAAATGCTGTCATCCTCTTCAAAATATACCCTGAACTTTAATATCGCCATGAAGCTCTTTCTTAGTGGTTAAGCTTCAAATGTAAGTAATTTTAGGGGATCGGACTTACGGGTGAAAGATTCATTTCGCGCGCTTTTTCTATCAGCAGATCGTAGGCATCATCGTAATTATTTGCGATCTCACCATCGAGTATCGCCTCCCGGATGGCGTTCTTCAAAATGCCCACTTCGCGGCCCGGCGAAAGCCCGAAAATCTTCATGATCACTTCGCCGTCGATCGGTGGCTGCCAGTTGCGAATCCTGTCGCTCTCTTCCACTTCCTTCAGCCGCTGTTCCACGAAATCGAAGTTCTCGAGGTAGCGTTTCACCTTGAATTTGTTTTTTGAGGTGATGTCTGCCCGGCAGAGCGTCATCAATGCTTCTATGTCTTCGCCAGCATCAAACAGCAATCTGCGTATAGCCGAATCCGTTATGTTCTCTTTCGTAAGGCCGATGGGCCGGAGGTGCAGCTCGACCATTTTCCTCACAAATTTCATTTTCTCGTTCAGCGGCAACCGGAAATGGGTGAATATTTTCGGTACCATTCTGCCTCCCACCACTTCATGCCCGTGGAAGGTCCACCCGTGTCCGGCTTCAAATTTTTTAGTGGCGGGCTTGGCTATGTCGTGCAGCAGAGCCGCCCATCTCCACCACAGGTCGTTGGTGTGGGCGGATATGTTGTCCACCACCTGCAGCGTGTGGTAGAAATTATCTTTGTGGCCCATGCCGTCAATGTATTCGGCGCCGGCAAGGTCAACGAGTTTTGGAAAGATGATGTGCAGCAGGCCGCTTTTAAAGAGAAGATCGAAACCAACGGATGGTTTTTCCGATAGCAGTATTTTATTGATTTCTTCCGTTATCCGTTCCTGCGAAACAATGCGGATGCGTTCAATATTATCTTTAATGGCGTGAAAGGTTGTTTCTGAAACAGTGAACTGCAGTTGCGCCGCAAACCGGATGGCGCGCATCATGCGCAATGGATCGTCGCTGAACGTTTTTGCCGGTTCGAGCGGCGTCTGTATGGTTTTTGCTTCCAGGTCGCGGAGGCCGTTGAAAGGATCTATCAATCTTCCAAAATCTTCCTGGTTAAGACTAATACCGAGTGCGTTAATGGTAAAGTCGCGTCGAAGCTGGTCGTCTTCGATGGTTCCTGGTTTTACTTCGGGGTTGCGGCTGTGGTAACCGTAGCTTTCCTTTCTTGCGCCCACGAATTCAATTTCCCAGTCATCGACTTTCAACTGTGCCGTGCCGAACGTTTTGAAGTAGCTGACCTTCGGTGCCGGTTTAAATCTTTTTGCCACGGCGTGTGCCAATTCAATGCCGTCGCCAACGCATACAATGTCGGCGTCTTTGGTATTTCTGCCCAGCAATTTATCGCGCACGAAGCCTCCAGTAATATAGGCGGGCATGCCAAGTTCCTGCGCGGCATGCGCTATTTTATTGAAAACGAATAGTTCTTTTTCTGAGCACTGGATTTCCATGGGGGCAAAGATAGGACGGGGGAAAAATTAAAACTCAAAAGTTAAAAGTTAGAACACTCTCACGTCTCACGTCTTCTGCTTGAAATGCTTTTCAATTTTCGATCTTTTCAACCCACCCCTGTCCCCTCGGGGAACATTTATTTCTCTTTGTAGTAGTATTGCGGATTTTTCTTTGCCTTTGCCAGTCCACCCCCGGCGCTTCGCGCCACCCCCGCCAGCGGGGGATACGCATTGCCCTCTCCCGTCTCACGTCTCCCGTCTCACGTCTCACGTCTCCCATCTCACGTTTCCCAGCAACTGCTCATCCCTGATATCTATCGCACATTTAAAATGCCCTTCGGGGCACGCACTGTATCCATGCAAACCACACGGCCGGCAATACAACGGCTCCTCTCTCTCCACGATAAAACTTACATCCGACAGGGGCCCATAACCAAAAGAAGGAACAGTGGAACAGTACACCGCGGTAACAGGCGCATTCATCGCAGAAGCGAAATGAAGAGGCGCCGAATCGTTCACAAAATTCATTTTTGCATGGCGCATCAGCGCGGCAGATTGCAGGTAGGTCAGCTCGCCGCATAAATTTACCGGCGACTTCGAGCGTGTCATCTGGATGATGGCCTCGCCGAGCGAGCGGTCATCCCGACCACCGAGCAGGTAGATCGTCAAATCATCGGAAACTTTATTGATAAACGTGGCCCACTTTACGGGAGGATATTGCTTGGTGAACCATACCGATGCGGGCGAGATGGTAATAAAGGGGCCGG
Organism: uncultured Chitinophagaceae bacterium; assembly: GCA_946885665.1. Next base: position 2,873 of record CAMPGT010000016.1, on the reverse strand, counting down.
TGAGGCACTGGCTGATGTGCAGCTCATCTTCGGCGGCGGGATACAGTTTTGGCCGCAGCGCGGGGCCGGGCACAAAGTGTGCGATGAGCCGCTGGTTCCTTTCCACTTCATGCCCTTCTCCAAAATTGTGCGGAACGCTTTTGCTGAATAAAAATGAAAGCGGATTTTTGTCGAACCCGATCGTTTCCTTTGCGCGCGAAAAAGCGGTGAGCAATCCGGTGGCCGCATATCGCTGCACGTTGATCACGCGGTCATATTTTTCCTTCCTGATGGCCACCAGCATTTTAAACAGGTTGCGGAGCTTCTTATCTTTTTTGTTCCACACCAGCAAATGCCTGATGAAGGGATGTTGGATAAGCAGGCCCTCATTCCCTTTTCTCACCAGGAAATCAATGGCCGCATCAGGAATGGTGGCGTGAATATTTTCAATGAGAGCAGTCGCGAGCACCACGTCACCGATGAATGCTGTCTGAATGATCAGGATTTTTTGCGACATGAAGGATAGGCATTTAGGAACGGATATAAATGGCGTTGCCGCTGCGGTCAAGTTTTACGATGGCAGATGTTTCAGCTTCGCTTTCGTCATCCTGCCGGTACTGGACGACGTAATCGACACTTGTACGAATGTAGTCGAGCACATCCATGAATTTTTTCGGGGCAGGGTCGCCGGAAATATTTGCAGATGTGGACACGATCGGCTTACGCAACCGCTTCAGCAGGTGCCTGCAAAACTTATCCTGTACCACCCTGATGGCGACGGTACCATCGTCGTGCACCAGGTTATCGGCGATACCGATGGCGCCCTGGTAAATAACCGTAGTGGGCTTCGGCGTGTTCTTCAGAAAATCAAAAATTTGAGGGTTGGGATTGGCCACGTATTGCAGGATATCTTTCTCGTCGGCCACGAGGATGATCATGCTTTTTGCAGCGGGTCTTTCTTTAATGGCATAAATTCTTTCAACCGCCGCGGCATTCGTTGCATCGCAGCCAATTCCCCAAACAGTGTCGGTCGGGTACAGGATCGTTCCGCCCTGCTCAAGAATTTCCAGGCACCGTTCTACATCGGTTTCAAAATCTGTCATCGTCAAAATTTTACCAAATGTAATTCATCGGTGCAAGATGAGACGAAATCAGCCGCTTATGTTATGTTTGCATAAATTATTATTCAATGGAATGGCAACAACTCATCAGTGAAGCCTGGCAAAACCGGGAGTTATTAAAAGAAAAACAATATGCCGAAGCGGTACGGGCAGTAATAGAAGAAACGGATAAAGGCAGGCTTCGCGTGGCGTCGCCCACGGAAGAGGGATGGGTAGTGAACGAATGGGTGAAGCAGGCGATACTGATGTATTTCAGCATTCAGCCAATGCAAACCTGGAGCATCGATCCTTTTGAATTTCACGATAAGATGTTGTTGAAAACGAATTACAGGGAACTGGGCGTAAGGGCCGTTCCTCATGCTGTTGCCCGTTATGGCGCGTACCTCGGCAAAAACGTGGTGCTCATGCCTTCGTATGTGAACATCGGGGCTTACGTGGACGAGGGAACGATGGTGGACACCTGGGCAACGGTTGGCAGTTGCGCGCAGATCGGCAAGAATGTGCACCTGAGCGGTGGCGTTGGCATCGGCGGAGTACTCGAGCCGTTGCAGGCATCGCCGGTGATCATTGAAGAGGGAAGTTTTATCGGCAGCCGTTGTATCGTTGTGGAAGGGGTAAGAGTGGAGAAGGAAGCGGTGCTCGGTGCAAATGTGGTGCTTACCCGCAGCACCAAGATCATTGATGTGAGCGGTGACCAGCCTGTTGAATATAAAGGAAGGGTTCCGGCACGCAGTGTCGTTATTCCCGGCAGTTACAATAAAACGTTTCCCGCGGGCGAGTTTGCGGTGAGTTGTGCGCTTATTATCGGCCAGCGCAAGCCGAGTACCGACCTCAAAACGAGCCTGAATGATGCGTTGAGGGATTTTAATGTAGCAGTGTGAGGCTTGAAAAAACAACAACTTTCCTTCGCCGGCTTTCTCATCACCTTCACAGGTGCGGTGCTGTTTTCCACTAAGGCCATCATCGTCAAAAAAGCATTTGCCGACACACAGATCGATGCACTTACCCTGCTCACCCTGAGAATGGTTTTTTCACTGCCATTTTTCCTTGGCGCCGCATATCTGGTGAGCAGCAAAACAGGAAACGTGCGCCTCACAAAAAAGCAGTGGATACAGATCATCCTGCTCGGCCTGTTCGGTTATTACCTCAGCAGCTACTTCGATTTTGTGGGGCTCCAATACATTTCGGCCGGACTGGAACGACTGATCCTTTTCCTCTACCCTACTTTCGTCATCCTCATCAACAGGATATTCTTCAAACAAAAAATAAAGCAAACACACCTGATCGCCCTGCTGCTTACCTACAGTGGCATTGGAATAGCCTATTACGATGAGATGATGATCGACACCACGAACCCTTATTTCTTTTGGGGAAGCGCCCTCATCTTCCTTTGCTCGCTCACCTACGCACTTTACATTTCTGGCAGCGGAAAAGTAATTCCTGTTGTGGGCGCATCAAAGTTTACAGCGTATGCCATGCTATCGGCAACGATGGGCATATTTGTTCATTACATTTTGCGCGGCGATTATTCAGGGTTCACACAGGCAAGCGGCATGTGGGGATACGGATTGCTGCTTGCAGTGATCGCGACGGTGATTCCCACATTTATGCTTGCTGCCGGCCTGTCGAAGATTGGATCCAATAACGTCGCCATCATCTCCGGCATTGGCCCCGTGAGCACCATATTGCAGGCGCACTGGATATTGGGAGAGGGCATCCACGGAGGGCAGATCATCGGCACCATACTCGTTATTGCGGGCGTATTGCTTACAG
>CAMPGT010000015.1 GCA_946885665.1 uncultured Chitinophagaceae bacterium | reverse complement strand
GAGAAGTGGTCCGCTATCTTTCAAATTATGGAACCCAGCGCGTAAAAAAGATTGCGCTCATCAGTACCGTGCTTCCTTTTCTGCAAAAGACTGCCGGCAATCCAGATGGCGTAGACCAAAAGGTGTTTGAGGAAATCATGCAACAAATAAGAAATGACCGCGTCGGATTTCTTGATGAATTTGGAAAAGTATTTTTTGGGGTGAACATGGTATCGCATCCTGTGAGCAAGCCGCTGCTGGAATATTACCGGATGCTCGGCTCGTTTGCTGCGGCCCGTTCCACATTGCAGTGCGTCGTTGCTTTCTCGCAAACAGATTTCAGGGAAGATGTACGCACGATAAAAATCCCCACGCTCATTATTCATGGTAATGACGACAAGATTGTGCCCATCGAGGCCAGCAGCAACAGAACAGCAGCGATGATACCGGGCTCCCACTATCTTGTTTATGAAGGCGCACCGCATGGATTATTTTATGAATACAGGCAGAAGTTGAACGCCGACCTCGTCAATTTTATCAATGGTGGTGCAAATGCTTATTCCACCACGTTGAATGAAAGTATATCGTGACCATCACGAATGAATTACTCTTTCCTGTACAGGTGATAAAAAGCGAGATACACGCCGTTGGTCCATCCAAAACCATCCTGTGTGGGATATTCTCCACCGCCGCTTTCAAGGTTAAGATCCTCGACGTTGTATTTTTCAAGCATCTTTCCGGTTAAGCTTATCGGGTGTGGGTGTTTGCGCATGGACAAAGACAGCGCCAAGGCATACCAGCGCAAGAAATACGAGTCGTTTCATGCTGCGCAGATTTGATAATTCGCAATAAATATAAGCTTTTGCGAAAAACGCATTAAATAAACGGCTCATGTAAATCCGGCACAATCTTTATCTTATTATTGCCAAAGGAACTTTATGCTATGAACGAGCAGGAAGAAAAAGCGGATGTTATCTTAATTGGAGCGGGGATTATGAGTGCCACACTCGGCATTATGTTGAAAGAGCTGCAGCCAAACCTTACCATACTTATTTTTGAGTGGCTCGACAATGCGGCGGCCGAAAGCTCGGATGCCTGGAACAATGCAGGCACGGGACATTCAGCCTTTTGCGAATTGAATTACACTCCCGAAAATAAAGACGGCACGATCGATATTTCAAAAGCGGTTAAGATTGCCGCATCGTTTGAAGAATCAAAACAATTCTGGTCGTACCTGATACAGAAGAAGGTGATTGAACTGCCTGATTCTTTTATCCGCACCATCCCGCACATGAGCTTTGTTTGCGGCGATGACGACATCCAATTTTTACGGAAAAGACATGAAGCGCTTACCCGCTGCCACCTTTTCAGCGGAATGAAATATTCGGAAGATCGAAATGAAATAAGGGAGTGGATACCGCTGATGATGGAGGGAAGGCCGGATCATGAAAAAGTTGCCGCTACGCGCATGGACCTGGGAACCGATGTGAATTTCGGGTCGCTTACGCGAAACATCTTTAAGTGTCTTGGCAACAAGCCGGGAGTTACCGTTTATTTCAACCACGAGGTAAGATCGTTGAGAAGAGGTAAAAATCAAACATGGCGCGTGATGGTGAAGGATATGGAAAGTGGCAAAAGACGGATCGTATCATCGAGGTTCGTGTTTATTGGCGCCGGCGGCGGCGCGTTGCCATTGCTGTTGAAATCACACATTCCTGAAGGAAGGGGTTTTGGCGGGTTTCCCGTTAGCGGCCAGTGGCTGCGTTGCAAGAATCCTGAGGTCATCAGCAGGCATCATGCGAAGGTTTACGGCAAGGCAGGTGTTGGCGCGCCGCCGATGTCGGTGCCACACCTCGACACCCGCATGATCCGCGAAAAGCAGGAGCTGCTGTATGGACCATTTGCCGGTTTTACCACGCGTTTTTTAAAGAAGGGATCCATGTTCGATCTCGTAAAGTCGCTGCGCTTTTCGAACCTGTGGCCGATGCTCGCCGCCGGTTTTCATAACATCCCTCTTACAAAGTACCTGATCCAGCAGGTTCGGCTGTCGCAGGAAGAAAGGATAGATGAACTAAAATCATTCATTCCTACCGCCAGAAGCGAAGACTGGGAACTTGAAATTGCCGGACAGCGTGTGCAGGTGATCAAAAAGGATGAAGAGGAAGGTGGCATCCTTGAATTTGGCACCGAGGTAGTGAGCGGCGCCAATGGCACGTTAGCCGCATTACTCGGCGCATCTCCCGGTGCGTCAACGGCGGTATCCATCATGATGGGTCTTCTTCAACAATGCCTTCCGGAAAAATTTTCTTCGCCTGCCTGGCAGCAAAAGTTCAGGGAAATGGTTCCCTCATTCGGCAAATCACTCGCCGACGATCCCGAGTTGCTGAAACGCATCCGTTCTTACACGGGCAATGTGCTGAAACTTGAACCCAACAAGACGGTAATAACCGATTAATAAAATCGCGGCAGCTTTCTCTGCCAGTTCACCCATTCAATTCAACAGTTCATACATGCTGCGGTTGTCACCGGCGGTGCATGCTTCTACATTTGCCCCGCAAAACAAATCAATCAACAATGAATAAGAGAATTGCAATGCTGGTGTACGTGACGTTCATGTCACTGCTCATCACAGCCGTCCTGTATTACAGTGATGAAAAGCACGGCAGGTGCCCGGTCTGCAATCATTCATTTGTAACAGAAGGTTTTCACGCCGGTTTGAATGCAAGTAATAACGTTAAAAATTGAAATTATGAGACACAAGCTATTTTTCGGGGTACAGGTGTTTGTCACCCTGATCGTGTTTTTAGGTCTGTTCTTTATTTATTTAAAGTAAGGATGAGTGATTGTGGAATGTTATAAAATATGCAGCCACTATTCAGTTCTCAGGCTTTTTACAGGGTTCGCTATTGCGGCGCGGATAGCCTGAAAGCTAACCGTGGCCAGCGTAACCATGATGACGGCGAAAGTCGCCATCATGAAAATGTCTGCTCCGAGCGAAATGCGGTACTGAAAGTTGTTCAGCCATTCGGTCATCACCCAGGCGGCCAACGGCAATGCGATGAGCAATGCAATCACTACCAGCTTCAGGAAATCTTTCGTAAGCATGAACGCGATCTGTCGAACGGAAGCGCCAACCACCTTGCGGATGCCTATTTCCTTATGCCGTTTTTGCGCGGTGAATGCCGATAGCCCGAACAATCCAAGGCAGGAGATAATGATGGCCAGGCCTGCGAAGTAACGGGACAGTATCGCCACTTTTTGCTCGGATTCATAAAGCTTCGCAAAATCTGCATCAATAAATTTGTATTCGAACGCCAGTCCGTTGTTGAAGCTGCTGTAAAGCTCGCCGACCTTTGCAATGGTATTCTTTTCCGACCCGGCTTTTACTTTTACCACAGCACTGGTATTTTGGGGCTCAAACCTCAAAAAGAAAGGACCGGGTTTTTTGTATAATGATTCATAGTTGAAATCTTTCAGCACGCCGATAATGGTTTTATCTTTCCCCCACATGCTTACTTTTTTACCAACCGGATTTTTGATGTTCATAACTTTTATGGCGGTTTCATTGAAAAGAACAGCCGAGCTGTCCGATCTGTACGCGCGGGAAAATGAACGTCCTTCTTTGAGTTGAATGTCAAAAGTTTCTATCCAGCCATAATTCACATCCAGGCCGTCGAACTCAATTCCCTGTTCAGGAGTTTTACCTTCCCAGTCTATGCCGCCTCCGCCGCTGTGTTCGCCCACCAGGTTGCCATCCATCCCCGATGCATTAAGTATCCCGGGTATATTTTTTATTTCGGTAAGAAACGTTTCGAAATCATTATGCACCCTTCCTTCTGCCGTGAAGGTGATGATGTTATCCTTGTTGAAGCCGAGATTTTTTTCCTGCACCAGTTTCATCTGCCTGTAAACAATAATTACCGCAACGATGAAAACTACGGAAACTGCAAACTGAAACACTACCAGTCCCTTTCTGAAGAAGGATTTCCCATCCGAAGGGGCGGTTGCGTTCTTAAGCACTGAAACCGGTCGAAAGCCTGTAAGGTAAAGGGCCGGGTAGCTTCCGGCAAACACACCTGTAAATAATGCTATACCGATTATGGATAGAACAGTGTAGGCAGAAAAACTGAAATGCAGCTCCTTGCCGGTAATGTTCCTGAATTGTGGAAGGACCAGCCAAACGATCAAAAGCGCCATAGCGAGCGACAGAAAAGCCATAACCGTCGATTCGCAGAGATATTGCAGTATGAGCGTTGCTCTTTTTGCACCAATGATCTTTCTTATGCCTGTATCCTTCATCCTTGCGCTCGCCTTTGCCGTTGCGAGGTTCATGAAATTGATGCAGGCAATGATGATGATGAAAATGGCGATGATCGAAAACAGCCTCACATACGCGATCCTGCCTCCGGCTATCTTGCCGTTTTCATAGAGGCCGTGCAGGTACCTGTCGGAATAGCGTTGCGCGAACATTTCTCCTTCATACTTCAGTGATTCCGGTCCGTACATTGTCACCATTTTCTGCTGGCTGTAGTCTTTTATTTTTTCATTGAAGGCCACCGGGTCGGTGCCTTTGCGGAGGAGGAGGTAAGTGGATGGGTTATTACTGTACCATTTGTCGAGTCCATATTTTTTTTGAAACGCCGCGTAATACAGGTCGAAGGAAAAAAGGGCATCGAACTGGTCAGTGGCATTGTTCGGCGGCGACTTAAAGATCCCTGAAATTTTATACGGGCCATTAAGTTCCGCCTCGCCGTTCCACATCACTGTTTTTCCTACCAGGTTTTTTGTGGTGTTGAATAATTTTAACGCAACCTGGTCTGATAAAACAACTGTATGCGGATCGTGCAGGAGGGCATTTTTATTTCCATCGAGTATGGGATAAGAAAATATTTTAAAGAAATCTCTTCCTGCAAATCTTGCTTCGGCCCGTAATCGCTTTTCGCCGGCGTTCAAAATGCCTTTTTCACGTTCTATCACTACGGGCGCCGCATATTCTACTTCCGGCAACTCTTTGGCCATGGACTGTGCCATCAGGCAGGGCGTGGTTTCGTGGGTGTCGATGGTGCCGTCGTCATTCTTCGACGTTTTGATTACCTGGTAAATGCGTTCATCGTTTTCGTTGAAATGGTCGATGCTTCGCTCATTGGCCACCCACAGCCACATGAGGAGCGCGCAGGCGAGGCCAGTGGAAAGCCCGGCCAGGTTAAGTATCGAAAACTGGCGGTCGCGCAGCAGCGAACGCCACGAAAGCTTAAGGTAATTTTTAATCATAACGCCGATGTTGATGAGATAGCATCAAAGCCGGTGCCTGTAATTAACAGGATCAAAATAAATAAGTTAGTGCTCCTGCATTTCGGTACGGTGTTCGTTTTTGATACGCACTGTTCGCATTTAATAGCCTTAAGGTCTAAATAAATTTATCCGCCTTCGGTACAAAGTTGAGGAAGGCATCTTCTTTCACCTTGTAGGTTCGCTTGTTGAGCTTGTAATAGAAGGCGCCTTTTTTTGATCCTGATTTATCCTTTCCATTCAGCTTCACCAGCAGTCCCGTCGACATGACCTTGCGCGTGAAATTGCGATTATCGAATAGCGTGTCGTACACACATTCGTACAGATTCTGCAGTTGGGGAATCGTGAATTTATCGGGCAGCAGCCGGAACAATATGGGATGGAGCGCTGCCTTGTAGCGCAATTGTTTTTTTGCCAGGCGCACCATGTCGTCGTGATCGAATATCAGTCTTGGTTTTTTTGAGAGGAGGAACCATTCGGCGTGGTATTCTTCACTGATCTGTTTTTCATACTTGTGAATGTCGATAAGTGCAAAATAACACACGGAGATGGTTCGTTCGATGGGGTCGCGGTTGAGTTCGCTGTACACCTGCAGTTGCTCCATGTAAACACCCTCGAGCCCTGTGAGCTGCTTCAGCACCCGGTTGGCCGCTTCATCCAGCGTTTCACCGGGTTGCAGAAATCCTCCCATCAGGCTCCATTTATCTTTTTCCGGTTCGATGCCGCGCCGGATCAGCAACAGTTTTATATCTTTCCCGTCAAATCCAAAAATGATGCAGTCCAGTGCAACCAGGTATCGTTGCTGGCCCAAATATCCGGTCATAATTCAGTTATGAAATGATCAATGAAAACGAGTGTCTGGTATCTCGAAGATACAATAACAAAAAATATTCATTTAAAACGTCAAAAAAACGTTTATTTATTTACTTTTAGCATTAAGGCGGGAAATTATTACTGATGAAAAAATATTTGCACATCCAGGAGGAGGCCTATGAAGCCAACAGGCAATTGCCGGAACTCGGTCTCGTTATTTTCACCTTTGGCAATGTGAGTGCGGCCGACAGGGCGCTGGGTGTGTTCGCCATTAAGCCAAGCGGCGTTCCTTACAGCGAGCTCGATCCGTCTAAAATGGTGGTGGTGGATTTCGACGGCGCAGTGGTGGAGGGAGCGCTTCGTCCTTCTTCGGATACACCCACGCATGCTGCATTATACAAGCAATGGGCGGATATCGGCGGCATCGCCCATTCGCACTCCACCTATGCCACGGCCTGGGCGCAGTCGCTGCGCGATATTCCCATCTACGGCACTACGCATGCCGATCATCTTACCGGCCACATACCGTGCGCAACGCCGATGAGTGACGAGATGGTGAAAGGAGATTATGAATACCAAACGGCGTTTCAGATCATTGAGTGCCTTGAAAAGAAGCAGCTCGATTATCGTGCAGTGGAAATGGTGCTGGTGGGCAGTCATGCACCCTTTACGTGGGGCAGGAATGCGGCGAAAGCCGTTTATAACAGCGCGATACTGGAAGCGCTGGCAAAGATGGCGTTCCTTACCGAACAGATCAATTCCGGTACGGCATTGCTGAAAGCATCGATCATAAAAAAGCATTTTGAAAGAAAGCATGGACCTGATTCATATTACGGGCAGAGCTGATTGATAACTGCCCGGCAAAACAAAAAAGTTTAATGGATAGTCTGAAAAAATATGAGGCCTGGTTCATTACAGGCAGCCAGCATCTTTATGGTTCAAAAGTATTGGAGCAAGTGGCAGCTCATTCAAATATTATAGCGGCGCAGCTGAATGATTCGCCCGCAATTCCGGTCACGGTAGTGTTCAAGCCGGTAGTGAAAACTGCCGATGAGATCTATACCGTTTTTCGTGAAATGAATGCTGCGGAAAATTGTATCGGCGCCATGGTGTGGATGCACACGTTTTCACCCGCGAAGATGTGGATACGCGGGTTATCAATTTTGCGAAAGCCCCTGTTGCATTTGCACACTCAATTTAACAGCGAAATACCATGGTCCGAAATCGACATGGATTTCATGAACCTTAACCAGAGTGCGCATGGCGACCGCGAATTCGGACATATGATGACGAGAATGCGGCTCAGGAGGAAGGTGGTAACGGGGCACTGGAAAGATGAGACAGTGCAGAAGCAGCTTTCGTCCTGGACGCGGGCCGCGGTGGGATGGAAAGACTGGCAGGGAGCGCGGTTCGTCCGGTTTGGCGACAACATGCGCAACGTGGCGGTTACCGAAGGCGACAAGGTGGAAGCCGAAATGCAGTTCGGTTATTCCGTGAACACGCATGGCATCGGTGATCTCGTGCGGACGATCAGCGACATTGAAGATAGTGTGGTGGACCGCCTGGCAGAAGAATACCAGGACAGTTATTCACTGCAAAAATCTCTGCTGAAAGGGGGCGATGCGCACCAGTCGCTGCGTGAGGCCGCCAGGATCGAAGCGGGTATTGAAACCTTTCTCGTTGATGGAAATTTCAGCGGCTTTACCGATACCTTCGAAGATTTGCATGGCATGGTTCAACTGCCGGGTATCGCTGCCCAGCGGTTGATGAAGAAGGGGTATGGATTTGCCGGTGAGGGTGACTGGAAAACTGCCGCATTGGTGCGGCTGATGAAGGTGATGTCGGCGGGACTGCCCGGCGGTAATTCGTTCATGGAAGATTACACCTATCATTTTGAGCCGGGAAACGAAATGGTGCTGGGCGCGCATATGCTTGAAATCTGCGAGTCTATCGCCGACGGACAACCGAAATGTGAGATACATCCGCTTGGCATTGGCGGAAAAGCAGATCCGGTGCGGCTCGTGTTCGATGTGGCGGCGGGTCCGGCGATGAATGTGTCGCTGGTAGACATGGGCAACAGGTTCAGAATGGTGGTGAATGAGGTGGAGGCCGTGAAATCTCGACATGATTTACCTAAATTGCCGGTCGCAAGAGTGCTGTGGAAGCCATACCCGGATATGAAAACCGCCTGCACGGCATGGATACTTGCCGGCGGCGCGCATCATACGTGCTTTAGCCAGAATTTGAAGCTTGAGCACATCGAAGATTTTGCAGATATTGCGGGAATTGAGCTTATACACATTGGCAAATCAACAGGGATCAGGGATCTCAGGAACGAATTGCGATGGAACGAAATCTACTACGCCACTAAATGACGCAACTGTATTATTGCTGCCAATATGTAATTAATAAATATGAATAATCATCTTGTCTTCGCAGACTACGCCGTTTTTATCCTGTACTTTATTATTGTTGCCTCTTATGGTTACTGGATCTACCGGAGAAAAAAAAGAAAGGTTACCGACACGAAAGACTTTTTCCTCGCTGAAGGGTCCCTCACCTGGTGGGCCATCGGCGCATCCCTGATCGCGTCTAACATTTCGGCCGAACAGTTTATTGGTATGAGTGGAGATGGTTATTTTATCGGCATCGCCATCGCCGCATATGAATGGATCGCTGCGCTTGCCCTTGTAATCATTGCCGTATGGTTCATCCCGGTGTACCTGAAAAACAAGATTTACACGATGCCGCAATTTCTTACGCGGCGTTACAATAATACGGTGGCGCTCATCATGGCCATATTCTGGTTGTTCCTGTATGTGTTCGTCAACCTTACTTCCATACTATACCTCGGTTCGGTGGCCATCAACGGACTAGTGGGAGGTGAGCACCTGCACAAGATCATGCTCATGCTGGCAATCTTTGCACTCATCATCACCCTCGGCGGAATGAAAGTGATCGGCTATACCGATGTTATCCAGGTAGCGGTGCTGATCATCGGTGGACTGGCCACTACCTATCTCGCTCTCACCATCGTGAGCGACCGGTTTGGTTTGGGAGAGAATGCCATTGCCGGCTTCAAGGTGTTGATGAATGAAGCGCCCGAACATTTTCACATGATTGTTCCCAAACCGGACGCCAATGCTTCGCAACTGCAAGTGGACAAATATCTTGTGCTGCCGGGCGTTGCCATGTATTTTGCAGGGCAGTGGATCGTGAACCTCAACTACTGGGGCTGTAACCAGTACATCACCCAAAGGGCGCTCGGCGCCAACCTGCAAACTGCACGCACCGGTATTTTGTTTGCCGCTTTTCTGAAATTGATGATGCCGATAATCGTAATGCTTCCCGGCATTGCAGCGTATGTGCTGTACACCAATGGCCACCTTCCTCACCTTGCCAACGGCAGCAAAGACGCAGCGTACTCTTCCATCCTGGCATTTCTTCCAGAAGGGTTGAAAGGGCTGTCGATCGCCGCGCTTACCGCCGCCATTGTTGCCTCACTGGCGGGTAAGGTGAACAGCATCTCAACGATATACGTGCTCGACATCCATAAAAAATACTTCAATAAAAGTGCCGACGAAAAGAAGATGGTGAGCCTTGGAAGGGTAACCGTGATCGTTGCAATGATCATCGCCATCATCTTTACCTGGAAAGATTCGCTGGGCATTGGCGCACAGGGCGGCTTCACCTACATTCAGAAATACACAGGCTTCATCAGCCCCGGTGTTTTTGCCGTGTTCATCCTCGGTATGTTCTGGAAACGCACCACCGGCTCGGCAGCCATCGCAGGCATCATCGTGGGCTTCCTGCTTTCTATTGTCTTCAACAATTATGCACCGGGTTGGTTCGGTAACGAAACCTGGTTGTACACCGCCTACTGGAACGGAGAAACGTATGAAATACCGTTCCTCATCGGCATGGGATGGTCGTTCTTCTTTACGGTATTGCTGATGGTGTGCATGAGCCTCGCCGGTCCCAAAGTAAGTGCGAAGGCCTTCGATCTCGACAAGTCGATGTTTAAGCTTGCCCCGTCAACGCTGGCGCTGATCATGGTGGTGCTGATCGTGTTGTCGTTGTTGTATGTGAGGTTTTGGTGAGCGTGAGACGGGAGACGGGAGATGTGAGACGTGAGACGTGAGACGTGAGACGGGAGACGGGAGACGTCAGACAGGAGGCGGGATACGGGAGACGGGAGAGTATCCCCCGCTGGCGGGGGTGGCGCGAAGCGCCGGGGGTGGACCGGCAAACGTGAGACGTTGTTAACTTTTAACTTCTAACGCGCTTTAGCAATCGCTTCCATCAGCCCGCGAATGTAACCATGCGCAAACAATATTCCCACATTGCTGTATCCCGCAAAATCATTACTATCCCCGGCCATCGTAGGAACATGGTCGGGGCGTATCGGTCCGCGGAAACCGATCTCATAATAAGCCTTCATCGCTTCATACATATCTATCTGCCCTTCGTCATGAAACGTTTCTTCAAATTTGTATTTACCTCCGCGCACGTTCCTGAAATGCACAAAGTGAATTTTCTCTTTTCCAAACTCCCTGACGGTTTTAGGAATGTCCGCACCCATCAGTGAAAAATTGCCCTGGCACATCGTAATGCCATTGTACGGGCTCGGGTAAATATCCAGCATCCGTTTAAAATTATCGACGGTGGTCATTATTCTTCCGATGCCTTTGATGCTTTCCACCTGTGGATCGTCGGGGTGCATGGCCATCTTCATTCCAATTTTTTCGGCCTCGGGCATCACTGCCTTCAAGAAATAGTCAAGGTTTTTCCAGAGTGTTTCATTGGAAACCTCACCATATTTTGTGAGCGCCGCATCTTTTAGCGCGTCGTTATCGAAAGCGGTTACGAGCGCGCCGCCCCTGCCCGGCTTTGCTTTATCTGTGCGATACCAGCCAATCACCGGCATCCAGTTGTAGCATATCACGTCAATATTGGCGTGCTGCTTCAGGTTCTTCATGAACGTGATGAAGTTGCTGATCTCTTCGTCTCTGCCGTCGAGGCCAAGCTTTGTCTTTTCTCCCAGCGACGGTGGTCCCTCCACCACGTTCCATTTCAATCCCACCTTATCCCATGCCTGTTTGTTGGCGATGATCGCTTTGGCTTCCCAGGGTTTTGCATCGTCGCTGCCCCTCACTCCTGCAACGGCACCAAGCACGTCCATCTGCCGCGCATAAGCTATCCGACGTTCCTCCAGACCCCTGAAATAGGCCTCACTGAGCTGCATTCCCGCATCTTTTACATATTCATGCGCGCGTTTTGAAAGTTCAGTGTTAGATTTACTGTTTGCTAGACCTCCCACACCTGCAATAGAGGTAACCGACGCGATGGAAATTGATTTCTTGAGGAAGGACCTTCTGTTGTTTGCCATAACCAAGTATTATACTAGATACAATATAAACAATATGGAGAAAAAATTGTCTGCTTTACGATGGTACCGTCTTATTCCCGTTGTATTTTTCACTTACAGTCTTGCCTATCTCGATCGCGCGAATTTCGGTTTCGGAATCGCCGGCGGCATGGAGACCGATCTTAACATCACCCCGGTTACTTCCTCGCTGCTAAGTTCTCTATTCTTCCTTGGATATTTCTTCTTCCAGATACCAGGCGCTCACTATGCTTCAAAGAAGAGCGTCAAAAAACTCATCTTCTGGTCGTTAATACTTTGGGGCCTGTTTGCAACGGCTACCGGTATTATCACCAACGTGAACCTGCTGATCGTGATCCGGTTTTGTCTTGGCATCGTCGAAAGCTCCGTAATGCCTGCGATGCTGATCTTTTTGAGCCGGTGGTTCACAAAGGCAGAGCGCTCGAGGGCAAACACCTTCCTTATACTTGGCAACCCGGTTACAATCCTCTGGATGTCGGTGCTTTCGGGATACCTGCTCAATGCATTCGGATGGAGATGGATGTTTATTATTGAAGGGATACCTGCGGTGATATGGGCCTTTATCTGGTGGCGCGTAGCCGACGATGATCCCGCCAAATCAAAGTGGCTCGGTCAAGAAGAAAAGCTGCAATTGAAAACCCAATTGGAGAAAGAACAGGAAGCCATCCCGCCAGCAAAGAATTATGCGGCATTGTTTAAATCGAGGGCTGTTATTTTACTTTCACTGCAATACGCATTGTGGAGCATTGGCGTGTATGGATTTGTAATGTGGCTGCCATCTATTATTAAAGCAGTTCCCAATATGGACATTGTAAGTACCGGCTGGCTGTCGGCACTGCCTTACTTATTTGCCATCATCGGTATGATCGTGGCATCGTGGTTTTCCGACAAAACAGGCAACAGAAAATTATTCGTGTGGCCCTTGCTGCTGGTAGGTGCGATAGCGTTCTATTTCTCCTATCTCGTTGGCGAAAGCAACTTTTATATTTCGTTCATACTGCT
This sequence comes from uncultured Chitinophagaceae bacterium, assembly GCA_946885665.1. Next base: position 17,566 of record CAMPGT010000015.1, on the reverse strand, counting down.
GATCATTGCGGGCGCCGCGATGTATGCGCCTTACGGTCCATTCTTTGCCATCATCCCGGAAATTCTTCCGCGAAATGTTGCAGGTGTGGCCATGGCAGTCATCAACAGTTTCGGAGCACTCGGCTCGTTCATCGGCGCTTATGTAGTGGGTTATCTTAATGCACGCACGGGCGACTTTGGCGCATCTTATATTTTCATGGCGGTATCGTTACTCGTGTCTTCGCTGCTCACCATTCTTGCGGTGAAGAAGAAAGCTTAATCGCGGTGGTGGTGGCCCGATTTGTAATGGTCGAGCAGCATGTCGCCACCAAAGTCATGCATCAGGTCGCGCACCACGGTGTGCACATGGTTCGCGTTGTTTTGGGTATTGTCGTATTCGATGATGAGCGTAGGCCCCTGTATCCGGTAATAATGCGGGTGGCCGGGACCCGATTGCATGTCGCCGGCCCAGGCGAATTTTAAATTGTCGAGCCCTGCCTGCTGAATTTCTTTCAGCATGTTATCGGCGAAAGATTTCTTGTACCTGTGTACGTACAGGCCAATCAATTGCAGAAGTTTTTCGCGTTGTGCGGCATTCATGGCAGAATAGGCGATACCTGCCGGATGTTCGATCATTGCTTTCCTGTCGATGCGCGTCACGATATCGCCAGGCGCCTTTTTATCGATAACGGCCACTTTCAATTGTTCGGCGGTTAGCGAGCGAAGCAGCGCAAATCCTTTTTCTTTTTCATCCTTCAGTATTTCTTTGCCTTTTTGCGGACCGCTGGGAACGATGGCGGGATTGGCGCCAAGAAATCCCGGGGTGCCCGCCACCATTGCGTTGTCTTTTGCTGAAAAATGAAAAGATACATGATGCCCCTCGAAGCGCCAGCCCCACGTGGTGGTATCGCCGGGCACACCGAATATCGCCAGGTGATATTTCCCGGGATCGCGGAAATGATCACCGGGAGCCCTGTTCTCAAGAACCTTTAAGATATTTTCCAGTTCGATGATCTCTTTAACTTTTTTGACGGTGCCATCGGTAAGGCACGTTTTTAACAAGGCGATGGCATCTTGTTTTTGTGTGGCGCTCATTTGGTCGAGCGGTAAGCCCTTCCTGTCGTTGATGGGGAAATAATGAAAATTGAAACGCTCCTCCGATCCAAATGGATACAGCGTTGCCGACTTCTGCGCAGTATCGAGCGTGCTGATAAATTTTTCGGCGGCGGTCACCATCGACTGCGCATGACCGGTTAAAAACAGGAAGCAGGCAAAAGCGAAGCAAACTATTGGTCGCATGGCATGAGGTGTTGTTTCCGAATGTATGACAATTTAGTAAGTCTTGCGGTAGAGGTGGTCGATACGGCCGTCAATCGGTTGCTTCAGCGGTATCTGGTTGCCTTTGGTTTCCCTCAGCCACTCAAACAGTTCATGCTTAAGATCGAGGCCTGTTTGGCGCAACTTGGTGTCGCGGATGAGGTTATTCATTTCATAGGGATCGTTCTCCAGGTCGTACAGTTCGTTGATATCCCAGATCCCGTTGTAGAAAATGTATTTGTACTTGTCGCTGCGAATGGCAAACATGGTAGGTGTTTGCGGGAAGGCCGCTTCCCAGTAATACTCATAAAATACCTTCTCGCGCTGCCAGCCCTGTGTATTTCCTTTCAACAGTCCGGCGAAAGAAAATCCCTGCATTTGCGCGGGCTTTTTAACACCGGCCAGTTCAAGGAAGGTTGGTGCAACGTCCACATTCATCACCACTTGCTCCACAACAGATTTTGGCTTTACCATTCCTGGCGCCCACACCAGCATCGGCACGCGCATGGATTCTTCGTAGGCGTGACGCTTGTCGATGAGGCCGTGTTCGCCGAATGAGAAACCATTATCGCCCATATACACCACCATTGTATTTTCTTTCAATCCCTGCTCTTCCACCCATTGCAGTACTCGCTGCACGCTTTCGTCCACGCCCATTAATGTTTCGAGGTAGGCGCGGTAAAATTTATCGAAGGGGATGGCGCCGTGATACATGTAATCGACGCCGTGCCAGCTATAACGTTGCTTGCGTACCCATTGCGGGATGTCCCGGTAATTGACTTTTGTAGTGGGCGCGGTGTAAGTTCCATAGTGCTTGCTGCTGTCGGTGGCAGTGAGGTACATGGACGGCGGGCACATGATCGGTATGTTGGCGTACATGCCGCGGTGCCGTTTTGCCGGTTGAAATTCTGCGTGTACACCTTTATGCGAGAGATAGAGAAAGAATGGTTGCTGTTTATTTCTTTTGTTCATCCAATCTATTGCATAGTCGGTGAGCAGGTCGGAAGTGTAGCCGCTGTCGGTGAACTTTATATCTTTCCCGTTGATGTTGAATGTAGGATTGTAATACACGCCTTGTGAGCGGAAGCTTAACCAGTAATCGAATCCCGGCTGCGGATCCCTGTCGGCGTTGCCCATGTGCCATTTTCCGAGGAAGGCGGTTTGGTAACCGGCTTTCTGCAGGTATTGCGGAAAGAAGACAAGGTTTGAAGGCATGGGCGCATCGTTATCGACCACCGTGTGCGTGTGTGCATATTGTCCTGTTAGAATGGAGGCGCGGCTTGGCGAGCAGAGTGCGGTGGAGACGAATGCGTTTTTGATGTGTGCGCCTTCGGCGGCCATCTTATCCATGCCTGGTGTTTTGAGGCCTGGGATTTTATTCATGAAGCCCATTGCGTCGTAGCGGTGGTCGTCGGCGAGAATGAAGATGATGTTCATTTTCTTTTGCTGCGCGAGCACTCCCGACGAGTAGGCGAGAAGGAGAAGTAAGAAGATATTTTTCATAAAAAGTTAGAAGTTAAAACTTAAAAGTTATAACTGAGAGACCTCTCACGTTTCACGTCTCCCGTCTCCCGTCTCACCATTGCCTATTGTCCACCCCCGGCGCTCCGCGCCACCCCCGCCAGCGGGGGATACCCATTGCCCATTGCCCATTGTCCATTGCCCATTGCCCATTGCCCATTGCCGTCTCCGGTCTCCTCTCACGCCGACAGCTCCGCATTCTCCCATCCCTTCCTGTATTTGCGACGAATAAACCGGTTGGCGGCCTCAAAATTAGTTACACGCATATTCTCTCCATCCCATTTCAAACTCACATACCTTCCCGCGAACTTGTTGCCGCTCATCTCCCCATACACAGGATCCTTCTTGTTCACCGATTCACTCAAATTAAAACTGCGCAGCAACAAATTTCCCAGCAGCACCGTCTCGGTCAGCGGGCCCGCATATCCTTTGAATGGCGAGCTTACCTCGGCATTTCCATAACCGGCAATAGACGCATCCACCCACGCCCACCAGTGCCCATCCATTCCACCTGTAACGCGCGGATATTTTTCAGCGACCTTCACTTCTTTATTCAACGACAAAGGCAACAGCCGGGGGTGACTGCCACCCCATCCGCACGAAACTTTTCCTTTTGTGCCGATGAAGAGTGTACATCCCTCGAAATCATTTTCGCCCGGCCAATCGCCCAATGCAATGTTCATGTTCACATCGGGATCCAGCTCATCCGGCCGGTCGGGAACAATTCCTCCGTCCATCCAGTGCAGCTCCAGGTCGCGGCCATTCTTTTGTTTGAATTTAAACTTGATTGAACTTGAAACGGGACCGCTTTCAGGATAAATGCCTTCTTTAAATATGCCGTTATAAACAGTACTGGCGCTTCCCGATATTTCTGTGGGATATCCTAATCCCAGCAATTTGAACGGCGGCCCCATAATATGGCAACCCATGTCGCCCAATGCTCCGGTGCCAAACTCCCACCATCCGCGCCAGTTGAACGGAACCAGGTTATCGATGTAATTCGTTTGTTGCGCGGTGCCGAGCCAAAGGTCCCACTTCAATTCTTTTGGCACCGGTGGTTTACTTGCCGGCCACGAAATTCCCTGCGGCCAAACGGGCCTGTCTGTCCAGCAATATACTTTTTCAATGTCGCCAATCAGCCCGGCCTCGAACCATTCCTGCATCGTCCGCATTCCGTCGCACGATGCTCCCTGGTCGCCCATTTGCGTGACTACCTTATATTTTTCGGATGCTTCGGTAAGCACACGCGCCTCATAAATATCATGCGTAAGCGGCTTTTGCAGGTACAGATGTTTTTTTAGCTGCATGGCACTTAATCCAACGATAGCATGGTTGTGGTCGGGAATGGCCACGGTAACGGCGTCAAAATTTTTACTCTCTTTTTCAAACATCTCGCGCCAGTCGTGATAAAATTTCGCTTTCGGAAAGTCCTTGCGCCGCGGCGCCGCCATCCGCTCGTCTACATCGCACAGCAAGGCGATTACCGCATTTTTTTTAGGCGAGGTAGCGTAATGCCGGATGTCATTTCCACCCTCACCGCCACAGCCAACGGCGGCGATGTATAATTTATCGCTTGGGGCCACATAACCCTTACCGCCCAGAACAAACCGGGGAACAATATAAAATGCGGATGAGGCGAGCGCTGCGTTCTTAATGAATGTGCCGCGGCCCATTTTTTTCTTTTCCATGCCTGAAGTTGATGATGAAGCTACTCCTCTAATGTAGTACATTTAGTAAATGAGTTCGCTTTTTAAAGCCGGTACAATTGTCATTCTTACATTTATCTGCGCATGCCGGGGAGCGCAACGCGAAAATCAACCCGTTTCGCCGGTCTCAGCAAAAGACGCTCTTTCGACCTACGCCGTGGCCGACGGATTCAAGATAGAAATGATTGCAGCAGAGCCGCTCATTTCCGACCCTGTGGATATGGAAATAGATGAGTACGGCCGCATGTATGTTGTGGAAATGCACGGCTATCCACTCGACAAAACAGGAAGCGGCAAAATTATTTTGTTATCCGATGAAAACGGAGACGGCACCATGGATAAACGCACCGTTTTTAAAGAAGGACTGATGCTGCCCACCAGCATCATGCGTTGGAAGAAAGGATTGATCGTAACCGACTCGCCCGATATTTTGTATCTCGAAGATACCGATGGCGACGGGCAGGCGAATATCACAGATACGCTTATACGAGGATTTGCGCTCACCAATCCGCAACACAACACCAATAACCCCGTGTATGGGATAGACAACTGGATTTACGTTGCGAATGGCGGCGCCGTTTCTACCCGCGAATACAGCGATGAGTTCGGTGACCAGGGCAACGAGATAGTTTTTCCGGGAAAGCCCAACGCGCCCAGGCTTCCACGGAACGCCAATGGCCGTTCCGTACGCTTCCGGCCGGACAGGCAGCAGCTCGAAATGACCACTACCGAGTGCCAGTTTGGTCAAACTTTCGACGCATGGGGCCATTGGTTCGGTTGCGACAATTCAAACCACGGCTACCATGAAGTGATCGCCAACCGCTATTTTGATAGAAATCCCACGCTGCACGTTTCTTCTGCCGTGCAAAATATATCTGATCACCTGAATGCGGCAGAGGTATTTCCCGCCACCATTCATCCCGACAGGCAAATACTCACCGATGTTGGCGTGATGACGTCGGCATGCGGCCTCACCGCTTACCTGGGCGGTGCGTTTCCGGAACCGTACAATAAAAATATCAACTTCATTGCCGAACCGGTTAGCAACCTCGTGCATGTTGACATGGTAGCCGACAGTGGCTCCACCTTCAGGGCCAGCAGGGTCCTGGAGCATAAAGAATTTCTCACCTCTACCGATGCCTGGGCACGTCCCGTCAATTTTTACGTTGGCCCCGATGGTGAGCTGTACGTACTGGATTACTATCGAAGGGTGATCGAATCGCCCGAATGGATGTCGGAAGAGGCGATCAAAGCGGGAAATTTATACGATGGCGCCGATAAGGGAAGGATATTTAAAATAACTCCGGACAACTTCAAAAGCAGCGGATGGACCAAAGGATTGAAGCTTGGCGATGCAACGGTTGATGAACTGGTGAAACACCTTGCTGACAAAAATTATTGGTGGCGCCTCAATGCACAGCGGTTGCTGGTTGACAAAAATGATACAGCAGCGGTGCCGTTGCTTATCGCGATGACCAACGATGAAAATGAATTCGGGCGGCTGCACGCGTTATGGACGCTCGAGGGAATGGGACAACTGCAGCAACAGCACATCGTTAATGCCTTAAAAGACAAAGCAGCAGGTGTGCGCGAAAATGCGGTGAGGCTCGCCGAATTGCATTTGCACAATTTTCCTGCACTGGCTGATGTGCTGCCTGCGCTCGGCAACGATGCTGATCCAAAGGTGAGGATGCAACTGCTGCTCACCCTGGGTTCGGTAAATACACCTGCCGCGGTAACGGCGAGAAATGACTTATTATTTAAGGATATCAACGACAAGTGGATGCAGATTGCTGCTATGTCGGCGCCGGCTTCTCAATCGCCCGCACTGCTGGAAAATGTTTTAAAAAATTATAAGGAAGGTAATGGTGCTTATGCATCGCTAGTAGAAAAAGTGACCGCAATGGTTGCCGGAACAGCCAACAGCCGTCAGGTCCATGCAATGCTGGCACGGGCCATGGATTTCGGCGGCTCCAGGCAGTCGGCCATGCTGAAGGGGCTGGCCGCGGGATTACGTGTAAATAAGACGGTTATCAACAATGCCGACCAGCAGCAACTGGCAACAATATTTTTTGACCATCCTGATGCCGATACCAGGGAATCGGCGATGCAGTTATTGAAAGCGAATGGAATTACTGATGCTGCGCTCGAGAAAACATCGATGCGGCGCGCCGTACAGATCATGAATGATGAAAAACATGACGGAAGAAAACGTGCCGAAGCGATAAGGCTGCTCTCGCTTGCGGATGCTTCGCCCTACGCAGAAAATCTCAAAAAGCTCATCGATCCGAAAGAGCAAACAATTATACAACAAGCTGCCCTTTCAACGCTGGGAACAATCGAAACAGAGCCGGTAAGCAATTTTCTGATAGAGAAATGGCCGTTGCTGACACCGGATATCCGCAACGAGGCCATCGATATTTTCATGAGAGACTCGGCAGGCATTTCGATGCTCGTGGATGCACTTGAAAAGAATACCATCAATCCCGGAAGCGTGAGTTTCCCTACGAGTGTTCAGTTGATGCAAAACAGTAACGACAATTTACGCAACCGCGCGCGTGCCATTTTCACCAAAACAAAACAGCAGGCAGCGAAACTGAATGAGCAGTATAAAGAAGCGTTGCAGTTGAAAGGCGAAGCCGCTGCCGGGAAAAAAGTGTACATGGAAAACTGTGCAATTTGTCACCAGCTTAGGGGCAAGACAGGTGTGGCGATTGGTCCCGACCTGGGCACTATCCACAACTGGACAAAGCAGGATATCATGGTAAACGTTCTCGATCCGGATCTTTCCATTTCGAGTGGATTTGATACGTGGCAGGCCGAGTTGAACAATGGCGAAAAGGTAATTGGCATCATCGCCGGCGAAACGCCGGCGGCGATCACACTGAGGAACTTCGGCAAAATGGACAGGACAGTGAATCGACAGGATATAAAATCATTGCAGGCGTTGGGTGCTTCGGCCATGCCAAAGGACCTTCAGAAAAAGATCAACACGCAGCAAATGGCCGACCTTCTTGCTTTTTTACGACAGAACTGAAATTAACTTTATGAGAAGAAGTTTTTTAATTGCATTGGTTGCGGTTTCGTGCTGCTCCGCCTCAGCGCAATCCTCTTCCTTTCGTGCAGCGGCCGCTAAGGTGAACATTACGCCCAATGTGCCCAAGCAGCTCCTGGGGTATGCGGCCAGGCAATCCAATGGTGTTCACGACAGCATTTATCACCGCATCCTGGTAATGGATGACGGGACGAGCCGGTTTATCATCGTTTCTTCGGAGTTGTGTTACGTGTCGCCCTCCAACTACCAGGAAATTGCTGCACGGGTACAGAAAAAATTTGGTGTAAAGCCGGGTAATTTCTGGTGGTCGCTCACGCATACACATTCGGCGCCGGAAGTTGGGCCGCCGGGAATTGCAGAAGCTTTTTTAGGCGATCGCTACGAGCATCCGGTGGATACAGCTTATACTTCCTTTATCAGCCGGAGTATGCTGGATGGCATTGATGCGGCAATAAAAAGCCTTGCGCCCGCGAAACTTGGGGTAGGCTGGGGATTTTCGCAGGCGAACATCAACAGGCGGGCGATAGATGTTGATGGAAAGGCTTCCCTCGGCCTGAATCCCGATGGACCAGTTGACAGGCGCATCGGCCTCATCCGGCTTGAAAATACCTACGGGCAGCCCGTGGCGCTTTTAGTGAATTATGCCATTCACGGAACGGTTTTGGGACAGGAGAACCTCGGCATCAGCGGCGATGTAGCCGGCGTTGTTGCTGGTTACGTTGAAGAAAAAACAGGCGCGCCGGTGTTGTTTATCAACGGCGCCGCGGGAAACCTCGCGCCGATATACAGTGTGTATCCCAATGCGCGCGCCGGTCATCTTAGCCAGTTTCGGGTTTTGCTCGGCGATAAAATTATTGAAGGAAGCAGGAAGATAACATCGTGGGTTGATTCGGTAAAACTATTTACCGGCGCGATCAATGTGGAGAGCCCGCGTAAGCCCGGCCTTGGATGGGCCGGTGATCTGCAGGGGTACACGCGCACCACGAAGGATGGCGTAAGCCTCGTAAAATTGCCCGTACAGTTTTTGAAGATTAATGACGATGTGGCGATATGGTCGGCGCCCATCGAATTATTTTGCGAGATATCGAACGAAGTGCGCGACCGGTCGCCGTTTAATTTTACATTTTATTTTGGCTACACCAACGGCTGGCTCGGATATTTGCCAACGGCGAGAGCATGGGAGCATGGTGGTTATGAAGTGGAAGTTGTATCGCCTTTTACGCCGGCCGCAGAAAGAGATCTGACCGAAGCGGTTGTGAGTTATTTGGAAGGAGAAATGAAAAGCGGGATCGCGCCCGCAGTTAAAAAGAAAAAGAACCGCTAAACTGGTGTTGCATAATTATATTTTAAGCGCTATTATTAAGGAAACCTGAAGTATGAAATATATCCTGTTTGTTGTTTTGTTTGTTGCGTTCGAGGTAACGCATGCACAGTCGCTGCCCGCTTATGATGAAATAGTATTGGAAAAATCAACGGACTACAAGCCCGCGAATCAATCGGCTTTGGCCGCCGCGAATTATATTTTGTCGAAGCCCATAGCCAATAAAGATCTGGATTATCTAAAATCCCTTAAGTTCATGATCAAGTGGATGTCGGGTACCCCGGATTACATGTTTGATATTGATGCAGAAGTAGGAAAGCTGGTAAAGGGAAGTGATGCCCTGGTAGGCGTGTACATGGCCGCGATGACCAAATATTGCCTGGAGCATCCTGATACGAAAGACGACCAGGAGGCCATTAAGAAAAATTCATTGAATACGCTGATCGAATATTGTGAGAACCCTGCCAATAACGTGAAGATGAACAGGGCACTAAGAAGATTGGCCGACGAAAAACGAGTGAGTAAAAGTGTTTAGACGTTTTACATTTATTGCATTGGTGTGTTTGTGCAGTTGCGGAGAAGAGGAGAAAAAACCGGAACCCCAACGACGGGACAGCGCACGCGAGGAAAAGGATTACATCAGGGCCATTCCCGGAAAGAATGATTCGATACCGGAAGAGCAGAGCCAGAAAGGAAAGGTGCTGATTGCTTATTCGGATTGCTACACCTGCCATACCGAAGATAAACGATCCAAAGGACCCGCATTCAGGGACATAGCGAAAAGATATCCGGTAAACGATGGCTACATTGAACTTCTTGCCCGTAAAATAATTTTAGGCGGCAGCGGCGCCTGGGGATACCCGGTTATGGCGCCGCACGCGGATATTTCCGTTGACGACGCAAAGTTGATGGTGAAATATATCCTTTCGCTGAAAGAATAGATGCCAGATGTTACATAACATTAATGTAGCGCATATCCCGCGTTGATGCAGAAATTTATTTATTTTAAAAATGTCCTAATCAAGTTTTCAGTAAATTAGCATTTGCCTAAAACCAGAACAGTAGTCCATAGTCCACATGTATGACCGACACTGCTTATAGAGAATCTGAAATATTGCATCGCCTTGCATCGGGGGATCCGGATGCTTTCACGCTTGTGTACAAGCAATATTATAAGCGTATATATTATTTCGCGAAGACGTTTCTTCCTGACAGGGAAGACGCTGAAGATATTACTGCCGACACTTTTGTAAAGCTGTGGGACCGCCGCGACAGTTTCCATACCATGGGCGCTCTCAGCTCCTTTCTTCACATCACCGTTCGTAACCGCTGCTTCGATTTCCTGCGCCACTGCAGGGTTAAGGCGGAAAAGCAGGCCGACCTCATCGCGCAACTGCAACCGCACGAACATTCGCCGCTGCACGAAACGCGCGAGGAACTCCTCACCCTGGTGCAGCAGGAGGTCACAAAGATGTCGGCGAAAATGAAAGAAATCTTCCATCTCTCTTATCATGAGGGGCTTAGCCCCTCCGAGATCGCCGAAAACCTCCAGGTGAGCGTGCAAACAGTAAGCAACCAGAAAACCAGTGTATTGAATACACTGCGGAAGGCGCTTGCGCAACATTCTTCGCTCACCCTGCTGGTACTGCTGCTTGACAGCACGCGGCACATTTTCCGCTGAAAAATATTTTTTATTTCCATAGTAGGATCGTTTCACACAATCGTTGTATACACATAGCGCTAACAATTATCTCGGCGACCACATCATTAAGTCATGAGCAACTCCAGAACAATCAGCCGTCTCCTGTTTAAGTACCTGCAGGGTACTTTGACGCCTGAGGAAGAGTATGAACTGGAGAAGTGGAAGTTGCAATCGGCCGAGAACAGGCAGTTCCTGGAAAGATTGTCGAACGAAGCAACGCAGGGAATAGACACCGACGGCACAATTCCCGGTACGCTTGAAGAAAAGATATTTGGGAAGATACGCGATAAGGTCCCGGAGTTGCACGGCAACGTGATCCGGATGAGGGGTAACTGGTGGAGGTACGCGGCAACCGCTGCGGTCGTGTTGATCTTATTTGGTTACAGCATCATGACAATGATGCAGAAAGAGCGTCCCAAACAGGTGGTAGCGAAAGTTGAGCAGCCTGTTGTTGAGGACGTGGCCGCACCCGATGGAAACTATGCAAGCATCACCCTTGCCGGCGGAGAAAAGATCGACATCAACGGATCTTCCCGCGGCACGCTGGCTTCACAAGGTAAGGTCCAGGTGATTAAATCAGCAGATGGGTTAATTATTTATAAAGTTGCAACGGGCAGGGTCAGGGGAAAAATGCAATTCAATACGTTGGCGAATCCGAAAGGCAGTAAGGTAATAGGCATGGTGCTCGAAGATGGGACTAAAGTTTGGCTGAATGCTGGTTCATCCCTTACCTACCCCGTTGCCTTTATAGGAAAGGAGAGAAAAGTTTCCATAACCGGCGAGGCCTACTTTGAAGTGGCGAAAAAGAAATCGATGCCCTTCAGGATTATGAAAGGAGAAATGATGGTGGAAGTGCTCGGTACACACTTCAATGTAAATGCGTACGGCGACGAACCGCATATGAAAGTGACATTGCTTGAAGGCGCCGTTAAAGTTTCGAGCGGCAACGTATCCGGAATTTTAAAACCCGGTCAGCAGGCAAAGGTGAAAGACAACGACATCAATGTTCAGTCTGATATAAATATTGACCAGGTAATGGCGTGGAAGAATGGCTATTTCAGTTTTGAAAAAGCAGGTATTACAGAAGTAATGCGACAGATTGCAAGATGGTACAATATAGAAGTGGCATACGATGGAGAAATTCCGAACGAGCGATTCGGAGGTGAGCTGCGGAGAAATTCAAAACTGTCCAGCGTATTGAAAGTGCTGGAAAAATCAGGCGTCAAATTCAGGATAGAAAACAACAAGGTAACCGTATTCAAATAGTTACTGAACGTTGCAGGATATGCAACGGAATAAATTTATCCTCTTGTCTAATACTACATCCTTCATTCACCAAAACTAAAAGAGGTTATGCACCTAAGGACTCCTTTTAGCATTCCGCTCCGCGCGGGATCTTTTAAGAAATCAATGAGGGCGTTTAAGCTCACGGCGATAATTATTTTCGCCGCATGCTTTTCGGCAAGCGCCGCAGCAAACGCCCAAGGCATCACTTTTTCGGGTACTAATGTTACACTGAAAAAAATATTTGCCGAGATCAAGAAACAATCAGATTACACCGTCTTCTACAATTATGAAGTCATCCAGGAGGCAAAGAAAGTAAGCATTCACGTGGTTGACGCGAGTGTGGAAGAGGTGTTGAAGCAGGCGCTTAACGGACAAAATCTCACCTACGTTATCGAAGATAAAATGGTGGGCATTTACAAAAAGGCGCCGGAAAAACAACAGGAGATTCCAAACGTTCCGCCTCCGCCCATCAACATCACGGGACAGGTGCACAACGAGAAAGACGAACCTCTTTCCGGTGCATCGGTAATGGTGAAAGGCAGCACAAGGGGAACGACAACCGACGCCAACGGCGAATTTTCACTCAACAATGTAAATTCGGATGCCACGCTGGTTATTTCGCTGATTGGTTACGAACCCAAAGAAGTGGCGGTAAGCAATCAAACGAGCATTAACATTGGGCTTGAACTTTCGGCGCTCAAAATGGATGAGGTTGTAGTGACCGCCTTTGGTATTTCGAAAGAAAAGAAAGGGCTGGTGTATTCCGTTGCCTCCGTAAAGGGCTCGGAATTTACCGAGGCACGCGAAACCAACGTTGCCAATGCACTTACCGGAAAAATTGCAGGCGTCGACGCCACACAGGTGGCATCGGGGCCCGGCGGATCGAGCCGCGTGGTGATCAGGGGTAACGGTTCGTTCAACAGCAACCAACAGCCGTTGTATGTGGTGAATGGTATGCCGATCATTTCCGATAACCAGGGTGCGCAAACCAATACCACGAAGATTAACGTTGACAGGGGCGATGGTATTTCTTCCATTAACCCAGACGACATCGAGTCGATAGAAGTGCTGAAGAGCGGCGCGGCTGCTGCGTTGTATGGAAGCCAGGCCGCAAACGGCGTTATCCTCATTACAACAAAATCCGGAAAAGCGCGCCAGGGCATTGGCGTTGAATTTTCGTCTAACTACGTTATTGGAACACCTTCCTCCTATCCCAATTTCCAAACCGAATTCGGATCGGGAAACGATGGTGTGAAGCCTGCCACACAAGCCGCTGCGCTTAGTGCCGGACGTTTGTCGTACGGCGCCAGGGTTGACGGATCGCAGGTTATCCAATTTGATGGTGTTGAACGTCCCTACTCGGCTGTTGGCGTGAAAAATAACATCAATCATTTTTACAGACCCAGCCAGGATTTCGTGAACACGATAGCGCTTACCGGCGGATCGAAAGAGATTAACTTCCGTTTGTCCTTATCGAATCTCAAATCGCAGGCGCAAACACCTAATTCTTCATTCGACAGGAAGACGGCCAACCTGGCCCTGCGTTCAACACTCGGCAAGAACGATCTTATCGAACTCGAATCTAACGTACAGTACAACCTGGAAAACGCGAAGAACAGGCCAACCGTGGGATACGCCGAAATCAACTCCAGTTGGGCCACTTACCTGCTGGGAAGCACAGTGGATATCAGGAGCCTGGCGCCAGGATATGATGAAGCAGGCAATGAAATCCAGTGGAACCCGGTACCGGCCGCACCCAATCCCTGGTTCGTGGTAAATAAGATGGGCAACAAAGATGACAAGAAACGTTTTATCGGATCGGGAAGTGCAAAGATCAACATCCTCAAAAACCTTTACCTCAAAGGAACCATCGCGCAGGATTATGTGAGCATGTCGATGATGGACTTCGTTCCGATGGGCACTGCCTTTACGCCTAAAGGATATTTGAACATGGGCACAAGGCAGGATACCAGGACTAATATGAACGTTATCCTCAACTACAATACCGACATTAAAGACTTTGGTCTCAACGCCTTTGTGGGCGCGAACAGGGAGAGGATCTCGAACATCACCTCCAACCTCCGTGGCATCGATTTCATCATACCCGATTTTATCAGCTACACCAACCTGAAAACGCTGAATCCTTCCACAGACGAGTATCCTTACAGAAGCGAACTGCGCTCGGGAACAAATTCAGTGTTCGCGGCAGCGGATCTGAACTACAAATCGGTCGTGTTCTTAAGTGTAACAGGAAGGCAGGATTGGTTCTCGACACTCAACAGGGGAAACAATTCCATCTTCTATCCTTCAATCGGTACGGGTGTGATATTATCGGATATCGTTACGATGCCCGCAGCAGTAAACTTTTTGAAACTGCGCGCTTCATGGGCACAGGTAGGTAGCTCCACCGTTGCACCAGAAAGCATTAACCGGATCTATACTTTCATTCCCGGCGGCTTCAATGGAATACCGGTTCAGAATGCACCCAATCGCTTGCAGAACCCAGACATCCGGCCGCTGACGGTAACAACCTCAGAAGGTGGTTTCGAAGTGCAGTTGCTGCAAAACAGGTTGAGCCTCGACGCGACTTACTATAGCAGGGTTACAACAAACGACATTCTTCAACCCGCAATTTCTGCCACCAGCGGTTACCTCGCCGGTAACCAAAACGTGGGTAAGATCACCAATAAAGGAATTGAGTTGCTGATTTCCGGCAAGCCGATCCGCACACAGAATTTTAGCTGGAACACAAGCTTCAATTTTGCCTACAACAAAAGCGAAATCGTTGAACTGGCTCCGGGAATCACCAATCTTACCATCGGTACAGGTATATCATCCGGCGTGAGCATCGTGAACGCCGTTGGACTGCCCTACGGTTCAGTGCTGGGATGGAAGATGAAGAAAGATGAGAACGGTGTGCAGGTGTACAATGCCACAAGCGGTTACGAAGACAGGTACCAGGATTACCTGGGTATCGCCAACCCGCCTTACACTATGGGCTTTTCGAACACCTTCACTTACAAAAGGTTTTCGATGAACGTGCTGCTCGATGCAAAATTCGGCGCCGTTGCTTTCAACAACATGTGGGTGTATGCCATGCGCTTCGGCTTAACGAAAAGCACACTGCCCGGCAGGGAAACAGGCGTACAGCTCGAAGGTGTTGACCAGGAAGGCAACAAGTTCAGCAGGTTTTGGCCCGTTGTTGATCTCGATACTTACTACAACAACAGGGGCGTGAATTATTCAGAACTCGCCACTTTCAGTTCCGATTTTGTGAAGCTGCGCAGCCTTATTCTTAACTACAGCATACCTGTAAACAAGATAAAATTTGTGAAGATTCAGGGAGCAACCATCGGTTTTGTTGCCAGGAACCTGGCCATATTGTACAGGGACAAGAAAGTGAAAGACGCCGGGCTCGATCCTGAAATGCAACAGACTGTGGCAAACGCAACCGGAACAGCCGGCGCCGGCGCGCCAAGAACCCGCACAATGGGCGTTAACCTGAATATTAAATTTTAATGTTCCCAAAAAAGCTACTGATGAATAATAAATTTTTTAAACTGATATACGTCGCGGCCCTTACTTCGGGCTCCCTGCTCTTATCGTGTAACAAAGAAGGTCTTACAGATCTCAACAAACCGCTTAACGCCGTAGATTACCCGATACCTGCCAATATGTTTACCGCGGCCTTGCTCAATACGCCGCGCGACAACTATTCTGTTCTTGCAGAAGGCATGCAGTATTTTTCAACATACAAGGAAGTGCCAGCGATCGGCGACAAGTTTTACAGCTTCAACGGTACCGAAGCCGACTTTAACGCCTACTATACGGTAAGACTCAACCTGCTCAAGCAACTGGAAGACGCGATCCAGGATCCCGCCCTTTCCAATGAAAGGGCAATGGTGAGGATACTGAGAGCATATACCTATCACCAGTTAACAGATATCGCCGGCGACATCCCCTATTTCGATGCTGTGAAAGGCGACGAAGAAGGCATACTTGCCCCGAAGTACGACACGCAGCGCGACATCTACCTCGATCTTTTCAAAGAACTCGATGAAGCCGCTACTGCGCTCGATCCGGCTAATTCAAATTTTGGCAGCGCCGATCTCTTTTACCAGGGCGACGTTACCAAATGGAAGAAATTTGCCTACACGCTGATGCTGCGCCTTGGTATGAGGCTCACAAAAGTGGAACCGGAACTTGCCGAAACATGGGTGAAAAAAGCAATCGAAGGCGGTGTGATGTTGTCCGACGACGACATGGCCAAAATTCAATACGCGAATGTTTCGGGCGGCATGAATCTGAAAATTCAGAACTCGTGGTTGAACGGAAATTATCTCAATCCACAGGATCCGGATAATGTTGAAGGCGGAAAGTATGCAGCTACCTTCCTCAACAAGCTGAAAAGCACGAACGATCCGAGACTTCCGGTGATTTCCGTGGTGTGGCAAAAGCCTGCCGGCGAAACACAGTACGTTGCCAACAACGACCCGGCGGTGCAGAGAGGAATGATCAGCGGAAGCCTCAACACCAAACCCGGTGACTTTGATACCTATTCCGAGCCCTCACCGCTGGTGCTGAATGTAGCCGCGCCGATCATCATTATGGGCCCCGCAGAGTCGTATCTTTTGCTGGCCGAAGCGGCGCTAAGAGGATGGTACACAGGCATGACCGCCGAAGAAGCCTACAACCTTGGCGTTAAGGCCGGCATGACGCAGTGGGCACAGTGGACCGCCGTTGCTCCGAGCAATAATATCATTTCGCAACAGCAAATTGATGATTACCTCGCCGCTAATCCGTACCTTTCAGGTGGTTCTTTTGAAGATCAGTTCAAACAGATCAACGAACAGAAATGGTTATCTATGTTCGGCGACGATTACGAAGTGTATGCCAATTGGAGAAGAACAGGATATCCCGAGCTGATGCCGGTAAATTATCCGGGCAACGTAACGGGAGGCAAAATGTTCAGGCGCTTCTCGATACCGATATCAGAGAATCTGACCAATCAGGCAAATTACCTCGAAGCTTTGCAGCGGCAGGGCTTTTCTGAATCCACAGGAGATAACCTGTTAACACGGGTATGGTGGGACAAACCATAATCATCAATTAATACTAGCAGTATATGAAAAGGAGGGACCTCTTTAAATTCTTTTCCGTCGGACCACTTGCCGGCGCATTCCTGGGAACCGCCGCTCCGTTAGCAACCACGGCGGCTCCCACTCGTTCCAAACGCAACCTGGTAAAGGAGCTGGGATTGAGGACGTTCATCAATGCTGCAGGCACCTACACAACGATGACCGCGTCGCTGATGCCCGACGAAGTGATGGATGCCATCAACAATTCGGCGAAAGAATTTGTGATGTACGACGATGTGCAGGATAAAGTGGGCGAGAAGATCGCGGAACTATGTCATTGCGAAGGGGCGCTGGTAACTGCCGGCTGCTGGTCGGCGCTGGTGCTGGGAACCGCAGGCGTACTCACCGGGATGGACCTTAAAAAAGTGGCCGCACTACCCCACGTTGACGACTTTGAAAAAAACGAAGTGATCGTTCAGAAAGGGCACAATCACGATTATATTCATGCGCTCTCGAACACCGGTATAAAGCCCGTTGAAGTGGAAACTCTCGAGGACCTCGAAAGGGCCATCAACAGCAAAACGGCACTCATGTATTACC
>CAMPGT010000014.1 GCA_946885665.1 uncultured Chitinophagaceae bacterium | reverse complement strand
CACGATACCGGTGATCCTCATAGGCGAATCCAACCTCCAGGAAGTGGTGGTAACGGCACTTGGCATTCGCAGAACCGAAAAGGCCCTTGGCTATTCGGTCAGTAAAGTTGATCCGGATGTGCTCGTGCAGAAATCTGAGCCCGACATGCTCAAAGGGCTGCAGGGCAAAGTGGCGGGGGTCGATATCAGGACATCGCAGGGTACCCCGGGCGCCGCAACCCGCATTCAAATCCGTGGAAACAACTCATTTTATGGAAACAGCCAGCCACTGATCATTGTGGACGGTATTCCTTACAGTAACGACCAGATCACCACCAGCAACCAAACCACCGGAGGTGCCGCATATTCAAGCGGCATTGCCAATCTCGATCCCAACGACATCGCCACGATGAACGTTTTGAAGGGCTCGTCTGCAGCAGCTATTTATGGTTCCAGGGGCTCAAATGGCGTGCTGATCATAACAACAAAATCAGGAAGCGCCCTTAGAGGAAAGAAAGGTCTCGAGGTAACGGCGAAAAGCTCGGTTTCTTTTGAGAAAGTCGCAAACCTTCCTGACTTTCAAAATCTTTATGGTGCCGGCTCACAGTTCAGCTATTCCAACTCGAACGGTTCGTGGGGACCTGCTTTCAGGGACCTTGATTCGATCCCCGTGTGGCCGGATTATAAGAACGCGTATCCCGATATGTTTCCCGGCGACAACATCCCTTACCGGGCCTATCCCGATAACGTAAAGGATCTGTTCAGAACCGGAATGGTATATGAAAATTCCATTGGCGTACAGGGTGGTGATTCAAAAAGCTCGGTGGCGGCGACAATTTCAAATCTTAGCCACACGGGTTATGTAGACAATTCATCTTACAAGAGATCGAACATCGGTTTGGGAGCACAAACCAAACTCAACAACGGCCTCACCGTAAGAGGTAACTTCAGCTACGCACGGTCGGTGCAGCAAGGCGGTTACTTTGGTGAGAACCAGGTTGACGGTGCAGCATCGCAGTTCGCAAGGTCATTGTTTCTGGCCCGTAACTGGGACCTGAACCTGCCCTTTGAAGATGAAAACGGACTGAGCCTGACGCCCAATGGCGGTAACCAGTTCGATAATCCCAGGTGGTCATCGAAGTATAATGTTGCGAAAACCTTTGAAGAAAGGTTTATTGCGGGCATCCACTTCGATTATAACATTAATAACTGGATCAGGCTGGATTATTCACTCGGTTCGAACGTGAGTTCGCTGAACAGGAGGGAGATTACCGAAGTGGGCTCAAGGGCCGCGCAAGGCCTGGGCCGCCTGATACTCGACAACTATCGCAAGCAGGAAATTGAATCGAACTTCCTGGTCACACTGACTCCCGATATCAATGAGAACTTCTCGTTAAAGGCGATAGTGGGACACAACTTCAACCAGAGAACAACTACCAACGATACGGAAGAAGGCAACAAGTTTATCGTGAAAGGTATTCATACATTGAAGAATACGGCCTTTCAATCGTTCGCTTTCGACTATTATGAAAGGAGAAGGATACTCGGTGTGTTCGCCGATGTTACGGTTGGATTCAGGGATTACCTGTTCCTGAATGTCACCGGACGTAACGACTGGTCGTCGACACTCCCGCAGGATAACCGCAGTTACTTTTATCCCTCGGTGTCGGGATCGTTCGTATTCTCGGATGCGCTGGGCCTTCAGGGCGGGGTGTTCGACTTTGGAAAGATCAGGGCCGGCTGGGCCAAAGTGGGAAGGGATGCTGAACCTTACCAGTTGCAGAACATCTTTGCAGTGAACCCGAATTTCAGGGGCGTATCCACTGTAACACGCGACCAAACATTCAACAATCCCGAACTGAAACCGGAATTCACGCAGGAAATTGAAATCGGTACGCAGTTAAGCTTCCTTAGAAGAATGGTTGAACTGGATCTTACCGTTTACCGGAGGCAATCCACCAACCAGATCGCTGCGATCGCGGTACCTGCGTCGAGCGGTTATAATTTCAGGGTGCTGAATTTCGGGGAGATACTGAACAAGGGTATCGAAATCGACCTTGCTGTAAGGCCGGTAAGAACACAATCTTTTAGCTGGGAAATTCGCGGCGTGTTTACCAAGAACATCAACACTGTTGAATCGCTTACAAGTGGCGTCGACCGAATTCCGCTGGATAATATTACAGACGAAATTTCGCCTTATCTCGAACCCGGAAAGCCTTTTGGATACCTAAGGGGACTTACTTCTGTCAGAGATGCTGAAGGTAACCTGCTGATCAATCCTGCTACCGGTGGAATGATACAGTCTCTTTCTGAGTCGGAAGTTGGAGATCCCAATCCTGACTTCAAAATGGGCGTGACGAATACGTTTACTTACAAAGGATTTATTTTAAGCGCCCTGTTTGACATGACAAGAGGGGGCGACATCTATACCGTAACCGTTCAAAGTTTGCTAGGAAGAGGTGTTACCAGGGATACCGAAAACCGCGAATTCGGAGTGATCATTCCCGGTGTTTACGGAGATCCCAATACACGCGAACCGATTCTTGTGGGTGGCAAAACGATTCCTAACCAAACAAGAATTACGGGCAACGACCCGTGGTTCTCGCCGAATCCGACAGTCGGCGCAACATTCGCGATCAATACTCCTGCCGAATGGAGCGTGTACGATGCAACGGTATACAGGCTGAGAGAGGTGACTTTGGGTTATGAGTTCCCGAAATCTTTATTCAGCAAATTACCCATAGGCAGTGTTACGCTGAGCTTCACAGGCCGCAACCTGTGGTACCTCGCACCGAATATGCCGAAGTACACCAATTTCGATCCTGAGGTGAACAGCTTCGGTTCAACATCCACACAGGGTATTGAACTCTCGGCTGCTCCGACAACGAAGAGGTATGGTATCAACCTGGCGGTAACATTTTAAGCAACGACATAATTCAAATCGATATGATTAGTAAACTGAAATATATAATTCCACTGGCGATGATAGTGATACTGTCGTCGTGCAAAAAGGACTTTCTCGATATCAATACGGACCCTAACAATCCGACTGATGCGCCGATCGACCTGTTGCTGCCAACTGCTGAGAGAACGCTTGGCGATGCGTTGGCAATGGGTAGTGGCGATAACGGCGGCTTGTCGCAAATCCTCGAAGTATATGTGCACCGCATCACAACACGCGAAGAAGCGGACCAGTATGGTGCGCAGGGCAATGAATTTTTCACGAGCCTTGCATGGCCCAAATTTTATTCGTCGAGCCCCCCTCCGGGAGCGAGCGAACCCCTGCATGGTATCCTTCAAAACCTGGACGAGATCATTAAGAAATCGACAGAAGACAATAATTTGTACTACAGGGGAATTGCCAAAGTCCTGAAAGCATACACATTCAGCCAATTGGTTGATGCGTTCGGCGACGTTCCATTTTCTGAAGCGAATAAACTGGATGATCCGGAAAACCCAATCATCTATCCGAAATTCGACGACGACGCTGAAATCTACCCGCAGTTGCTCGTTATGCTAGACGAAGCATTGGCCGATCTGGGAAGTGCAGATGGCGGCCCGCTGCAACCCGGAGATGACGATGTGATTTATGGCGGCGACATCGAGCTGTGGATGAAGGCGGCCAACACTATCAAGCTGAAATTATACACGCAGACGCGCCTCGTGATCAATGTGGGTACAGAAGTGAACGCTTTGCTGGGCGCTCCCGAAAATTTGATTGCATCAACAAGTGAAAGCTTCCTGCTGCCTTATGGTACCCTCGGTGCCACCGACGACAGGAACCCTGCTTACGGAGAATACTTCGCTACGCAAAGAAGCAATCACATCAGCCCCTGGTTCTATGAAATATTGAAGGGCCGGAACACACTGATCAATAACGGTAATCCTGATCCAAGAGTTCCCTATTATTTCTATAACCAGTTGCGGGCGGATGAGCCACCCGAAAACCAAACTGAATACAGAGACGGGGCGTTTGCGACCATCTATTTTGGTTCGGTTGGACCCGACAGGGACAGGAATAACCAGAACACCCTGACCACCCTGGGAGTATATCCGGCGGGCGGACGATTTGATGATGGAGAAGGTGGCGGACCCGTTAATACCACCGGTGTAGACGGTCAGAGCGGAACCGGTGCGGCACCTTACAGGTTTATCACCTACGCCGACAGACTTTACCTCGAGGCCGAGCTGATCCAGGCGGGTCTCGTTGCCGGTGACGCACGCGCTGTGCTTGAGAAAGCCGTGCTGGAATCGTTCAGAATGGTGGATGCAGTGGTAGGGTATGCAAGCCTTAACCAAACTGTACCGGCTCTCGTTGACGGTGCAACGCCCACTCCGGAAGTACAGACATACATCGACAAGGTACTTGCAGAATTTGACGGGGGCACTGCCGCTAAGAAAATGCAGGTGATCATGACGCAGAAATGGATACAAAGTTTCGGCAGCGCGGTGGATGCATATTCGGATTACAGGAGAACAGGTTACCCGATTATGTGGGATCCTTCTAACACGTCGATGGCGCCCGGTGGATTTATACAACCGCCTGCAAACGGCGATCCGTTCCAGGATACGCAGAAGGCGGTACCTGTATTGTTGAGCAGAACATATCCATACACATTGCCGTGGGTAGACGATGAACTCGAAACAAATCCTAATGCGCCCGATCAGAAAGACCCGCAGACATTCAAGCCGTTCTGGTTGCCCTAACTAACATTTAAAAAAATAATGATGAAATACTCAGTAATATATTCTTTTATCGTCGCTGCCCTGGTAATTGCCGGGTGCCGTAAAAGCGATAATCCAAAAGTGCCCGACCTCGTGGAAGTGCCGCTTCCCAACATCACACTGACGGATGGTGAACTGAAGATCCCGGGAGATGCTCCGGGTACTTTCAACGCTACCTTTGATGTGGATGTTTATTTTAAACACGGCTTGCAGCCGGCTTCGATGGATGTTGTCGTTGTCAGGAACGGCGACAAATCAAATCCTAAAACGCTCCAGGCAAATCTGACGACGTTTCCTACCACCATTTCTGTAACAGGGCAGGATTTGATAGACCTGTTTGGTGAGGCGATAGGACTGGGCGATGCCTTCGAAGTGGGCGCCGATATGATCATGGCAGATGGTACCCGGTATCCGGCATTTCCTGCAGGAGGCGTAACCTACGCACCCGGTATCGCAACTTTGCCGGGTATCAGCACTTCGCTCAGGTTCGCTGCTCCGTGTCTTTATGATGCTGCTCTTTACACCGAAGGTGATTATGAAGTTGTGCTGGATGAATGGGCAGACTATGAGGCCGGCACGGCTATCCCCGTAACAAAGATTAACGACACCACATTCTCATTCAAGTATGCCGCGGATAACGCCCAGCCGATTATTTTTGAAGTGCATCCGCAGGACAATAGCATTACTGTGGCTTCCATCATGTATGGCGACTACGGCGGGCTTCATGTTGTTGCCACCGGTGTTGAGGGATCAGAAGCCGATCCATGCACGTCGAGCTTCACGCTGAAGCTGAACCATGTTGCAGATCCTCCATATGGCGACCTGGGCGTTTCTACAATTGTGTTGAAGAAGCTTTAGGTATTCTGCTTATAATTTTCCAAAAGCCATTTCGCTAATGAAATGGCTTTTGTTTTTTATGCGGAAAGAAGCCGGTCTAAAACAGCGGCAACTTTATTTTCATCGGGCAGCACGGCCTTTTCAAGGTAGATGTTCATCGGAACAGCGGGCACGTTGGCGGCGCCAAGTACTTCGACGGGTACTTCGAGCCAGTTGAAGCAGGATTTTGAAATTCGCCACGCAAGCGCCTCTGCAAAAGAATTATTTTGTTGCTCTTCGGTCAGCACGAGGCATTTGCCATGTTCCTTCACAGAACTGAACACGAGGTCCTCGTCGAGAGGAAACAGTGTGCGCAGATCAATGATCTCGACGCGTCCCTCGAACTTTTTTGATGCTGCTTTTGCCCAGTATATGCCCATGCCGTAAGTAACAACAACGCAGGTGGAACCGTTGTTGTTCATTTCGGTGGTTGTATGCTGAACGATATTTGCCTTGCCAAGCGGTATGGCATAATCTCTCGACGGTTCGATGGTCTTGGCATCTTCTGTGCCCGGCACGCGGCTCCAATAGAGCCCTTTGTGTTCGAGCATTACAACAGGATTCGGATCCAGGAATGCGGCCTTCATCAATCCTTTCATGTCGGCAGCATTTCCCGGGTACACCACTTTAATTCCTTTGATGCTAAGCAACGTGCTTTCTATACTTGCGCTGTGGTAAGGTCCGCCGCCGCCGTACGCACCGGTCGGCACTCTTATCAATGTTTGCACCGGGTATTTGCCGCAGGTGAGGTAACATGATTTTGCAATTTCTGTTGCGAGCTGGTTGATGCCCGGGTACAAATAATCTGCAAACTGTATTTCAACGATGGGTTTTACGCCGGCTGCTGAAAGTCCGTTTGTTGAACCGATGATATATGCTTCCTGTATGGCGGTATTGAAAACGCGATGGTCGCCAAACTGATCGGCGAGTGTTGCCGCTTCACGAAATACGCCGCCAAGTCTTTTGCCAACGTCCTGGCCGAAGAGTATTGCTTCCGGAAAATCTTCCATGATTTCGCGGATGGCATAAAGTGCAGCGTCCACCATCAGCACTTTCTGTTTGCCTGCCGGAGATCTTTGCCCGGCTTCCGCGGTTACCGCGGTCGGCGCAAAGATGTGTTCCATCACCGAAGCCGGATCCGGTTCACCGGCTTCCATTGCTCTTGAAAAATCCAATTGGATGTTCGCTGATTCTTCTTCTTCAATTTTTTTCAAATCCTTTTCGGAAACGCCGGCGTCGAGTAAACATTTTTTCAACTGCGGTAATGGATCGCTGGCGGCGTCCAATTCAAGTTCGTGTTTTGTACGATAAAATTCTTTTCTAACGCCACTGGTGTGATGGCCGAGAAGCGGCACGCGAGCCTGCACAATGTAAGGCGCGCGATTTTTTCTGACGTGCCTGATCACCTCTCCCATCGTTGTCCAGCTCTTATCAAAATCATCTCCGTGTAGGCGTAACCGTGAGATGCCCGCAAAGCCTTCAGAAAATGAAAATATATCGTTGATGCGTGATTCTTTTGACGTTACGCTGATGCCCCATTCATTATCCTGTACGAGATAGATCACAGGCACTTTTTTAAGTGCCGCAAACTGCAATGCCTCGCTCACTTCGCCTTCGGTAACGCTTGCGTCGCCAAGTGAGCATACCACTACGGGCAATTCTCCGGATGGTCCTTTTTTGAGGAGAGGGGAGTTGATGCGTTCGAGATACTGGATGCCCTGTGCGATTCCGGTGGCCGGTATCGCCTGCATTCCGGTTGCGCTGCTCTGGTGGATGATGCGAGGCTTATGGCTGTTTTTTGAAGAGGGATGTGAATAGTATTCGCGTCCGCCGGAAAAGGCATCATCTTTTTTAGCAAGCAGTTGAAGCATCAACTGGTACGGTGTGAAGCCCAGCCCCAGCAACATGGATTCGTCACGGTAATAAGGGCTCACGAAATCGCAGGGGAGGAGGTGAAAAGCTGTTGCCAGTTGGATCGCTTCATGTCCGCGCGAAGTGGAATGAACGTATTTGCAAATGTTTTTGTTGGCCTCATAGGTTGCGGCCATTGCATTCGCCTGGCACATCAGGCGGTATGCGCTGAGTAAGATCGAGGTTTCCATTATGTGAGGTAAGCAGAAAAACTATTTTATTTCGACGTTGCCGACGCTTTCATCTTCGACAAAGATCTCGAGGCTATCTCCCACAACACATTCGCCAACACCTTCGGGGGTTCCGGTGAAAATCAGGTCGCCGATGTTCACGGAAAAATAATTTGAGATATAAGCCACAACTTTATCGAAGCTGTTGATCATCAATCCTGAATTTCCCTGCTGCACCAGCTCCTTATTTTTATAAAGGCAGAAATTGATGTCTTTTTTATTCTTTATATTTTGCAGTGGGAGCCACTTGCCTATCACCGCCGAGTTGTCCCATGCTTTTGCTTTCTCCCACGGTAAACCTTTTTCTTTCAATTCATTCTGAATATCGCGAGCCGTAAAATCGATTCCCGCCGTGATAGCGTCGTAATATTTGCTGGCGAATCTTTCCTGTATGTACTTACCGTTCTTCGAGATACGCAGTACCAGTTCACACTCGTGATGCAATTCATTGGTAAACTCTGGATAATAAAAAGGCGTATGTGCCTGTAACAAAGCACTTTTTGGTTTCATGAAAATCACAGGCTCGTCGGGCACTGCATTTCCAAGCTCATTGGCGTGAGCCACATAATTCCGGCCAACACAGAATATTTTCATATTCAATAAGGGGTTTACACTTAGTTAATTGCTTTCGGTTTTCATAAGCTGGAAAGGCAGGGATCGAGGTATAGGACTACTGAATATCAAAATATTATCAACGTCAGCGATAATATTGCGAAAATAAAGATTCAATTCAATACTTCATACTATAAATTCTTTTTTATTGACCTCCGTCATGGTTCGTTCGATGCCTGTAAATATAAAGTTTTCAATCACTTCGACAGCCTTTTCCACCTTCAGCCGGACCAGCGGAAGCTCTTCATTGGTCCACCTTCCCAGCACAAAGTCCACCTGCATCCCCTTGGGATAATCGTTGCCAACGCCGAACCTCAGTTTGGGGTAGTCGGCGGTGTTCAGCATTTCCTGGATGCTTTTGAGGCCATTGTGACCGGCCGGGCTGCCGGAAGGGCGGAGCCTCAACTTTGACAGGGGCAGGGCGATGTCGTCGACCAACACAAGGAGCTGCCCTAATTCTACTTTTTTGTTGTCCATCCAGTACCGGACGGCGCGTCCGCTCAGGTTCATGTACGTTGCGGGCTTGATGACGGTGATTTCCCTTCCTTTGAGGTGGAAGGAGGCCACGTCGGCAAGCCTTTCGGTTTTAAAGATCCCGCCATGTTTAAGAACCAGGGCATCGGCCATGTCGAATCCAATATTGTGACGGGTATGTGCATACTCCTGTCCGATGTTCCCCAGGCCTGCAATAAGAAAGCGTGACATCTTTAAAATTAGCTATTAGTCGATAAAAAAAGCCCGGGGGAACCGGGCATTATTAGGTTATTTGAAATCCGGGCGATTATTTTTTCGCGCCGGCGGGTGCAGCGGCAGTAGTCGCAGCGGCGGCAGCGGGAGCGGCAGATGCCTCTTCCTGTTTGAGCTGGCGCGTCATCACCACCGAAGCGATCGGAATACGCGGCGAGTTGAGGATCTCCAGGTTGTCGTCCTTAACATCTTCTACCCTGATGTTTCCATTGATTTCCAGGTCGGTAAGGTCCACTTCGATATTTTCCCTCAGATCTTTCGGATAGCATTTCACTTTCAGCGATTTGATCTTGGCGACCAATTTACCGCCTTCCTTCACACCGATGGATGAGCCTGTGAATTTGATCGGAATGGTGGCCACCACCTTTCTATCTTCAACCAGCTCGAGAAAGTCGAGGTGGGCAAGTTCATCGGTTACCTTGTTCAACTGAACATCTTTCAGGATGCAGCGGTAACTTTTGCCATCAATGTTGAGCTGTGCCAATTGGAACTCGGAAGTGTAAACCAGGTTTTTAAATGACAGCACAGGAGCGTAAAAATTAACCTCCTGAGAACCCCCATAAATTACACCAGGCACGAGTTGCTGAGAGCGAAGCTGGCGGGTGTACTTTTTGCCCGTTTCGGTCCTCAGTTGTCCTTCGATTGTAATCGTTTTCATTATTATTGTTTATTTGTTATTTCTCACTTATTCCTCAACTGGCTGTGTATGAACAGCCCGGTGATGCTCTTATTTTCATAGGCGTTCCTCAGTGCCACGGCAAAGAGGTCGGCAACGGTTAACACTTTTATCTTCGATATCTTCTGTTTGAGCGGAATGGTGTCGCAAACCACCAGCTCTTGCAGAACGCTGTTTTCGATGTTGCTGTAGGCGTTTCCGCTCAGCACCGGGTGCGTGCAGAATGCCCGTACGCTCCTGGCTCCCTTTTCTTTCAGCAGACCGGCCGATTTTGCGAGGGTTCCGCCCGTGTCGCAGATATCATCTATAAGAACTACGTCCCTGTCGGTAACATCGCCGATCACCACCATGCTCGCTATCTCGTTAGCACGTTTCCTGTGCTTGTCACAAATGACCATTTCCGCATTGAAATAGGTGGCAATTTCCCGGATCCTGTTGGCGCTGCCCACGTCGGGGGCGGCGAAGGTAAGATTTTCTATCTGAAGTTGCTCTATGTAAGGGATAAAAATGGCCGAACTGTCGAGGTGATCCACGGGTATGTCGAAGTATCCCTGTATCTGAGGCGCGTGAAGGTCCATGGTAATTACCCTGTCGGCTCCCGCGGCTTCGAGCATGTTGGCCACCAGCTTGGAACCGATGGCAACGCGCGGTTTGTCTTTCCTGTCCTGCCGCGCGTATCCGAAATAGGGGATCACCGCGACTACTTTATTGGCGCTTGCCCGCCGTGCGGCATCGATCATGAGCAGCAACTCCATGATATTGTCGGAGGGGGAGCAGGTGCTTTGGATGAGAAAAACCATGTCGCCGCGTATACTTTCCTGGAAAACAGGCTGTATTTCGCCATCGCTGAACTTGGAAATCGTGATTTTGCCGAGTGGGATCCCGAATTTATGCGCTATTCTCTCTGCCAGGTATTGGGAACCGGTACCTGAAAAGATTTTAGGTGCTCTTTGCATTATGTTTTGGATGATGTGCGGCGAAGATAACCCTATGCCTCAACTTTGGAAAAACGCTGTTTAAAAAAAGTAGGCAGATTAAAATCCGATTAATATTCTATGGCATGGTAAGTGCTGTTGGAAATCCATGTAGTTTTAATGTGGTTAACTCCGCACAGGTAGCTCCAATGTTCCTCTTGCATACCATTTTTCAATTCAATTCTTAACGAACCCTTTTCATCCGCCCTCCCGGCCACCCTTTGAATATTCTGATATTAAGGTATTTGAATATTTCACCCTCACCGTATAATTATGACCAGAATTTTACTGTTTGCCATTGTCTGCCTTGCCAGTGAGTACCTCCATGCCCAAAACGTATTTAATTCGTCCGATCCGCAGGTGCGTTATGATAAAACCAAACCGCTGGGATCGGCCCAAAACCCTAATCCGGCCAAAGCAGGTCTTCAGAAATGGGTGAGCACTCCCACTACAGGGGTAAGTCTCGGATCGGCAGCCTGGAGCAATTCCTCATTCAAGGCCTATTACATCAATGTAAACGGCGCCAGGATGGCGTTCCGCATCAAATTTCCCCGCTCTTACAGCCGCCCGGAGGGCGCCGGCAAAAAATATCCCTCCATGCTCTTCCTGCACGGCGCAGGCGAAGCGGGCTGCAATACCAATGGCGGCATCTACAATAATGAAAAACAGCTTTGGCTCGGCGGACAGCTATTCATGCAGCGCGTTGACAATAACGAGTTCGACGGTTTCCTCATCTATCCCCAAATGGTAAAAACTACCGACTGCTGGGGAGTTTGGCTGAGCGCACCGGCCTCGTCTTACACGGCCATCTTTGCCATGATCGATTCGCTCGCGAAATATGCGCGCGCCAATATTGACCGCGTACTGGTCACAGGCTTATCAGGCGGTGGTTACGGCGCATGGCGCGTTGCCTCCTCCTATCCCCAGCGCATTGCCAAGATAATGCCTTCGGCTTCTGCCGGTTCCACCAGCAACCGGACGGCCTTCGTGCACATTCCCATTTGGTTCGCCACCGGTGGTAAGGATCCCGACCCGAGCCCCGCACAGGCCCAATACGCACTCACCAGAATGAAAGAGATTGGTGCCGACATCAGGTACACCGTTTTCCCCGACCTCGGGCACAACATGTGGTACAACCATTGGCGCGAACCGGGTTTTGCTGCCGCGATGAACGACATGCACAAAGCCAATCCGTTAATATTTTTTCAGAAGAGCGATTATTGCGCCGGCGAGGCCATCAATACCAAACTCGGCATCACATCCGGCTTTTACGCCTACGAATGGCAGAAAGACAACGCCCCCATCGCGTCGCGTACCAATGGGGTGAATAAAATTATCAACGGTGCATCCATCATTTCCTACACAGGCAACGAAATTACGATCAAGGCTTTTGGTACGTACCGCGTCCGCTTCAAAAGATATTCGTATTCCGCATGGTCCGAATGGTCGCCGAAACCTGCGGTGATCAAACAGGGGGCATCAACACAAGCTCCCCCGATAATGATAGCCGGAACAAAAAGCAAGGTGCTGCCGGCACTCGACAAGAGTACCACCGTACTGCTGGAAATGCCGGCCGGTTATATTAACTATGAATGGAGAAGAGTTAGCGACAATGTGAAAGTCGGCTCCGCACAAACCTACAATGCGCCCGTTGGAACCTACAAGGCGAAATACCAGGTGAGGGCGGGCTGCGGACCCGGCTATTCGCCGAACTTCACCGTGGTAAACGCAAATGGATCGCCCAAACCGGCAGCAGCCACAAACCTCACGATCACTTCCCTGTCTGCCACTTCCATACGGCTCAACTGGACACAGAACGCCAACGAAACAGGATTTGAAGTTTATCGCGGAACGGTGAAGGGCGGACCATACCAGTTCCTCGCGCTAACTGCGGCCAACGCTACAACCTATACCGACAATACGCTCGCCACAAATACGACCTATTATTACGTGGTTCGCGCCGTCAACAACACCGGCGCATCAGCGAAAAGCAATGAGGTAAGTCCGAACAACGGCAACACCGCGCCCGTAATCGGAACGCTTACCGACATGCGCGCCAAAACAGGCACGCCCGTAAGCAAAACATTTTCTGTAACCGATAACGCCGGCGATGTGGTGACGGTATCCATTCCGTTGAAACCTGCCTTCGTTACCTTAACAAAGGTTACAACAACCAGTTACCGGATCACTGCTTCTCCATCGGCAGATGACGTGGGCTTCAATTATATAAAAATAGTTGCGGCCGATAATAGGGGAATGTCGAGCACAAAAACCATCAATGTGCTTGTGACGAACAAAAATACCCGGTCGGTATTTGTTAACCTCGGGGCCAGCGGTAAAACAGCTCCCACTCCGTGGAACAACTGGCTCGGCACAAGAACGACCGGCAGTGTCATCAGTAATTTGAAAGATGAAAATGGTGCAACCACCTCGTTCTCGGTTACCGCAGTATCAGGATGGTCAACCACCACTACGCTCGGGCACATCAGCGGTAACAACAGCGGCGTGGTTCCCGATGCCGTACTCACCAGCGGCATTGCCGATAACGGCGCAGCCAAGCAGATACGCTTCGGCGGCCTTAGCACAGCAAAGCGTTACAATATCGTTTTTATCGGCAGCAAGAACGAAGGCGTTGTGGCCACCACGCGATATGCCATCGGTACGCAATCGTCCACACTTGATGCGCGATACAACACACAGAAAACGGCCAACCTCAACAGCCTCGTACCGGCATCGAACGGAACGATTGTCGTTACTGCCACACGCACCGGTTCAACACCCTATAGTTTCCTGAACGGGGTGGTGATCGAGGAATACAGTCCAACGATAACACTGCTGGAACCCGAAAATTTATATGTTGAACCTGTCGACAGGACAAGCGTGCAATTGACGTGGTCCGATAAAACAAACAACGAAAACGCTTCATCGGGTTACCAACTGCAAAGGGCCACGAATTCGAGTTTCTCGTCGGGGGTGGTCACCATATCACTTGCCGGTAATGTTACTGCATACAAGAATACCGGCCTGACGCCCAACGTTAAATATTGGTACAGGGTGCGCGCGCGCAATGGAAGCAGCTATTCGGCCTACAGCAATAAAGTGGTAACGATCACTCCGTATTCAGTCATCTATGTAAACTTCAATACGACTGTTGCGAACGGTCCTTCGCCGTGGAACAACCTTGTAGCGTCGCCCATGTCGCCTTTCACCACGGCAGGATTAAAAAACCAATCGGGAACAACCACAACGGTCAAACTCAAACTCGAAAAAGTATTCAACGGTGAATTCACTGCAGGCGTAAGCACGGGCAACAATTCGGGCGTGGCGCCCGATAACGTGTTGAAATCTGATTACTGGCTCGACAATACGCAGTTGTCGCAATTCAGGGTAACAGGTCTCAACAAATCGCGCAGGTACCGCTTCGGTTTCTTTGGCAGTTCCAGTTCCAACGGATGGTACAAGGGCGACTACACGGCATCCTACACCATCAATGGAAGAACCGTTTACCTGAATTCGTGGATGAACAGCACCAAGATCGTGTACATAGGCGATGTGGCGCCAAACTCGGCCGGTGAGGTACTGCTCGACTTTTCAACCACTGCTGCGGCAGATTGGGGATTCAATGGCGGTATCGTTATCGAAGACTATACAGATTCACAGGGCGGGGTGGTGCAGAACGCTGTATTGGATCCGTTAACCGATTCAGTGGCGCTGCAAACCACTGCCAGTGTTTATCCGAATCCGTTTAACGACGTCATCACGATAGACTTCAGCAACGCCACATCCAATAGCACGGTAAGCGCCGAGCTGTACGATGTGTACGGACGGCTGATCGGCGGCCGCCAGTACAATGGCCTGCCCGCTGGTCACAACAACCTTATCTTCTCTATTGGTAATGAGAAGTTGCCAAAAGGGATCTATTTCCTCACACTAAAAGTTAACGAGAAATCATTCAGGACTATCAAGCTATTAAAATATTGATGCAAGGGGCATTTTAATGCCATTTTAATTGGATCCGGCTGCTTCGGTTCGTTTTTTGCGCATGGGGTGTGATTTTAAAACCCAAGACCCATGCTTATGAGGAAACCAATCATACTGGCACTGCTGACATTTGCTGTCTCCACCCTGGCCGCGCAAAAACCAATTACCATCGCTTCTTTAAGGACGCTTGCAACACCGTCCACCACCACACCTTATTTTATTACAGATGCCGGAAGGCAGGGTTTGTTCTATTATGATGCAAAGGATCTTCTGTCGAAAGATAACGGCGGAACGGTGATCGTCAATAAAACAAAACGGTTCAAACGAATGTATTCCGGCGCCATCGATGTGAGATGGTTCGGTATGAAGGGCGACTGGAACGGGTCGTCGGGCAGCGACAATACTGCTGCATTCCTTGCGGCGATCAATGCTGCTTCACGTAACCAGGTGGTGCAGGTTCCGCAGGGCGGATATTATGTAAAAGGGTCCATTGCCCTGCCGCTTACCAGCAAGAAAAAAGTTTACCTGGAAATTTACGGTGATATTTATTTCGCCAGGGGATCGGGTTTCATCCTCGAGGGGCAGAACCAGAGCCTGAAGAGTTATGGCCTCATCGCAGGGGGCAACAAAGGCGGATCAACGGCATCCACTTATGCCGCGTATGCGGGAACCGGCGTACTGCTGAAAAATGCGATGCAGTGCGATGTAGAAGTGAACGAAGTGAAAGATTTTAAATACGGCATTCATCTCACCGGAAATAAAAACGGTGGATTCCCTGCCGGCTGCCAATACAACCGCGTTCGGTTTAACACTATTCATCACAATTTTGTTCAGATAAGAATTTCTGTTGGCGGTGTGAGCGACCTGAATGGAAACTGGAATAACTCCAACTACTTTTATGGTGGCCAGCTCGGCCGCGGACCGGCAGGTACGTACGGCAAGGGAGGCTGGTACGGCGTGGTGATGGTGAAAGAAGCGGGTTCCAATGCCGGCGACCCAATGAATGGTCATATGTTTACCGATGTGGGATTTGAAGGTTTGGAGAAGGCCATCGTGCTTTCGCATGCGCGCTATAACACGTTTACTGGTGGCCGTTTTGAACTGGCTTCGATACGTGAAGGGATCAACCTCGATCCGGCAACCGCGATCTGCAACAAATTCGTAGGTGCATTTGCGATGATCGAAAGTCTGTTTGTTCCCGGCCGCCTTGGTTCCAACACTATCATCAGCGCGTCGCCGCTATGGAGCGACCAGCCCAATCAAATACTGATGGGTAGCGAGGCCACCAATTCGATAACGCCAAACAAGCTGTTGATCACCACAAACAAGTATGCCTATACCAACTTCGAGGTGAGTAAAAAACACGATCTTATCAGCCAGACCGGGCAATACCCGACGATAGAGGCGATGACCTATCGCATTAACGGGGTGAAAAGATCCGTACCCTACAAGTCGACATTTTTCTGGGTAAAAACGAGCACTACGGGCACCACCCTTAATTTGCCGCCGAACATCGGATTGGTGAGGGTAGAGGCCAACCAGGCCAAGGTTTTGAAAATCAATGCGGGTGATCTTGTGCGCGATGGACATGAATTCCTTGTCGAATATCTTAGTCCTAAGTACCCCCTGAGCTTTACCCGCTCGGATAATTCTGCGCAACTGATTCCGGCGTCGCGGTTCCCCTCGGCGGGCACATACAGGTGCCTGTGGGTGAACGGCCAGTACAAGGTTTCTAAAATAGGCGAGGAATATAAAACGCAAAAGTGGACCGGATCATCTTACACCGTTCCTGCGGATATTAAAACGGTATTGATGAATGCCTCTGTGGCCACGGCGATAGTCAATTTGCCGGCTGCCGCATCGTGGCCCGACAGGGAAATCGTCATTAAAAATCTTCAGACGGTTAAAAGAGTGCAGGTGAACGGCATTTCGGCGAGCGACGAAAAAATTATCCTCGGAAGGGGCGCCATGACGGTGAAGAGCAATGGAACCACCTGGAACGTGATATCTTTTTATAAGAGGGCGTTGAGCTATTAGGCGGGAGGCGGGAGACGGAAGACGGGAGACGATATCCCCCGCTGGCGGGGGTGGCGCGAAGCGCCGGGGGTGGACCCTGCGTTAAAGAAACATACATTACCGATTCCCCCATAAACCCCTGTATAAACACAAAAAATCAACCAGGCCATTCTCACAGCCCGGTTGAAATATCACCACCTCTAATGATGAATTATTTGGGTGCCACAGTAAGCATTACCTGCTTGGCTGGTATCATGGCTGTTTTCTGTGCGCCATTATCTGCCGAAGTAATCTCCGTTTTCGGATTCACTGCGTAAAAAATTGCGGAACAGATAAAGATGGAAAAGAAAAGCGCCACCAGGTACATGCCGATACAAAAAAGAAAGGGTTGGTAGCCGCCAATGGCAGAAAAAGTAGACTTACGTTTCATGGTCCAGGATTTTAGTAGTTTTTCTCAGGTTGATGGACAAGTACAAAACGACGGAACAGCGGTGTTTAGTACAATAACAACACGAAAATAATTTCTATTATTGGGCGGTGCAAGAGAAGAAGTACTCGATAAAAAATTGGGCAAAAGACGATCGCCCGAGAGAAAAACTACGATCGAAGGGCGCCCGCCACCTGTCGGATTCGGAACTGCTGGCCATCCTCATCACGAACGGCGTTCACAAGCGGAGCGCGGTGGACCTGGCGAAGGATCTGCTGGCGATGGGTAGGAACGACCTGGCCACCCTCGGCAGGCTTTCGGTGGCCGAGCTCATGAAAATTCCCGGAATTGGAGAAGCAAAGGCGATCATTATTTCGGCTGCCCTGGAATTGGGCAGCCGAAGGCGGTCGCTGAACGACCTGGATAAGATGTCGGTACGAAGCAGCGCTGAAATAGCGGTTTACATCCAGTCGCTGCTGCACGGGATGACCAACGAGGCTTTCGGGGTGGTGTTCCTGAACCAGGCCAACAAGATCATGCATTATGAGGTGATAAGTATTGGCGGCATCACCGGGACCGTGGCCGATCCCCGCATCATATTCCGAAAAGCGCTCGCCGAAGATGCCGTGGCCATCATCTTGTTCCATAATCATCCTTCGGGAAACGTCAGGCCCAGCAGGCAGGATGAGGAGCTCACCAGCAAAATTGTGCAGGCGGCCAGGCTCTTCGACATCAGGATACTCGATCACCTGATCGTGAGTGACAACGGGTATTTTAGTTTTGCCGACGAGGGGTTGATCTGATAATCCTTAAATTTGTTGCTTATGAATGAACAAAATCCACAACAGCCAAACCAGTTGAATATAGAGATTTCTGAGGAAGTGGCGGAAGGTCATTATTCGAATCTTGCAATCATCACTCATTCACACGCCGAATTTGTAATAGATTTTGTAAACGTGATGCCGGGAACGCCAAAAAGTAAAGTGAAGTCGCGCGTAATCCTTACCCCCCAGCACGCAAAACGTTTTATGAAGGCGCTTACCGAATATGTCAACCGCTTCGAGCAGCTTAATGGTAAGATACAGGATATTGAAGAAGTGCAGTTGCCGTTGAATTTCGGTCCAACCGCACAGGCTTAATTCATTCAATACATATTCTGTAATGTCAGACCTTAAGAAAAAGATCAAAGATCTCGCTGCAACCTATTCTCCTGATTCCATAACCATAAGGCATCATCTTCACGCAAATCCCGAGCTGAGCTACAAGGAATTCCAAACCTCGAAATACATTCAGGACCGGCTGAAAGAATACGGCATCCCTTTTCAGATAATGGCAGAAACGGGTGTAATAGGATTGATAAAAGGGAAAAACCCGGATAGCCGCATCGTGGCGCTGCGTGCCGATATAGACGCACTCCCTATCCAGGAAGAAAACGATGTTCCCTACATATCCAAAAATAAAGGTGTGATGCATGCATGCGGTCATGATGTGCATACCACGGTGCTGCTCGGTGCGTCCAGGATTTTAAACGAGTTGAAAGACGAGTGGGAAGGAACCGTGAAACTGATCTTTCAACCGGGCGAAGAAAGAAATCCAGGCGGAGCAAGTATCCTGATAAAAGAAGGCGTGCTGAAAAACCCGGAGCCATCCGCCATTTTCGGTTTGCATGTGCATCCCGGACTTCCGGTGGTAACTTTCAGTTTTCGCGGCGGTAAGGTGATGGCCAGCGCCGATGAAATCTTTATTACGGTGAAGGGCAAGGGAGGACATGCGGCTGCGCCACATCTCACTACGGATACGGTACTGGTGGCATCGCATATTGTGGTAGCGCTGCAGCAGGTGATCAGCAGGAACAACGACCCGCTCTCGCCTTCGGTGCTCACCATTTCTTCGATCCAGGGCGGGTATACCACCAACGTGATACCCAGCGAGGTGAAGATGATGGGCACGCTCCGCGCATTGGATGAAACGTGGCGGTTCCGCGCGCATGAACTGATCCGCAAAATCGCCACAGCTACAGCCGAATCCATGGGAGCAAAGATCGATCTCGAAATCGACATTGGTTATCCTGCGGTCATCAATAATGAACAGTTGTCGCAACAAGCCAAAAAACTCGCACAGGAACTCGCAGGGAATGAGCATGTTGAAACCACCGAAATGCGCATGGGTGCCGAAGACTTTGGTTATTATTCGCAGGTTATACCGGGATGCTTTTACCGCCTCGGCGTAGGAAATGTTGAAAAGGGAATTACTGCCACGGTGCACACGCCTGTTTTCAATATTGACGAGGGTGCCATTAAAGAAGGGATGCAGATGATGGCCTGGCTGGGAGCGAAGGCTGCGTTTTAATTGTCGAGCTCTGGCCTTACTTCAATCGTATCGGGTACAACATACACGCCTTTCCTGAATAATTTCTGAACGAGCGAAATGTAAGCTTCTGCATCTGACCGGCCCTTGAAATTGCCCACTTTTAAACGGAAGAAAGGCGCCTGGTACATGAGGTACGCCTTCAGTTCCGGGAACTCGCGGTACATCGTTGTTTTTGCGTCTGTCACATCGTTGCGGTTGCTTGAACTGATGACCAGTATCCGGAAGCCGGGAGCAAAGCGGCGCGAATCCCTTGTTGTTGCTTCATTGATTTGGATCTGCTTATCGACCAGCAGATCAACACGTGGATCCTTATTGACCACTACGCTGTGCGCCTGTTCCTGCGCAGTAAGCGCGCCTGATGCAAGCAGCAAAACAAACACTGCAAATATTTTATTCATCGTGCCGATAATTGTTGTTGAACAATGGCCACTCCCGCACTGCACCCGATTCTTTCGGCTCCTGCATCAATAAACGTCTTTGCCGCTTCGTAAGTGCGTATTCCTCCGGAGGCCTTTATTTTCACAGTAGACGGTAAATTCTGCCTCATCAGTTGCACCGCATGCAGCGTTGCGCCGATTGCCGCATAACCGGTGGATGTTTTCAGAAAATCGACACCAGGTTTAGCATAAATTTCACAACACCGCACTATCTCCTCATCAGAAAGAATGCCGGATTCGATGATCACCTTCACCAGTTTCTTATGTTCATGAACGGGTTCCATCAGCAGTTCCATTTCCGACGAAAGGTAATTCCATGAACCACTTTTCAGTGCCGTTAAATTGATCACGATATCCAGCTCATCTGCTCCATCGGCCAATGCCTGCTGCACTTCGGCCAGCTTAGCCCTTGCAACAGAATACCCGAATGGAAATCCTATTACGGTTGCCACTTTTGCGCTGCTATCCTTCAACAGATTTTTAGAGCTTTTTACAAACGGCGGAGGCACGCAAACCGCGGCAAAGCCGTATTCCTTCGCTTCGCTGCACAGATTTCTGACATCATCGATGACCGTGGCAGGTTTCAGGATGGTGTGGTCTATATAACTGGCAATGTTCATCAACTATGCCGCATCTTTACCGTGACAGTTCTTGTATTTTTTGCCGCTGCCGCACGGGCATGGGTCATTTCTACCCACCTTAGGACCTACTTTTACGGGCGCCTGCTTAACATTGGCTGACGGATCATAATAATCATTTTCATTTGCGCCGTAATCGTCGCCACGCGCATCCACAGCTTCTTTATTGGCATGCATGCGGCTCATGTCGGTTTTCTGTTCCCTTCCTTCCCTGATCTGTGAGCTCTGTTGTTCAATGGGTATGCTGCTGTGGCTGAGGAAACTTACGATCTCCCTGTTCACTTCTCCATCCATCCTTTTGAACAGGTCGAATGCGGTGATCTTGTAAATGATCAGCGGATCTTTTTGTTCGAGGTAAGCGGTTTGCACGCTTTGCTTCAGGTCGTCCATGGCACGCAGGTGTTCCTTCCACGACTCGTCGATGATCGACAAAGTAATCTGCCTTTCCAGTGCGTTGCTTAATTCGCGGCCGTTGCTTTCAATGGTTTTGTTGAGGTTGGCCAATACCTGCAATCCCTTTTTCCCGTCTGTGAAGGGCACCACTACGTTTTCGATATGTGCGCCCTGCTGTTTGCGAATGTTCGCAAATACCGGAACGGCCTGCTTTTCAAGGTCCACTTTTTTACGCTGGTATCGTGAAATCGCTTCGTTGTATAGTTTATCGGCGAGAGTTTGCAGGTGGCCCTTCGAAAATTCATCTTCTGCTATTGCCGTATCCAATCCAAAATTAACGATCGCTGCCATTTTGAATCCTTCGAAATCCTGCTGCTCCTGGAACGATGTGATAAGTCCCTCTGCCACGCCGTAAAACGCATTGTCGAGGTCGAGTGCAAGTCTTTCACCAAACAACGCGTGACTTCTTTTTCTGTAAACCACGTTACGTTGTTTGTTCATCACGTCGTCGTATTCCAGCAAACGCTTCCTGATGCCGAAGTTATTTTCTTCCACTTTTTTCTGTGCCCGCTCGATGCTTTTTGTAACCATGCTGTGCTGGATCACTTCTCCTTCCTTGTAACCAAAACGGTCCATTATCGATGCGATCCTCTCACTGCCGAACAAACGCATCAAATCATCTTCGAGCGACACGTAAAATTGCGTTGTGCCCGGGTCGCCCTGGCGGCCGGCACGGCCACGCAACTGCCTGTCTACCCTCCGGCTTTCATGCCTTTCGGTGCCGATGATAGCCAGGCCGCCGGCTTCTTTCACTCCCGGGCCCAGCTTGATATCCGTACCGCGGCCCGCCATGTTGGTGGCGATGGTGATCGCGCCGGCAAACCCGGCTTCGGCCACTACCTGCGCCTCACGGGCGTGTTGCTTGGCGTTGAGAACGTTATGCGGTATCTTTTTACCCGCCAGCATTTTGCTCAGCAGTTCACTCACCTCTACCGACGTAGTACCCACCAGCACCGGGCGCCCGGCATTGCGCAACTGCTCTATCTCATCAATTGCCGCCCTGTATTTTTCTCTCTTTGTTTTATAAACCAGATCCTGATGATCTTTTCTGATCACGGGGACGTTGGTAGGAACGGTTACCACATCAAGTTTGTAGATGTCCCACAATTCACCGGCTTCAGTTTCAGCCGTACCCGTCATACCCGAAAGTTTGTGGTACATGCGGAAGTAATTCTGAAGCGTAACGGTAGCGTACGTTTGCGTGGCCGCTTCAATCTTTACATTTTCCTTCGCCTCAATGGCCTGGTGTAAACCGTCGCTGTACCGCCTTCCCTCCAGTATGCGGCCCGTTTGTTCATCAACAATTTTCACTGAACCGTCCAGTACCACATATTCAATATCCTTATCGAAAAGGGTGTATGCCTTCAGCAATTGCTGAACGGTATGAATGCGGTCGGCCTTCACGGAATAGTCGTTCAGCAGGGCCTCTTTTTGCTGTAATTTGTCGTCTGCGGGAATTTCGGCCTTATCAATTTCAGCAAGCTGAACGCCGATGTCGGGAAGAATGAAGAATTCGGTGTCCTCTCCCGATTTGGTGATGGCCTGAATTCCTTTATCTGTAAGTTCTACCGAATTATTTTTTTCGTCTATGTGGAAGAAGAGTTCTTCATCCACTTTGTGCATTTCCTTTTGCTGGTCGGCGAGATAAAAGTTTTCCGCCTTCTGCAGTTTTACGCGTACTCCGGGTTCACTTAAGAATTTAATCAGGGCGCTGTTTTTGGGAAGACCGCGATAGGCGCGCATTAACGCGAGCCCCCCATTTTTTGGATCATCATCGCCTTCAGCAAAGGCTTTTTTTGCCTCGTTGAGGTTATGGTTGATCACCTGCCTTTGCATGTCAACGAGCCTCTCGACCCTTGGTTTCAGAATATGGTATTGCTGTTCGTCGCCTCGCGGCACGGGGCCCGAGATGATCAACGGCGTACGGGCATCGTCGATCAAAACGCTGTCCACCTCATCCACCATGGCGTAGTGGTGTTTGCGCTGCACCATCTCTTCGGGATTGTGTACCATGTTATCCCTGAGATAGTCGAAGCCGAATTCATTATTGGTTCCGTAGGTGATGTCGGCGGCGTATGCCTTTCTCCTTTCGTTACTATTGGGCTGGTGCCTGTCGATACAGTCGACGGTGAGCCCGAGCCATTCGTAAATGGGCCCGTTCCATTCTGAGTCGCGGCGGGCTAGGTAGTCGTTCACGGTAACGATGTGGACCCCTTCGCCGGTTAGGGCATTCAGGTAGGCGGCCAGTGTCGACACCAGCGTTTTACCTTCACCGGTGGCCATTTCCGCAATTTTACCATGATGAAGCACCGTACCACCGATAAGCTGCACATCATAATGCACCATGTTCCAGGTGATGACGTTGCCGCCGGCGGTCCAACTGTTCTTATAAATTGACTTGTCGCCCTCGATGCGCACATGTTCTTTTTTAACGCTGAGGTCGCGGTCGAGCTCCGTGGCTGTTGACACCAGTTCGGTATTTTCCCTAAAGCGCCTGGCAGTTTCTTTCACAACGGCGAAGGCCTCGGGCAGCAGTTCATTCAGCACTTCCTCGATCCTGGTGTCGCGGTCCTTTTTCAGCTTGTCCACTTCCTGGTACATCGTGTCTTTTTCGGAGATATCTTCGGCAGGTAATTCTTCTGCCCTGGTGGATATTTCAGCGATTTGCGTATCAATGTCTTTCAGGTAAGCGGTGATACGTTGCCTGAAGTCGGTGGTCTTTGCCCTCAGTTCATCATTTGACAGCGACTGGCACGCCTCGAAATGCTGATTGACGGCGGTAACGAGCGGTTCCAGCACCTTGATGTCCTTTTCTGATTTACTGCCGCCGAATATTTTGGATAGAAAACCTAGCATATATGTTTAGTCTGTTATTTTTAGTAGGGACGCAAAGGTACGGAAATCGGCAGACGGCAAACGGCAAACGGGAGGCCTAAAATAATGCGGAAAACATTATAGCAATTTTTTGCCCTGTTAAAAAATTTAGTATTTTAGCACTAAATTTATTAGGCCATGTCTGAAGCCGGTAAAAATCTGAAATATCTTCGCAAGCTCAGGGGCTGGACCCAGGAAGAGTTTGCGGCCAGGTTGAAAATTAAACGCTCATTGCTGGGAGCCTATGAAGAAGAAAGGGCAGAACCCAGGATAGAAGTCCTCGAAATGGTAGGGGAGATGTTCAAACTCTCTCTCGACGAGTTGTTATTAACCGAACTGGGCGACAACAAGGGCAACTACCTCGCAAAAAGGCGCGCACAGAAACTTTTGGCGGGCACCAACGAAATAAGCTTCGTTCCAGTCAAGGCCGCAGCCGGCTACCTGGCCGGTCACTCCGATCCGGAATATATAGACGAGTTAAACACGTTTACACTCCCGATGCTGGCCGGCGGGAACTACAGGGCCTTCGAAATAGTGGGCGATTCCATGCTGCCCACGCCCAGCGGCTCCATCATTATCGGTGAAAACACACCCACCATCGACGATGTAAAAAGCAATCAAACGTACATCATCGTGTCCCGTAACGAAGGGATCGTTTATAAAAGGGTGCTGAAAAATCCCAAATCGAAAGGAAAGCTCACCCTCGTGAGCGATAATACGTCTTACCAGCCTTATTCCGTGAATGCCAGCGACATCATGGAAATCTGGAAAGCGAATATGGTCATCAGCAAGGTAAATGTGCAGCCCCGCTGGGACGTGAACCAGCTTGCCAATATGGTGAGCACCCTGCAGGACCAGGTGGCCAACCTCAAGAATCGGATAAGCTAAGCGCCATTCGTGGTAACCGGCAGGTTTGGAGAACACCTTTTAATCGCATTTTTGTTCCTAAAGTTTTAACTTTTAAGGTTTAAGTATTAAGTTTAATGCCAGACGTGAGGGGATTTTCGGCTATTTTTGACACCGCCAAAATACATGCTGAGAGAGACAGTACTCATACCTATTTTCCTATGTATTTGCCTTGTGTCGTTTGGACAGGCGAAAAAGATACATGCAGAAAAAGTCACGCACCCACCACGCATCGATGGCGTTCTTGACGATGCAGCCTGGCTCACGGTTGCTCCTGCAAGAGACTTTATTACCAACAAGCCTAATTTTGGACTACCGGCATCAGATAGTACCGCCGTTAGAATTGTGTACGATAACACGGCCATCTACATAGGTGCCTACCTTTATGCCGACCCTGCCCGGATCCGGAAGCAATTCACTCCCCGCGACCAGGAGCGGCAGGCC
Organism: uncultured Chitinophagaceae bacterium; assembly: GCA_946885665.1. The sequence continues at coordinate 5,122 of CAMPGT010000014.1, read as the reverse complement.
GACGTGGATCACTTTGCGGTATTCATCGATCCCTATCACGACCGGCAAAATGCATTTCAATTCCTCGTTACCTCCCGAAACGTGCAAAGCGACGCCCGAATCTCGCCGAACGTAATACCCGCCGAAGGCGTTTACGGCGAGCTTAGCTGGGATGCAGTGTGGGAAAGCAAGGTGAGCATGAGGCCCGACGGATGGACGGTGGAATTAATGATACCGCTGTTCTCGCTTCGCTTTTCAAAAGAAAAGATCAGGGACTGGGGCATCCAGTTCATGCGCTTCAGCCGGCGCGCGAACGAAACATCTTTCTGGAATCCCGAGGATCCGAATGTCAGTGGCTTTGTGAACCAGTTTGGGATGATGGATGGGCTCGAAAACTTATTACCTCCGCTGCGGCTCAGCTTTTCGCCCTATGTGAGCGGCGGATACCGCGAAACCCCTTCGCCCAATGCCAATATCAAGAACGAGTGGCTGAAAAGCGGAGGGATGGACGTTAAATACGGCATCAGCGAAAGCTTTACACTCGATGCCACGCTGATCCCCGATTTTGGGCAGGTGATATCCGACAACGTCATCAATAATATTTCACCTTTCGAAATCCAGTTCAGGGAGAACCGGCCATTCTTTACCGAAGGAACGGAACTGTTCAACAAAGCCGACATCTTTTACTCGCGTCGCGTGGGACGCGAGCCCGGGGGCTACCAGGGAATTATCGATTCGGCGCAGGCCGGTTCGCTGGACAATTTTGACATTCTTCGAAATCCAGGCATTACGCGGCTGTATAATGCAATGAAATTTTCGGGAAGAACCAACGGCAATCTCGGCATCGGGTTGTTTAATGCGGTGGCCCAATCGGAACAGGCAAAGCTGAGAAACAGGTTCAGTGGCAAGGATTCGTTGATCACCACGGAAGAGTTGACCAACTATAATGTTTTTGTTCTTGACCAGGCCCTGAAGAACCGGTCGTACATCACTTTAACGAATACGAATGTGCTGAGGAACGGTGCGGCGCCCGATGCGAACGTGACGGGTGTCGATCTTGCGCTGTACGACAAAAGAAACCGGTTCGGGTTGTTGCTCAAGCCGCGGTACAGTAAAATCTTTGATTCGACGGGCGGGTATGACGGGTTTAAAAATTACCTGGAGTTCGGAAAAGTGAGTGGGAAATTTCAATACTCCATCAGCAACGACCTCAAAACTGCGCAGTACGATCCGAATGACCTCGGTTTTTTGCTGTCGCCAAATGAATTCAGTACCAGCCTAAAATTGAGTTACAATATTTTCCAGGCCAACAAGTCGTTTCTCAATCAGCAATACACCTTGGTTGCTACGCAGTCGTATTTGTACAAGCCATTTGAATACCAGCGAACGGAGCTGATCGCCACCTCGGCATGGACGTTTAAAAACTTCTGGACCTTTGAGATGGAAGCCGGTGCTTTTCCTACGTGGTACAATGATTTTTTTGAATTGCAAACGCCCTCCGACCAGCTACTGACACCAAGAAAAAAACTCAGAAGGGCGCCCTATTACTATCTTTTTCTCAACGGTACCACCGATAACCGCAAACGACTGCTGGTGACCTGGACCCTCGGTGGCGCGGAAGGGCCGTTGCCAGACAATCCCTTTTACAAAGCCTCGGTCGAAGCGAGATACCGGTTCAGCGACAGGTTCACGCTCACGGCGGCATACTACAGGCAACACGACCATGGACAATTTGGATATTCTTTCATGCGTGAATCGGGAACCGGCGAGCCTATCCTTGCGAGAAGGCAGTATACTGACGTAACCAGTGTGGTCAGCGGCATCTACAATTTCACGCCCAGGATGAATCTCACGTTCCGGGTACGGCATTTCTGGAACCGCATCCTGAATACAAACCTGTACCAGGTAACGGATGATGGAAACTGGTACGAAAGGTTCAATATTATTGCTTCGGATGTGAACGTGAATTATAACGTGTTCAATACTGATGTGTTTTATACCTGGGATTTTAAACTGGGGAGCCGGATCATTTTTGCATGGAAAAATTCCCTTGGTCCCGACTACGAGGGGTACATCAACGGCAGCCTTTATCATTCTTACCTGCAGAATGCGCGGCGCATTCTCGAGGTTCCGCATGCGAATGAATTCACCATAAGGTTTATTTATTTCTTAGATTATCAGAAGCTACGGAAGAGGTAGTCGTTGACTGTCGGTCCACCCCCGGCGCTTCGCGCCACCCCCGCCAGCGGGGGATACATTTTGCAGTTTCCTTGCGTCTTTGCGTGAAACCCCGCCAGCGGGGGATACATTTTGCAATTTCCTTGCGTCTTTGCGTGAAACCCCGCCAGCGGGGGATACCTCGCTCGTCTCCCGTCTCCCGTCTTCCGTCTCCCGTCTTCCCTTTCCCCTCTGCCTATTGCCTATCTTCGCGCCTCTATGACGTTCCATGAATTTACGGTGAAGGGCCAGTCGCTGTGCCTGTGTTCGGAGAGGAGTATCTTTTGGGAAACGGAAAAATCACTGATCGTATCTGATCTTCATTTCGGGAAAACCGGTCACTTCAGAAAAGCGGGCATTGCCGTGCCGCAATCTGTTTTTAAGGAAGACATTCAGCGCCTCGTGGCGCAGATACAATATTTCAAACCCAACACGCTGATCGTTGTTGGCGACATGTTTCACAGCAGTGCAAATAAAGAACTGGATCTTTTTTCAAGATGGCGGGATGACTTTCCTGGCCTCAATATTCATTTGGTGAAGGGAAACCATGATGTGCTGAACAAAAATTGGTACCGGCGCGCCGGTATAGAAGTATACGAGCCCACGCTAACTGTTTCCGGCTTTTGCTTTCAGCATGATCCCGGCGCCTGCGGCACCGATGATGAAGCGGATCATTATGTTTTTTCCGGGCACATCCACCCCGGCATTACGCTCAATGGAGCAGGAAGGCAAACGCTGAGGTTTCCATGTTTCTATTTTACAGAATCCTATTGTGTGCTTCCCGCATTCAGCCGTTTTACCGGTACGGTAAGCGTCGATTTCAAAGATGACGACGTGGTGTTTGCGATAGTCAACAATTCGCTGGTGCGGGTTTGATAAAGTGTTTATGCCTGCCTGTTCAATTGCTGCTGCATTCGTTTAACGCGATCCTCGAGTTTTTCGGAAGAAAGATTTTCGCGCATGCTGTCCACTTTCAATGGAAAACAAAAAGGCGTTAACCGCTCAGGAAATTTGATGACAATTTTCGACTGATGAATGCGCGACAGCGTGTCGCGGAGCCGCATTTCTTCCATCTGCTGTTCCAGCACTTCATTGTAAGCTTGCCTCAGCAACAGATTGTCTTTGTCATATTCGTTAAAAACCTGGAACAGCAGCGACGCTGATGATTGCAGGTGCCGGGCCTTTTTATATTCGCCCGGATATCCCTGGAAGATAAGTCCGCCGATGACGGAAATGTCCCTGAATTTTCTTTTTGCCATTTCTGCGGCGTTCACGCTTCGCTGAATATCTTCAATAAGATTTTCCGCAGAAAAAAGTTCATCAACGTTGGTATCATCAACAGGTATGGGTTGATCGCTCAGCAATTCGAAACCATAGTCATTCATGGCAAATGAAAAGGTGATGGGAGTGATGCGGCTGATGCGATAGGAGAGCAGGCCACCCAGCGCCTCATGAACGAGCCTGCCTTCGAATGGATAGACAAATAAATGATAGCCGTCTTTTGTTTCGATGTGTTCGATCAGCAATTCATTTTCGTTAGGAACATGCGACAACTTTTGCTGAAGGGTGAACAGCGGCTTGAGCACTTTTATTTCAATGTCGGTATCGAGATCGTTTTCGACAACGGCGTGTGCCTCGCTGAATTTTTTTCGCAGCATAATACCGAGGTTTGCCGACAACGGCATTCTGCCTCCCTGCCAGCTCGGTACCATTGACTTCTTAGCGGACGATTTTTTCACGAGCACCGTCATGTCCTTGATCATCATGAATTCGAGCACACGTCCTGCCAGGGTAAAAACATCACCCGCTTGCAGGCGGGAAATGAACCATTCTTCTATCATGCCCACATAACCTCCGCTGAAAAATTTTACTTTCAGCATCGGATCGCTCACGATCGTACCGATGTGCATGCGGTGGCGCATGGCGATTCTTCGGCTGGTGATCTTGTAAAGGCCGTCGATGATTTCGACTTTTTTAAATTCATCATACTGTTGCAGTGCCGAGCCTCCCGAGGTGATGAAATACAATATTTCATTGAATTCATCGTCGGTGATGTCGCTGAAGCAATGTGTTGAGCGTATCTCCGGTAATATATCTTCGGGCCTGAAGCCATCAGAAACGGCGAGCGTGCACAGGTATTGGATGAGCACGTCGAAGCAAAGCATGCGTGGATCGCGGCTCTCGATGAAGTTGATGTCTTTCGCCGCTTTCAGCGCCGCCGCTTCCACGAGTTCCAGGGAATGTGTGGGAAGAAAATAGATGCGGCTCACCTGGCCGGGTTGGTGGCCGCTTCGTCCCGCCCGTTGCAGGAAGCGCGCCACACCTTTCGGGGATCCTACCTGTATCACGGTTTCTACGGGCCTGAAGTCAACGCCCAGGTCGAGGCTCGCGGTGCATACCACCGCTTTTAGGAGTCCGCTGTGCAGTGATTCTTCTACCCACGTGCGCATTTCCATATCGATCGAGCCGTGATGCAGTGCGATGGCCCCGGCCAGGTCGGGGCATTCTCTTAGGAGCGTTTGATACCAGGTTTCGCTCATGCCGCGCGTGTTGATGAAGATGAGCGTGGTGCGGCTGTTGTTGATGATGTTGATGACATGGTGCACCAATTTCAGTCCCATGTGACCGGCCCAGGGATATTTTTCTATTTCTTCGGGAAAGACAGAAATGACTTCGATGGGTTTTGGGATGTTCGCTTTTACGAGGAAGGAGGGTTGGTTGCTTAGTGGTGCGAGCAGCACGCGGCGCGCCTCGTCGAGGTTGCCGATGGTGGCGCTGATGCCCCAGATGCTTAGGGTCCACCCCCGGCGCTCCGCGCCACCCCCGCCAGCGGGGGATACGCCGGGCTCTTTGCCTTGGCCGGTGCCGGAAATTCCTGTTACGTCGCCCCCGCCAGCGGGGGATACGCCGGGCTCTTTGCCTTGGC
>CAMPGT010000013.1 GCA_946885665.1 uncultured Chitinophagaceae bacterium | reverse complement strand
AATTGCAGCTCCACAAACACTCCAGGCATATCCATCACAAATACAACAAGCACCTGCGCCGCCGCCTTCACCCACATCTTCGCCGGAAAAACCAAAATCGGCAGCAGAGGCACAGGCAGACAACCTTATCACCATCAAGAGCCCTATGATCGGCACATTCTACCGCAGCTCGTCCCCGGGTAAGCCGCCGTTCGTGGAAATTGGCGACGAGATCACCCCGGGAAAAGTGGTTTGCATTATCGAGGCAATGAAATTGTTCAACGAAATAGAAAGCGAGGTAAAGGGCCGCATCGTAAAGGTGCTGGCCGACGACGCCTCGCCGGTTGAATACGACCAGCCTTTGTTCCTTGTAGATCCGGCTTAAGGAATCAGTCAAACAAACGACATTTGAAGCATGTTTAAAAAAGTAATGATTGCCAATAGGGGGGAGATAGCCTTACGGGTTATCCGCACGTGTAAGGAGATGGGCATTAAAACCGTAGCAGTATATTCAACAGCCGACAAAGACAGCCTGCATGTAAAGTTCGCCGACGAGGCGGTTTGCATCGGGAAACCGGCCAGCACCGATTCCTATCTTAACATCCCGCATATCATGGCGGCTGCGGAAATCACCAACGCCGACTCGATACACCCCGGCTACGGCTTTCTCGCCGAAAATGCCAAGTTCGCAGAGATATGCGGCGAGCACAATATCAAATTTATCGGGCCTACGCCTGCCCAAATACGGGCCATGGGCGATAAGATGACCGCCAAGGAAACGATGATCAAAGCCGGCGTTCCGGTAATACCCGGGGGCGAGGGACTTCTCAGCAGCGTTGACGAAGCCAAAAGCCTGGCAAAGGAAGTGGGTTATCCCGTCATCCTGAAAGCAACGGCCGGCGGTGGCGGAAAGGGTATGCGCGTGGTGTGGGAAGAGTCCGAAATGGAAAAAAACTACGAAACGGCAAAATACGAGGCCGCCGCATCCTTCAAGAACGATGGCATCTACATGGAGAAATTCGTGGAAGAGCCGCGGCACATTGAAATTCAGATTGCCGGCGACCGCTACGGCAAGGTGTGCCACCTCAGCGAAAGGGATTGCTCCATCCAGCGCAGGCACCAAAAGCTGGTGGAAGAGTCTCCCTCGCCTTTCATGACGCCCGAACTGCGCTTCAAAATGGGCGAGGCGGCCAAAAAAGCTGCCGAAGCGATCGGCTATGAAAGTGTGGGCACGATAGAGTTCCTGGTTGACAAGCACAGGAACTTTTATTTTATGGAGATGAACACCCGCATCCAGGTGGAACATTGCGTTACGGAGGAAGTGACCAACTTCGATCTTATCAAGGAGCAAATAAAGATAGCCGCGGGCGAGTCCATCAGCGGAGTGGATTACGAACCCCAGGGGCACGCCATCGAGTGCCGTATCAATGCTGAAGATCCTTATTCAGACTTCCGGCCCTCACCAGGCACAATAACAGTGCTCAACCAACCCGGTGGCCACGGCATCCGCGTCGATTCACATGTTTATGCCGGATACACCATCCCTCCGTTTTACGATTCGATGATCGCAAAGATTATCGCCGTGGCGCGCACACGTGAAGAGGCGATCAACACCATGAGCAGGGCCCTCAGTGAATATGTAATCGAAGGAATTAAAACAACGATCCCCTTTCACCAGCAGTTGATGAAGAACGAAGACTTTTGCAAGGGCAATTTCAACACGAAGTTCCTGGAAGGATTCAAGCTCCTCTGATCATACGATATATTCCGCGAGCCTTTCCTCTGCTTCAAAAAACGAAGCGACCTTCCGGATGATGTTTTCCACAACGGCATCGGGGCATGAAGCGCCACTGGTCATCAATATTTTTATTTCCTCTTTTTCCGGCAGGTAGCCACTGGTAAGTATTTCCTGCTTTTTATGAAAATCGTAGTGGAGTATATTATGTTTCGATAGTATTTTGTCTGCGGAGTTGATGAAATACACCGGCAGTTTTTGTTCGCACAGTTCCACCAGGTGGGTAGTGTTGGACGAGTTATATCCGCCGGCCACTATGGCCAGGTCGGCGCGGGTGTTGAGCAATGCCGTAACCGCTCCCTGGTTGTCGTTTGTTGCGTAGCACAGTGTGTCTCGCGTGTCGGCAAACCGTTCGCCGATGTGTTCATCATCGAGCCGGTAATGCTCCTTCATCGTTTTTTTGAGAAAGTCGGCGATGGCCTGTGTGTCGGTGGCTAGTTGTGTCGTCTGATTTACTACGCCAATGCGTTGCAGGTCGTTTTGTACCTCGAAGCCTTGCGAATATCTGCCATCAAACTTCTCATAGAAAGTTTCGGCGGGTAACGCTCCGGTGATGTAATGTGCCAGCACCTTTGCTTCATCCATGTCGTTGATGATGATGCTCGGTGCATTGTAGCTGGCGTGCGAAAAGGTGGCACGTGTTTCCTCGTGTTTGGGTTTGCCGTGAATGATGATGCTGTATCCCTTGCGTGCGATCTGCTCGCTGCGGTTCCATACTTTTTCAACGAAAGGGCAGGTGGTGTTGTATTTTTCTATCTTGATACCTCTTTCGCGAAGTTCCTTTTCAATCTGCAGCGTTGTGCCGAATGCAGGGATCAAAACGATGTCATTTTCTTTCAGCTCATCAAATTCTATCAACTGACGGCCGCCGGTGTCCTGCAAAAACCTTACGCCTTCTTTTGTAAGGTCCGCGTTTACCTGCGGATTGTGAATCATTTCGCTCAACAAAAAAATTCTTTTATCGCGGTTCTCTTCAACGGTGCGAAACGAAATTTCAATGGCATTTTCCACGCCATAGCAAAAACCAAAATGACGCGCCAGGAAAATTTTTACAGGTCCGAGGTCGAGAAGAGTCGGCGACAAATCTTTCTTCAGCTTATCTGCCTGCTTTCTTTTGTTTTTGATCGCACTGATCAGTGGACTGCGGTATGTTGTAGGAACGTTGAATGATTTCATACACGATGTAAAGGTACGAACTACCTTCCGTACCTTGTAAGTATGAACTATCACTTCGAGCCGGTGCGCTGGTCGCTGAACACGAACGTGTATGAAGTAAATCTGCGGCAATACACCAAAGAAGGCACTTTCAAATCATTTATAAAAGAACTGCCCCGCCTGCGCGACATGGGCGTTAAGGTACTTTGGTTCATGCCTGTACAACCCATAGGCATCGAAAAAAGGCTTGGTACGCTCGGCAGCTACTATTCCATATCGAACTATACCGAAACCAACCCCGAATTCGGCACCGTGCACGATTTCAAAATGCTCGTTAAAAAGGCACATGACGCGGGATTCAAAGTGCTGATCGACTGGGTGGCCAATCATACAAGCTGGGACCATGTGTGGACCACCACACATCCTGAATTTTATAAAAGGAACGCACAGGGCCAATTCTACGACAACAACGGCTGGACGGATGTTATTGACCTCAATTACTACGATCATGCGATGAGGCGGGCAATGCTGGCGGGCATGGAATTTTGGGTGAAGGAATGTAATATTGATGGCTTCCGCTGCGACATGGCACATCTTGTACCGCTCGATTTTTGGCGACAGGCAAGGCAGCACCTCGATAAGATAAAACAATTGTATTGGCTGGCAGAAACCGAACATGCGAACTACCAGTATGTGTTCGATTGCAGCTACGCCTGGAACTGGATGCATATTACGGAAAATTACATCAGGCAAAAACTGCCGATCAGCGATCTTACATCCGCCCTCGCAGAATACCAGCGTAAAAAACTGCCGCAAACCAATTACCTGTTCTTTACTTCCAATCATGATGAAAACAGTTGGAACGGCACCGAATATGAAAAATACGGTGACGCCGTGCTGCCCTTCGCCGTGCTTGCGTGCACATGGAACAGTATTCCGATGGTCTACAGCGGACAAGAGCTTCCCAATAAAAAAAGACTGCAATTTTTTGAGAGGGACACGATTGAATGGAGCGCGCGGCCCGAGCTTCATCAGTTTTATAAAACGCTTCTCGACCTGCGCAATGCGTTTGGCGACGAGCCCACAACGGTACTGATGCTCACCACGAATTCGGATAGAAAAATGCTGGCGTTTTTAAAGGTTTCGCGGCTTAAGCAAATAGTGGTGGTGTTGAATCTTTGTCCGCACCAGCAGGACGTTCATTTTGAAGAGTCCCTCGTTTCGGGGATGTACAAAGAAGTATTTACGGGTAAAAACTACGAGGCTCCATCAATAAGTAAACTACTGATGGAGCCCTGGAGTTATTTGGTGTTTGAAAAATTGTGATTATCTCACACTATCCAAATTCAACACAAAGTTATACACGCCTTCATATCCCGGGTAGATGCCTTCCACCTTCACACTGCTGCCCGCACTTTCCAGTACCTTTTTAAAATCATCTACCGAATTTACTTTCTGGTTATTGGCTTTCAGTATCACAAATCCTTCGCTAACCCTCACTTTGCTCAGGAGGCCCGTTGCCCCGATCGCCTTTATCTCAACTCCACCCGAAACGCCGAGTTCATCGGCCTGTTCCTTGCTGAGCGTTGCCAGGTCGGCGCCCAGTTTTTGGACAATGGATGACTTAACGAGTTCCTCGGTGCCTGTGCTGTTGCGCAGGGTCACCTTCGAAGTGATCTCTTTACCGTTGCGCTTGTAAGTTATCGAAATCTTGTCGCCCGGTCTGAAGGTGGCTATCTGGCCAACCATTTCTGCACCGCTGGTAATGGGCACTTCATTGATGGCAACGATTACATCTCCTTTCTTGATGCCCGCAGCGTAGGCGGCACCATCTTTCGGTACGTCCATCACATAAACGCCATCAGTGTTTTCTGGTATGCCGCTTTCCTTCTTCTGTTCTGAGCTCAGACCTTCACGTGGGTACTGAATACCCAGGTACGCACGCTGAACGGTCCCGAATTTCATGATGTCGGCAATGATCTTCTTCACAATATTCACCGGGATGGTAAACGAATAGCCTGCATAGGATCCGGTAGGCGAAGCGATGGCCGAATTGATACCGATCAGCTTGCCATCTGTATTTACCAGTGGGCCGCCACTGTTGCCGGGGTTTACGGCTGCATCAGTTTGCAGGAACGATTCAACAGGCGTATTGCTTTGCCTCCTGTTGATTTCCAGTGTCCTTCCCTTTGCGCTCACGATACCGGCGGTAACGGTCGCTTCAAGATTGAGCGGATAGCCGATAGCCAGCACCCACTGTCCGATCTTCACCTCGTCCGAATTGCCGTAAAGCATGAACGGCAGGCCCTTCGCATCAATTTTCAATACGGCTATGTCGCTGCTTGGATCCGTGCCCACCAGCTTGGCCGTGAACGACCGCCTGTTGCTGAGCGTAACGGTGATCTCATCTGCTCCGTCAATTACGTGATTGTTGGTAACGATGTAGCCATCCTCACTGATGATGGCGCCCGAACCTGAAGCCATCTGCGGAAGCGAACGCATCCTGTCGCCGAAAAGATCGCCCATGTCGAGGTCGAACAGATCCTCGAAGGGACTCCTCCTGGGAAGATTATTGCTCACTGTGCGCGTTGTTTTTGTTTTGATATGCACCGTTGCGGGGATCGCTGCAGACGCTGCTGGTGTAAAATCCACAAGGACATTGGCCCCGTCTACACCTTTGAAGCCGGCGTAGTTGGCCGGCGCCTTTCCTGAATCAGATTGTGGATAGACGTAAGTTTGGTCACTGTTGACTATCTTATTATAGCCCCAAACCGTTCCCAGCGAAGTTGCCGCACTTAAAGCGATCACGGCAAGTGTGTTGCTGATTTTCATATGTAGTTCTTGATTATAATGAATTATTTAATAGTTTGACAAAATACATGCCTGTGCAACAAATAAACGATCTATCGCCCACAATAGCTGTACCACCCGTTCAGTTTAACAATTGTTTTACTAAGGTCTTCGTAGATCAATGTCAAAATTAGTTTGTCTTCGTCATAAATCCAGCAAGAATTGCAGGGTATCTGCCTTATCTGCATAATCATTCAGCGCGGGCCGTTGTGCCTTCCCAAACGAAATCGCCTTTCTGCCAACAACGCACTGGACGTCCGGGTTACCTTCGAGGTCGCGGTAAACCTGCTGTTCATCTGCATAATGCTCATAATTCAGGAGGCTGATGGGTGAAAACATGCCATGGTTTTCCTGGAGCAGCAGCGAGCCATTGGTCATGTATTGCACCTTGTTGATCATCATGACGGCCAACTGGTAGTCGTAGTTGTTTTTATACTTGCTTTGGTCGGCGAGCCATCCATATTTTTTGAATGCATCGAGGAGGGGTAAAAAGTCGTAGTCTTTCGGCACATATAACTTTGTAACGTTCCTGCAACCGAGGCCAAAATAAAGATGCACGTCGTCCGCAAACGCTTCGAGATCGGCGGCACTTTCATCGCCGGTAAGGATGCCGGCCGACGTGCGGTTGCGTCGTATGATGTGTGGGTACTTACTGAAATAATAGTCGAAGTACCTCGATGAGTTGTTGCTGCCGGTGGCGATGTACGCGTCGCAGCCCGCGAGCCGGTCGGCCAGCGACACCATCGATGAAACGTCCGCATCCCAGGCGGTGAGCTTTTTAATGATTTCGACCATCAGCACACTGTCTTTCGACGAAGGTTTTATGGTTTGCCGGTGCCCCGAAATAAATATCGAAAGGAAGTCGTGAAACCCCGCCAGTGGAATATTACCGGCCATTACCACACCCACATTTTTTGGCGATTGAAGATTAACCGGGATGTCATACTTGCCGGTCCAGGTTGCTATTTTATGTGGAGCAAGGTATTCGCCGGCAATATGATTCAGTTGGTATTGAATAAATTCGGGCAGGAACCACGCATTTTCGTACGATGCTTTCTCTTTGGCCATTTCCCATTGCTCGTCGGCCGATAAAATAAATTCGCCCAGCTTTTTCAGTAAATCAATGCGTTGATCTTTATTCATGGCCAGTTCATTGTATATTTGTTGTGCAAAAGTAAACGGAATCAATTCATAAAATCCGTCACATTATGGCTATAAAAATAACAGACGAATGTATTAATTGCGGGGCATGTGAACCGGAGTGCCCGAATAATGCCATCTATGAAGGAGGAGTGGAATGGGCCATGTCGGATGGCACAACGGTGAAGGGCACGTATGTGTTGATGGATGGCACTATGGTTGACGCGAGCCAACGCAATGCGCCCATTGCAGTGGATACTTACTATATCGTTCCTAATAAATGCACAGAGTGCCAGGGCTTTCATGAAGAGCCGCAGTGTGCGGCGGTTTGCCCGGTTGATTGCTGCGTACCCGACGAAATGTACAGGGAAACAGTGGACGAGCTTTTGGCAAAGAAAGAAAAACTCCACCTTTGATCCATGGGTGCAAAACCAGTTATCGCGTTTGTAACAGGTGGCTATTCTTCCGAGTCCGTCATCTCCTATAAAAGCGCAGTGACGATCGAGAAAAACCTCGACAGGGAAAAATTTGATGTATATACGATCGACGTCAGGCCCGAAGGTTGGACGTACGAATATGAAAATGGAAAGGTACAGGTTGACAAAGACGATTTTTCCATACTGCTTACCGGAAAAAAAATTTGGTTTGATGCCGTGCTGATCGGCATCCACGGCACACCCGGCGAGGATGGCAAACTGCAGGGCTTTCTTGACCTTCACAACATACCTTACACGTCTTGCGACGCCGCAACGTCTGCCATCACGTTCAATAAACGGTACACGGTGGCCGTCGCCGCGATGGCGGGCATACCCACAGCAAAGTCTGTTCACCTGTTCAGCGATGCGCGGCTAACCGCAGATGAAATTGCCGCCCAGGTGAAATTTCCGGTGTTTGTGAAGCCCAACAACGGCGGGTCCAGCATTGGCATGAGCAAGATAAATGCTGTCGAAGAGTTACCTGCGGCACTCGACAAGGCCTTCAAAGAAGATACGCAGGTACTCGTGGAAGAGCTGATCCCGGGCAGGGAATTCACTGTGGGCGTTTACAGGTCCGTCAAAGGGATCACCGTGCTGCCCATCACGGAAGTGATCTCTAAAAACGATTTTTTTGATTTTGAGGCCAAGTACGAAGGCATGAGCAGGGAAATAACCCCTGCCGGGGTAAGCGAAGAAATTGCGGAAAAAATCAGGGCCACCGCCAAAAAAGTGTTCCAGGTATTCAACTGCCGCGGCGTGGTCCGCATTGATTTCATTTACAACGAACAGGCCGGGCAGCCCTTCCTTCTCGAAATAAACACGGTGCCCGGACAGAGCGAAGCGAGCATCGTGCCCCAGCAGGTTAAAGCGAATGGGTTGACACTCAAGGAGTTTTATACTGCATTAATTGAAGATGCACTCTCCCGTAAACACAAATAATTCTTTATTACATTTGGAGCTATGTTCAGATTCATTACCGGAAAACCGCTGTGGATAAATGTATTGTTTGCACTGGTGCTGGTTTTCATTCTACTCTTTCTTTTCTTGTTGTCACTCGATTACTTCACCCGGCACGGAAAGAGTCTTACCATCCCTTCGGTGATGAATCTCAGGCTTGGCCAGGCCGAAAAAATACTTAAGGACCAGGGATTTGAAATTCAGATCCAGGACTCGATCTATTCCGATACGGCCGCGCCGCTTTCGGTGCTCAGGCAGTTCCCCGAAGCGGATGCGGTGGTGAAAGAAAACAGGGTGGTTTACCTGACCATCAACAGGGCCGTGCCGCCGGCCATCGAAATGCCCAACCTGGAAGGGATGAGCTTCCGCACTGCGCAACTGGTGCTGAAACAATACGGGTTAAAGCTGAAGGACACTGTCTTTCGGCCCGATTTTGCCAAGAATTCGGTTCTCGAGCAGCAGTATGATGGTGAACGAATAAAACCCGGCACAAAGATCAGCATGGGTAGTGCCATCCTGCTGGTGCTCGGCAGCGGCCTCGGGCGCGATGAGTTTAATGTACCTGATCTTTTCTCGTTAACCTACAACGAAGCAATGATGCTGCTGCAGGCGACCGGCCTCAGCCCGGGCGCAGTTGTTCCCGATCCCGATGTGAAAAACACCGAGGAAGGGTATGTTTACAGGCAGAGCCCCGAAAGGTACACATACGATAACCGCATGAACAGGATCAGGCCCGGCCAAACCATAGATCTATGGCTGAGCAAAGAAAAGCCGCAAAGGCAAACCGATTCTACCACCCAAAATTCTTTTTAACCGACATGGAAAATATATCCGCAGCAGAATTGCGTTCAAGATTGCAAACAGGAGAAGAAATACATCTTGTTGATGTTCGCGAGCCCGACGAACACGTTGAATTTAATATTGGCGGCATCGTCCTTCCACTCGCTAAAATACAGGGCATGGAAACGGATGAAATCGAGGGGCTGAAGGACCAGGAGATTGTTTTCTACTGCCGGAGCGGTAACCGCAGCCTGCAGGCCTGCATGTACCTCGAGATGATGGGTTTTACCAATGTAAAAAATCTTGCCGGCGGCATGGTCGGGTGGCAGAGTTTATCATAACCCGATATTTACAGCGAACATAAAATTGGTGCCCGCCATCGGGAAGTAAAAGTTTTCAGTCGTCAAACTTCCGTCGTACAGGTAGCTGAAAGTGTAGCCATTCGCTTCATATTTTTTATTGAAAACATTATTCACCTGCAGTATGAGATCGGTTGACTTAAACAACCTGTTGGGCAGCGAATAGCTCACCCTTGCGTCCTGCACGTAATAAGGATCAAGGCTCCTGCTTTTCATCGACGTGTTGTCGAGATACTGCCGGCTCACATACTTCGACAAAAGGGCGATACGCGCATTTTCAAAAGGCTCGATGCTGATGCCTGCTCCTCCTGTCACTGATGGCGAAAACGCTATGTCGGTCGAACCACGGTAAACCGATTTTTGCCCGCCGTTATCATAATCGTCGTAATACTCCGTAAAGTTCTGCACCTTGTTGCGGCTAAGCGCCAGGTTCGCGGAAAAGGCCAGCCATTTTGCAAGGGTGACGCTGCCCTGCAACTCGATGCCGGCACGGTAACTGTCGGGTATGTTAATACGCGTATAAGCGCCCACGTCGTTGATCTTTCCTGTTGGAATCAGTTGGTCGCGGTATTTCATGTAGTACACATTCGCCGACCAGGAATAACGGTTGAATTTCGTTTCTATGCCGGCTTCTATGTCGTGCATTTTTTCTGGCTCCGGCTGCTGTTCGGCCCCTGCTTCAAAATCATCCCTGTTGGGTTCCTTCGAGGCAAAGGCATAGGATGCGTACATCCGTGTACGGTCGAAGTTGTACGTGATGCCGAGTTTTGGGTTGACGAAATGATAATGGTTATTGATGAAAAGGGTGGGGTTGTCTCTGAAGCCGCCGAGGTTGTACACGACGTCGCGATACTGGAGGTCACCAAATAATTGAAGGCCGGTAGCGATGCGGTATTCATATTTCGCATAGGCGTTAACGTCAGTTTTCTTTGACCGCAGGTCGTACCACCGGAAGTTGACAGGAAATCCGGCCTGCGCCCACGTTACCTCTCCAAAGTGCTTACCGTTGTAGCGGTTCCATCCGCCGCCAACGGTGAGCAGGCCACGTGAATGTTTGTATCGCAGCGACAATATCTGCCCAAAATAATCATTGTCGAGCCACAAGCGGCGCACAAGATCGGTTTGGGCCAGCGTATCGTTACCAATAATAAAATCGGAGAGCCCATAATCTGCATACGATTCGCCGGCTTTATAATTTTCATAGTAGCCCTTCCCTTTTGTCAGGAAGAAGGCGGTATTGAAAGAGAGATCGTCGCTGAACCGGTGATTGAAAAAGAGCTGGTAATGATCCTGCTGGTAATTGTCGGTTTCATTGTCGTACGGCTCACCGGGTTTTTCTGTTCCCGAATAGTTGGCGCGGCGGTTATTGTGCAGGTCGGCTTCGGGTATGCCGTTCCAGGCCTGGTAGGTTCTTTCTTTACCCGACAGCACATTGACGCGGATGGACGTATTATCTGTTATGTAGGCGCCGGAAACATAAAAAGAGGAAAGGTCGGTAGTGGCGCGATCGATAAAGCCATCGCTGGATATTTTTGAAAGGCGTGCGTCAACGGTGAAATGTCCGTTGATAAGGCCCGACCCTGCTTTTACTGTATTCTTCCAGGTGTTGAATGAACCCGCGCTGTTATTGAGCTCGCCGTAGGCGTCGAGGTTCACTTCGTTGGTGCTGAAGTTCATGGAGGCGCCGAACGCGCCGGCGCCGTTGGATGAGGTGCCGATGCCGCGTTGAATTTGGATGTCGCTTACCGACGAAGCGAGATCGGGCAGGTTCACGAAAAACAGTCCCTGCGATTCCGCATCGTTGTAGGGAATGCCGTTGATGGTCATGTTGATGCGCGTGGCGTCCGATCCGCGGATGCGGATGCCCGTATAGCCCACACCGTTACCCGCGTCGGAGTTGATGACAACCGACGGCGTTTGGTTAAGGATGAAAGGAAGGTCCTGCCCGAGGTTGGAACTTTTGATAGCTGCACTGGTGATGGTGGTTTTGGCAAAGGGTGCGTTTTCACTGGCCCTTATGGCTATCACTTCAACAGGTTCGAGGAAGAGCGCGCTTCTTCTCAACGAATCTTCATTGAGTGGGACAGAATCTGTTTGTGCGGCCAAAAACAGCGGCAGAAAAAATAGTATTGACGTGATAAACTTTGTCATGATCTGATTAATTAAATAACCAGCGACATCCTCTCCGGAGACACCTATTCATACCATGACAATGAAGCGAAACATTCTCCCTTCGCAGGCATTACCCTGGCAGGTTCAACGGGTATCATCTCAGCGATCCCGCCCTCAGGCGGAAAAGCACCCCGGGAATCTGAAGCTGCTTAATGAAAAGCAGGGCAAAGTTAGTGATTAAAAACATTACAAATGCTGTAACATTATTCTTGAGCTTAGCGTCTTACAAAAAACATTCAGGATGAAGTATATCGTTTTGCCATTACTGCTGTTATCAGGGGCGCTGTTGGCCCGGGCGCAGGAACCAAAAGTAGTTTTTCACGACAAGGATGCGCAACTCCGCGATGTGGGTGATTTCCACGCGATTGACGTATCCAGCGCGATTGACCTGCAAATTTCGCAGGGCAATGAAAATTCAGTTGCGGTGAGCGCAGAGGGCGATGAGAACAGGGCAGCCATCAAAACACAGGTGAGAAACGGTGTGCTGAAGATATGGTACGAGGAAAAGCGGTGGCGCTGGGGAAATAACAGGAAGGCGAGGGTGTATGTATCGGCGAAGCAGCTTGACAGGATTGTTGCTTCGGGCGCCTGCGATGTAACCGTTAACGGAGTGCTCGACAGCAGGGAACTGGTCATTGGCCTCAGCGGGGCAAGCGACTTCAAGGGCAAGGTAAATACCGGGTCGCTGAAATTCGATCTCAGTGGCGCTTCGGATGTTGTGGTGGGCGGAAGCGCCGGTGACGTGAATATCGAGGCCAGTGGCGCTTCGCATTTTAAGGGTTACGACCTGGCGGCTGAAAACTGCAGGATCGATGCCAGCGGTGCATCGGATATCAAAATCACCGTTAATAAAGTGCTGAATGCAGAAGCTTCGGGAGCTACTACGATCGATTACAGGGGAACAGGTATGATAGGCGACATCAGGACGAGCGGCGCAAGTAATATCAGAAAGAAGAGTTAATGAATTTGGTGGGGCGGCTGGCTTGTCGTACATTTGCCATCCACATCGCGAAGTAGAGCAGCGGTAGCTCGTCGGGCTCATAACCCGAAGGTCGGAGGTTCGAACCCTCCCTTCGCAACAAGAGGTTCCGTAAGGAACCTTTTTTATTTTGAACAGGTCTGCGGGTACCGCAGGCGTTAATGTAATTTGCGGCTCTCATGAAATCAGGATTCGTCAGCATTTTTGGAAGGCCCAACGCGGGGAAGAGCACCCTGCTGAATGCCCTCACAGGCGAAAAGCTGGCTATCGTTTCACCTAAAGTGCAAACGACGAGACACCGGATCAAAGCCATCATCACCGAAAAAGATTTCCAGATCATCTTCTCAGATACCCCGGGTATCATAGAGCCGAAATACAAGCTGCATCAAAAAATGATGG
Organism: uncultured Chitinophagaceae bacterium; assembly: GCA_946885665.1. Next base: position 17,885 of record CAMPGT010000013.1, on the reverse strand, counting down.
ACGCGGTAAAAACAGCCATCGAAGATGCCGACGTGGCAATTTTTCTCGTGGATGTCAATGAAAATCTCCGGGAGGCCGACGAGGTATTTGTTTCTCTCGGCATTAAAGTGCCCGGAATTGTGATCATCAACAAGATCGACCGGGCCAGCGATCAGAAAGTAAGAGAAGCAGAAGAGTTTTTTAAAGCCAGGCCGTATGCCACCGACGTAAAAACGATTTCAGCATTATACGCCCCTGCAGCGGGCGACCTGGTGAACACTGTGGTGAAATATCTTCCCGAGGGCGAACCTTTCTTTGCGGGCGATGAACTTTCCGATCTGCCCACGAAATTCTTTGTTGCCGAAATGATCAGGGAGAAGATATTCTATTTGTATGAGGAAGAAATTCCTTACCACACCACCGTGATCGTCAATGAATTTAAGCAGAAATCCACGCTTATTAAGATTGCTGCGGATGTGATTGTACAACGCGAAACGCAAAAAGGCATCATCCTGGGAGAAAAGGGAAAAATGATCAGGCAGCTTGGAACGGAGGCGCGTAAAGACATTGAGGCGTTCCTTCAGCAAAAGGTATTTCTTGAGCTTTTTGTAAAAGTGCGTCCCAAGTGGCGCGACAACGACCTGATGCTCAGAGAATACGGATATCACTGACACAACATTTATTAATTATACATTTCTTTACAGGGTAGAAATTACTTTATGGCCGGATTTACTGTAGCAATTGTAGGAAGACCCAACGTTGGCAAAAGCACGTTCTTTAACCGCCTGCTGGGTCAGCGAAAAGCCATTGTTGACGACACCAGCGGCGTTACCCGCGACAGGCAGTATGGCATAGCCGACTGGAACGGTAAAAATTTCAACCTGATCGACACAGGCGGTTTCGTACCGCAAAGTGAAGACGTATTCGAAAGAGAGATCCGCAAGCAGGTGCTGGTGGCCGTCGAGGAGGCGCACGCGCTGATCTTTGTTGTAGATGCGGCAACCGGCATCACCGACCTCGATGTGTCAATGGCCGATGTGCTGAGAAGAACTTCCAAACCCGTGTTTCTTTCCGTCAACAAAGTGGATAACCACACAAGGCTGCTCGAAGCAACAGAATTTTACGGGCTCGGGTTCGAAAACATTTTCTTCATCTCGGCCATGACCGGCAGCGGCACCGGAGAATTGCTCGATGCGGTGGCGGACCTTATCACCGAACAAACATCCGAAGAAACCGGGGAGCTGGCCTCGCTTCCGAAGATCGCGATCATCGGCCAGCCAAATGTGGGCAAATCATCGCTGCTCAACGCGCTGGTAGGCCAGGAACGCACCATTGTAAGCGATCTCGCAGGCACCACGCGCGACACCATTCACACGCATTATAAATTATTTAAGAAAGAATTTATCCTGATTGATACCGCGGGTATCCGGCGCAAAACAAAGGTCCATGAAGATCTTGAGTTTTATTCGGTGATCCGTGCCATCAAGGCGATGGATGAAACCGATATCTGCCTGTTGATGCTGGACGCCGAAAAAGGCATCACTGCACAGGACCTGAACATCTTTTCGATGGCCGTCAAAAAAGGAAAAGGCGTGGTGGTGCTGGTAAACAAATGGGACCTGATACCGAAAGAAACCAACACAGCGGTGCAATTTGAGAACGTGTTGAAGGAAAGACTCGCGCCTTTTACGGACGTTCCCATTTTGTTTATTTCAGCACAGGAAAAAACCAGGATATTCAAGGTGATCGAGACCGCACTGGAAGTTTACGAAAACCGTCAACGCGTAGTGCCCACCTCGAAATTGAATGACGTGATGCTGAAAGCCATCGAGGCGTACCGTCCGCCTGCCGTTAGGGGGAACCCCGTTAATATTAAATACATCACGCAGTTACCCACACATGTTCCGTCGTTTGCATTTTTCAGCAACCAGCCGGATGACATTAAGGAGCCTTATAAAAATTACCTGGAGAAGCAGTTACGGTCGAAATTCAAATTTACGGGCGTGCCCATCCGTATTTTCTTTCGTAAAAAATAAACGGCCGGCAACCGGCTCATCAACTAATAATTTCCCTCATATACTTGCATTCTAAATCTTTGTTGTGTATTTTGGCCCCAACTCTCCATTAAGTTCCTTTTAAAGACTAACAACCGAATCCTCTTTTCCTGTGCAGACCGGATCAAACTGTACAGTATGAAACAATTATACGTACTCCTTGTAGTATGTTCGTCCCTTTCCCTACGCGGATTTTCCCAGGATTATTATTGGATAGGATCTCCAAATGATAACTGGAACGATAATTCCAACTGGTCGCATACCAGCGGCGGTGGTCCTGCTATCGATTTTCCTTCCGCATCTACAGCTAACGTTATTTTCAACGATGATGCAACGGTTACACTGAATGCCAGTGTTTCGATCAACAGCCTTTCTGTTACCGGAACGGGCAAGTATGTTAAAATTATCGCCACGGGCGGCGTTGACCGTACCAACTGTAGCCAGTAGCAACGCCGGTAATCCCGGTTTGAAAATTTCGGCGGGTTGTACCCTCGAAAGCGGTGCAGTTACCAATACGGCCTTTTGGATGGCGTTTGCCGGCGATGCATTGGGTGAGGTGGATGGTACCTGGTATTTTACGGGAGATGTTAATGACAATGCCATTGCGTCTTTCGACCTTGGCACAACGGGTTTTAATACAAGGTTAAACATAAATAGCGGCGGATCGATTACGGTAGCGAGTGATGGGTTCCTTCTTCCAAATGAGCTGACAGCAAATGACTATCTTGTTTTTGATGCGGGCTCCGCGCTAAATCTTCAGTCAAACGGACCGCTTATTCCACCTGCAAATTATGATGCAGGTTCTGATATAAACATTACAGGGAACATTGACTCCTGGGTGACCGTTCTGGAAGACGCATCAGTTGGCAATCTTACCTATGATTGCCCGAATCAAACCAATGACGCCGGGCCCGTTTATTTATCACTGTTCAATATTACGATCGAAGGAAACTTAAGAATCCTGAATACAAACAATACGGAGCTGGTACTCATCAATTATTATGCTACGTCTTCGTTGCCGGATAGGTACGCCATTATAAAAGGCAATCTCGATGTACAGGGTAATTCTGTAGTTACCGTGGCGCACGATGGGAATGACATGCCCAGCTATTTATATGTTGAAGGCAATGTGATCGCCAACGGCACCAGCCTCGACCTGCAGTCGAGCACGAACGTAACTGCGCAACCAACCGTTTTATTTGTGAAGGGAAATATCCAGCACACTGCAGGAACATTCTCATCATCATCAACGGTTGTTAATGAAACCGGTGATCTGTTCGTGATAGAGATGAACGGTACCACGGCGCAAACCATTTATTCACATAGCGGAACATTCGACAATGCGGGCAACCAGGTAACGCTCAGGATCAATAATGCTGCCGGTGTTTCCCTGTCGAGCTCATTGCAAGTCGGCAGGTTAAGTTTCAATACTGCTAATAAAGGAATACTGAGCACAGGCGCCAACGCCATCACAATAAATAACACGACCCCGGGTTCCGTTTCGAACATTGTATTGAATTCTCCTTCTGCAACGGGCTTTGTAAACGGAAATATCAGGAGGCGATCAGCATCAGCCGAACCATTGCTGCTGGCAACAGGAGCAGGTACAACATACCGTTCCGTTACGCTTATACCTGCAGATAATTCAGTCTCCACGTTTGAAGGTAATTTTGTGAACAGCAACCATGGTGGTTCGTTTACGACTCCTGTGCAGGGCGTTGCCAATTATTATTGGAACATTGCAAGGATAGGCAGCGGATCCGATGCTGCGGTTCAGTTGGAAATACCGGGCGCCATACCCGGGGCACTGGCCGGCCATACACTCACCGTTGCACGCTATAATGGAACAGCATGGGTGAGCGCGCAGGGTGCTACCGGGTTAAGTGTGAGTCCGGGTACAGCAACCAGCGGAACAGTAAGTTCTGAGGCGCAATCTTCCTTTGGCGCATTCTCGATCGACTTTGAATCGGCGGTGCCCTTGCCAACGCTAGTGGTTTCGTTCACGGCGAGGAATGCAGGGAAGAATAGGGCACAATTAAATTGGAAAATAACTGAAAACAGTACGCCGTTGATGTTTGAAGTGTTACGCTCATCGGATGGCGTGAACTTTAATAAGATCGGCGAGGTGCCGGGTACCGTCTTGCAATTCGATTATGAGTTTACTGATGAAGCCATGGTTACAGGCAATAACTATTACAGGCTGAAAATGCTTGACAGGGATGGCTCAGCCAATTACACCTCGATTGTTGTGGTGTCGAACGGCGGTGCTGACGGTGTTGTAATCGGCAACCTCATGCCTACAGTCGTTACATCGGGTGCGAGACTGGCGGTCACCTCCGGAAAGAAAGCGACGCTGCAACTGCTGATCACTGATATTTCCGGTAGAATTATTCAAAAACAAAGTGTGTCCCTCACCGTTGGATCGCAGGATGTAACGATAGATGCGTCGAGATTGTCACCGGGAATGTACCAGATTACCGGGTATGTTGCGGGTGAAAAGAGCACTACGGTCAGGTTTATAAAACAGTAACATTCTCGTTTTTTTACCTTGTTTTAAGGAATGGTGCGATGATACCTTGCAGGTATGTCGCACCATTTGTATTTCATTTTATTTGCCTTCGTTATTTCTGCGAACGCCATCATTGCCCAGAAAAAATGGGATGGAGGCGCAGGAAATAATTTATGGAACAACGCATTGAACTGGACGGGAAACCGCTTGCCTGTAGCAACGGACAACATCATTCTTGATAATTCATATGTATCCGGAAATTACGGCGTCGTGCTGCCTTCTCTGCCTGTTACGGTAAGGTCGATAACTATTTCGCCGGCCACGGGCAAAACGATTGAATTGGTATTACCGCCGCAGAATATTTACCGGCCGGGTCTTACGGTAACCGGTCCTGGTTATGGAATGGTCATCAGCAGCGGCGGTATTTTCAGGAATTCATCAGGCGCCAAATCAGGAAATGCTGTGGTTATTGCCGACTCGGTCAGGATCAATAACAATGGGAAATATATTCACAATACCGTGTCGGGCCATGCCTCAAACGCACAATTGCTGTCGGCCACTGCCGGCACCGAAAAAGGAATATTTGAATTGAATATTCCTGCTGCATCTTCAACGATTTCGTTGAGCGGAAGGACGTTTGGCCGGCTGATGCTTACTGCTGATGCAGCCGGCGGCGCTTGCAACTACACCGCATCGGGAAGCAACCCGGTGCTGATCAGGGAGGATCTCAGGCTTGATGCGGGCGTTACATTAACACTGAATTTTTCCGACACCATTTTCATCAAAGGAAATCTCGAACAACAACCGGGCACATTTAATCTCGGCAGTTCCATAAAATCAATGGCACTGCAGGTCGAGGGAAACATTAATCAGCTTACAGGAGGAGTGATTACCGAATCCGGTTTCGGCAGGCATTCGATTGTGCTTGCGAATCCTCAAACGCAATTATTGTCTTTAAAGGGAAGCGTCACAAATGACGTTGCACTCGTAAAAAACGGGCCGGGAGTCACTTTGTTGAAGTCTGCCCTTTCACTACCCTACAAGCTTTCACTGAAGGAGGGGCCGATCGTTACAAGCGATCAGTGGTTGCTTACGTTGAAGCCCACTTGCGCCATTGAAGCAGATACGCTTAGTGATGCGAGTTTAATTGAGGGACCGTTGAAGAAGGAGGGGCTTAGCAATTCAGGGTTCCTGTTTCCTGTGGGCCGGTCGATGAAGATGAGATGGCTCAGACTCGAGCGGGCAACCGGAAACTTCGTTGTGGAATATTTCAAGGATGATCCCCGTCAGTTTAGCGGCACGATGGGAGCAGGATTGCATCATGTGTCGGCGGTGGAATATTGGAATGTCACTTCAACCGGTGGTTCAAGTGCAGTAGTGAAGCTGTCGTTTGTTCATCCGCACAGTGGGGGAGTGACTAACCTTTCTCATTTGCGTGTTGGCAGGCTGGTTAGCGGAACATGGCTCGATGCGGGTAATGCAGGTTATTCAGGAAGCGCAGGCTCGAACGGTTGGGTTAGCAGCGTAACCGCGGGCGGGTTTTCGGCGAACAGTCAAACGTTCGCACTGGCCAGTGCCATGGGCCGGGAAAACCCGCTTCCTTTATATCCCATCGCTTTTACGGCGGTCCGTAGTGGGCAGCAGTTGCTGTTCCGGTGGAAGGTGGATTCGCGAGAAGTAGTGCCGGAAGTATTTGAGTTGCAGGAATCGGGTGACGGAAGGAATTTTATTACCTGCGCAACGGTGCCTGCGTTGAAAGGGCAAGACTCCTACAGCTTACCTTACAGGGCTGGCTACATAAATTCCTTTTACCGCGTCAGGGTGAAGACGTCGACAGGTATCGCCTGGCATGAGAGCCGTCCGGTTAAAATAGAAAAAGAAAGCAGCCGGCGGTTCGCGATTGAAGGATCGAATGTTGTGAGCGATGCATTATTGCTTTCGGCCGTAACGCTTGAAGATGCCCGGCTGCGGTTGACTGTGTTTGATGCGCAGGGTTCATTGAGGAAAGTGATGACTGTTGCTCTCAAAAGAGGCAGTTCGCTGGTATCCGTTCCGGTTGATGAATTAAGTCCGGGAATATATGGGATACGGGAAGTATCCGGAACATTTAATCAACCGGCATTGCGCTTTATAAAAAGGTAATGAAGATTGGTTATAAGACACGATCGATCTTATAAACCTAATTTTTTGATGATGACATTTACCGAACGCTTATATCTCGACAGTTCTTCTTTTTCTTGTTGGATGAAGGGATTCTCTGCCAGGCTGCCCACTACTTTTTCCATTTCACGGGTGTTGCCATACACCATTTGCCGGAAAGGGTTGGTGTAATCCTTTTCCCGCGATTGATATATCTGCTCAACCATCCATTTCCTGGTGGCAACGCTCGCCGTTAAAATTTGTCGAAGCTGCTGCGGATCCTTTAACGAGAGGCCTTCCACTTTCCTGACTGCTGCAAGGGCGTGAACGAGTTTCTCGAAAGGATAATTTTTTGCCTGGCTGGCATAAAATAAATGAATGTCGTTCCAACTGTCGAGCTTTCCGGATTTGAGCTGCGCGGTCATTTTATTGATCTCGTCGCTTCTGATCAACTGCCCACCGATGTTTTTCCATTCGGCAAGCGACAGGCGCGAAGGAAGCGCAGCAATAAGTTTTTTGAATGACTCGATTTTATTGGCTTTGATGAATGCAGTGAGGAGACTGCCGGCATGGTAAACGAGCAGCTCTCTAAAAATAGCATAGGCCTCGCGAGTTTTTAATATTATCACCTTTCTGCCACCATTTTCCAGATGGTTGAGTGTAATTTGAAGGTCATCAAGTGCCGGGTCGTTATTTTTCAGTAATCGTCTGCCGGTTTCGCGGGCATTGCCCCCAGTTCCGTTTTTGGCGAGCCAGGACTGTCCGGTTGCGATGTCAAAAAGTTCAAGTGAGTCGATGATCTCATTCACTGTGTCCGGAGCCAAAAAATCGTTTTCAATCGATTGTTTTTTTTCGATTCGCTTGTCGCGGTCGGCATATTTCCAGGAATTCCTGGCAAGTGCATACATGTTGTACATGAACCAATAGCCTGGCATCACGAGCAGGGCATCGTTGGTTACGTCGTTGCTGACCAATGAAAATGGAATCGGAATGTTCAGCTCTGCGGGATAGTCGCCCTTTGCCAGTATGGTGAACGATGCAAATTTTGAATTGTGTTTCAGGCTCACGCACAATCCGGGCCAAAAGCCGCGCCCTGCAACGATTTCGCCATCGGGGCTCCGTGAATTGTGATTGGATCCGATAGTGGCGCCCGCTGCGATATTGGTTTGCCCGTTTAACAGGGCGGCGCAAAGAAAGGAGTTGTTATGGTGTTGTTCATGAAAGGGAAAGATCAAAGAGTTCAGTACCTCGCAACATGAAATCGTGGAATTGTTCCCGAGATACGAATTGATGAGGCGGGCACCGTATTTCAACTGCGAGTGCGATGCCATGAAAAAACGTACCGCCTTCACGCCGTAAAATATTCTGCAGCCATAATCAATGATGCCATTCACCAGTTCGCATCCTTCACCGATCTGCGTGGTGGCCTCCGCCGAAGAGTTGACCGTGAGGTTCTTCAGTTTATTAGCGCCTTTGAGGTAGGCATCGCTGCCAATGTTAACGTCTTTGATGATCTTGCAGTTCTTGATCACCGTACGGTCGCCAATGATTCCATAATAACCGCGGCTTGTATCAAATCGTTTCGATGTAAGGTCTTTAAAGCGCGACTGCAGGGCATTGTCGTCGCGGAACTGTGTCCACAGGTAGGCATCGCCCGGAAGCATGCCGTCGAAGGGGATGACTTTTCTCCCGCCGTTTTCGTTGCACACTTCGAGCCATATGCGGGTGGATTCAGCTTCGCCGTCTTTAAGGGCGCCGTTGCCGAATTTTGCATAATCGGTGGTGGCGAGTTCGTTCACATTCACGATGATCACCTCATTGCCGGTGATGTAATGGGAGATGTAATTCACGTTGTCCACTACAACGTTGTCTCCGAAGTCGCAACTGATGATGGTGCTGTTGTACAGGCCCACTGGCCGGCGCAGGTTGTTGAACTCAAGATAGTACGGTTCCAGCTTGCCGATGCGCACCAGGCCATAAAATTTGCAGTTGTGTACCTGCTCGGGGTTGAAAGCATTTGACACGAGAATATTGTTCCAGTTGTCGGAAGTGTTGCGGTTGCGAACGAGGACCTCTATCTCGTAAGCGGTGAGACCGCGGTAGTTGATGCCGTTGTTGTTTTGCCTGTTGCGGAGAAAATATTCGTCGTGTCCCTTTAATTTATCATGGGGGATAAAATTATATCCTAATGAGGTGACTGGATTTTTCTTGATTTGGTTCATCGTTGATTTGCAGTTGCCCTTCGGGCAAAACTTAAAACTTAAAAGTTAAAACTGAAAAACTATCCCCCTCTGGAGGGGGTGGTCCCGACGAAGGAGGGACCGGGGGGAGGACCATCCCGTCTCCCTTTCACCTTTGCCCCTCACTCCACCGTCACGCTCTTCGCGAGGTTCCTCGGCTTGTCCACATCCGATCCCCTGGCCACGCCCATGTGATACGCAAGTAGCTGCAAAGGTATTGTGCTCACCATTGGCGCCACCAGTTCGTCGGCTTCCGGAACAACCATCACATCATCGGCCATGCCGGCTATCGCATCATCACCTGCCGAAATCACCGCAATAACTTTTCCCTTCCTGGCTTTTATCTCCTGTATGTTACTGACGATCTTTTCGTGGTAAGAGTCTTTTGTTGCCACGATGATCACGGGCAGATGCTCATCGACAAGCGCGATGGGTCCGTGTTTCATTTCCGCTGCGGGATATCCTTCTGCATGTATGTAAGAGATCTCTTTAAGCTTTAAGGCGCCCTCCAGCGCCACAGGAAAGTTGTACCCCCTTCCCAGGTACAGCGCGTTGTTGGCATCTTTGTATTTTATTCCCAGCTTTTTTATCGATTCATTGGATTCGAGAAGGATCTTCACCTTGTCGGAAACGTCGTGCAGTTCATTCAACAGATGCATGAACCTTTTCTGGTCGATCGATCCCTTTTCTTTTGCAATTTTCAACGCGATCATTGTGAGCACGGCAAGCTGCGCCGTAAACGCCTTCGTACTGGCAACGCCTATCTCGGGGCCGGCATGCGTATAAGCTCCCGCATCGGCAACTCTCGCAATAGACGAGCCCACCACGTTCACGATCCCAAAAATAAATGCGCCCTGCTCCTTCGCCCTTTCTATGGCCACAAGCGTGTCGGCTGTTTCGCCGCTCTGCGAAACAGCGAATATCACGTCTCCCTTTCGCACTACGGGATTACGATAACGGAACTCTGACGCATATTCCACTTCGACCGGTATACGGCAAAGTTCTTCGATGATGTATTCGGCAATCAGTCCGGCGTGCCAGCTCGTGCCGCACGCGATGATGATGAAACGGTTGGCGTTTTTAAGCTGTTCTATATTTTTATCGACACCTGCCATCCTGATGTGGCCGGCTTTCGCGTCCATCCTTCCCCTCAGGCAGTCGAATATCGTTTCGGGTTGCTCGAATATTTCCTTCAGCATAAAATGGTCGAACCCGCCCTTCTCGATCTTCGCGAGTTCAAGATCCAGTTTCTGGATGAAGGGAGTGATCTTCTCATTTCCGAGATTTTTCAATACAAGTTCATCCGGCCTGATAATCGCCAGCTCGTAGTCGTTCACATACACCACTTCTTTCGTGTATTCGATGATCGGCGAGGCATCCGATGCCAGGAAATGCTCGTCTTTTCCGATGCCGATCACCAGGGGGCTTCCTTTGCGGGCGGCGATAAGCGTGTCGGGATTATCCTGGTCGATGAGCACGATCACATAGGCGCCCACCACGCGCCTCAGCGCGATGCGTACGGCCTCTTCGAGCCCTACCTGGTTATTGACCTGGATGTCTTCAATGAATTTCAGCAGCACTTCCGTGTCGGTATCACTGGTGAAGGTGTATCCTTTTTTTACGAGTTCCTGTTTGAGGAGGGCGTAGTTTTCGATGATCCCGTTGTGGATCATGGCTATCTTTCCGTTCGCGGAAATATGGGGATGCGCATTGCGGTCGCTGGGTTCGCCGTGGGTGGCCCAGCGGGTATGACCAATGCCGCTGTTGGAATGAACTTCCCTGCCGATGAGCGATTCTTCGAGCTCGGCAACTTTTCCTTTCTTTTTGTAAACTTTCAGTCCGTCGTTCAGCAGGGCCACTCCGGAACTGTCATAACCCCGGTACTCCAGCCTTTTCAATCCTTTGAGGATAACGGGGTAAGCTTCCCTGTGCCCGATGTAAGCAACGATTCCACACATAGGTAAATATTAGAAATAAATAGGATAACTGTTATTTAAGAACGCTAAGAAACTCAATTTTAATATACTACGCAAAGTTTACAGCAATATTCCCTGCATAAACAGGAACGCCAGCGAAAAATAAATGAGCAGGCCTGTCACATCCACAAGCGTTGCCACAAAGGGAGCCGAAGAGGTGGCAGGATCGGCGCCCAGGCGTTTGAGAAAGATGGGCAGCATGGAGCCGGTAACCGTTCCCCACAGCACAACCCCGATAAGCGAAAATCCTACGGTGAGCCCTACAACAAGGGAGTGGCCGCCGTAGGTGTGAAAGATGGAGTTCCACACGATTACCCTGAAAAAGCCGATGGTACCGAGTATTGCACCGAGCAGGAGGCCGGAAACAATTTCCCTTTTCAGCACCCTCCACCAGTCGGTCAGCGTAATTTCTCCGACTGCCATGGCCTGTATAATGAGGGTAGAGGCCTGGGAGCCGCTGTTACCTCCGCTGGAAATAATGAGTGGCACAAAAAGGGCCAGCACAACGGCCTTGGCAATCTCGTCTTCAAAATAACCCATCGCCGAGGCGGTAAGCATTTCACCGAGAAAGAGGACGATGAGCCATACCACTCTTTTCTTGAACAGCTTCATGATCGGGATCTCGAGATACGGTTCATTCAGCGCCTCGGTACCGCCGATCTTTTGCATGTCTTCGCTGAATTCTTCGTTGGCCACCCACAGCACGTCGTCGATCGTTACGATGCCCAGCAGTATCTGCTTGTCGTCTATAACGGGAAGGGCCACACGATTATTCATTTTGAAGATCTGGTTCGCCATTTCCTGCGCGTCGTGGACATTAAGGGTGATGTAGCGCCTGTCGATCATTTCTTCTACCCGTTTGTGGGGATCCGACAGGAGGATCTCGCGGATACGGAGGTCATCAACAAATTCACCTTTGTCATTCACGACATAAATAACATCGATTGTTTCGCTGTACTTGCCTTCTTTGCGGATATGGTCGAGTACCTTTTCCATCGTCCAGTCCACCTGCACCGCGATGTAATCGGGCGTCATCAGCCTGCCCACGCTTCCTTCCGGGTAGCCCAGCAGTGAAAGCGTGATCTTGCGTTCTTCCGGGTTGAGCAGCCGGATCAGTTCCTTGACCACTTCACTTGGCAGTTCTTCCAGAAAGGCGGTGCGGTCATCGGCGGGCAGCTCATTCAGCAGCTCCGCGGTTTTGTAAGGCGGGAGGTCCTGGATAATCGTTTTCTGCGTGCCGAAATCGAGGATCTTGAAAACGCTCGACGCCCTGTGAATGCTCATATTGCTGATGATCTTCGGCGCATGGTCGGGCAGCTCATCAATGAGGAAGGCGACGTCGCTGATATTCTGATTGTTCAGGAATTCACGCGTTTCCAGCAGGTCTTCGCGGCTGATTACTTCAAGGAAATTATCCCTGACATTTTCCTGTTCCGTTTCCAATATCATCCGTCAAATTTACTATCTATATTGCAGCATGCTGAAGATAATGCCCTGCTTATATATTGGTAAAACAAAAAATATGGGCAATGGCGTATTCACTTCCCAGGCTATTGCGGCAGATACTGTTATCGAGGTTTCGCCGGTTATTGTGATGAAGCAATCGGAAAGAAAGCTTCTCGATCAGACACTGCTGCATGATTATATTTTCGAGTGGGGTGATAACAAGCGGCAATGCTGCGTGGCGCTTGGATACGTATCTCTCTATAATCATTCGTTCCATTCAAATTGCGAATACGAGATGGAGTTCGGCCTGCAGGTGATCAGGATAAAGACGATGCGGAAGATTAAAAAAGGGGAGGAGTTATTTATTAATTACAACGGAACGTTCAACGATGGGAAGGCGTTGTGGTTTGACGTTAAGTAAGTTAAAACTTAAAACTTAAAAGTTTTAAGTTTTAACTTAACTACTCAGTCGTTCGCAAACTGCTTCCGGATGACGTTAAGCGCGCCGCCGGCTTTGAACCATTCGATCTGCTGCTTGTTGTAGGTATGGTTCAGCTTCATTTCATCCTGCGAGCCATCCTTGTGATGCACCACCATCGTGATTTGCTGGCCGGGTGCAAAAGCGGTAAGACCATTGATATCGATCACGTCATCTTCCAGCACTTTTTCGTAATCTTCCTTCTTCGCGAAAGTCAGCGCCAGCATGCCCTGTTTCTTCAGGTTCGTTTCGTGTATGCGGGCAAAACTGCGCACAACGATTGCCCTTACGCCGAGATGACGCGGTTCCATCGCGGCGTGCTCCCTGGAAGAACCTTCGCCATAATTTTCATCGCCCACTACCACTGAACCGATCCCGGCGGCTTTATACGCGCGCTGTGTTGCGGGAACCGGTCCGTATTCACCTGTAAGCTGGTTCTTTACGCTGTCGGTTTTTTCGGTGTAGTAATTGATCGCCCCGATCAGCATGTTGTTGGAAATGTTATCGAGATGGCCGCGGAATTTAAGCCACGGTCCCGCCATTGAAATATGATCGGTGGTACATTTTCCTTTAGCCTTGATCAGCAGTTTCAATCCTTTGAGGTCGGTGCCTTCCCATGCGGCAAACGGCTCGAGCAGTTGCAGCCTGTTTGAGTCGGGTTTTACGGTCACGTCCACTTTCGAACCATCCACTGCAGGCGCCTGGTAGCCGGCATCTTCCACGGCATATCCGTTTGGCGGCAATTCGACACCCGAGGGTTCATCGAGCATTACTTCCTCTCCGTTTTCATTCTTCAATTTATCCTTGAGGGGATTAAAGGTGAGGTCGCCGGCAATCGCAAATGCCGTAACGATTTCCGGTGAAGCCACGAACGCATGGGTAGATGCGAGCCCGTCGTTGCGCTTGGCGAAGTTCCTGTTGAACGAGGTGATGATGGAATTCTTCCTGTTGGGATCATCGATGTGGCGGGCCCACTGACCGATGCAGGGACCGCAGGCATTGGCCAGCACCACGCCGCCGATTTCATCGAACGCCTGCAGTAATCCGTCTTTTTCGATCGTGAACCTCACCAGTTCACTGCCGGGTGTAACGGTAAATTCTGAGCGGGCCTTTAACTTTTTTGTGCGAGCCTGCCGGGCTACCGATGCGGAGCGGCTGATGTCTTCGTAGGAAGAGTTGGTGCATGAACCGATTAGGGCCACTTCCAGCTTTTCCGGCCATTTATTTTCTTTTACCGCTTCCGCCAGTTTGCTGATGGGCCATGCCAGGTCGGGTGTGAACGGACCGTTTACATGGGGTTCGAGCTCACTGAGATTTATTTCTATGAGTTGGTCGTAGTACTGGCCGGGATTGGCGTACACTTCATCGTCTGGACGGAGGTGTTGTTTCACGCCGTCGGCGATGGCCGCGATTTCTTCGCGTCCGGTTGCCTTCAGGTAGGCGGTCATCTTCTCGTCGTATGCAAACAGCGAGCAGGTAGCGCCTATTTCCGCGCCCATGTTGCAGATTGTCGCTTTTCCGGTGGCGCTCATGCTTTCGGCGCCCTCCCCGAAATATTCGACGATCGCGCCTGTTCCGCCTTTTACGGTGAGGATGCCCGCTACTTTCAGGATAACATCTTTAGGGGCGGTCCAGCCGCTCATTTTGCCTGTGAGCTTGATGCCGATCAGTTTGGGCATCTTCAGTTCCCAGGGCAGGCCGGCCATCACGTCCACCGCATCGGCTCCACCTACGCCGATGGCGATCATGCCCAGTCCGCCGGCGTTGGGCGTGTGACTATCGGTGCCTATCATCATGCCACCGGGGAACGCGTAGTTCTCAAGCACCACCTGGTGGATAATGCCGGCTCCGGGTTTCCAGAAGCCGATGCCGTATTTGTTGGAGATGGAGGAAAGAAAGGAAAAAACTTCGTTATTGACATCGAGCGCCGTTTTCAGGTCCTCTTTGGCGCCTGATTTCGCCTGGATGAGGTGGTCACAGTGAACGGTCGAAGGCACCGCGACTTTTGAGCGGCCGCAGGTCATGAATTGCAGAAGTGCCATTTGGGCCGTTGCATCCTGCATGGCCACCCTGTCGGGAGCAAAATCAACATAATCTTTTCCTCTTGTAAATGCCGATGGAGCGGGTTTGTACAAATGCGTATATAAAATCTTTTCTGCCAGCGTTAAAGCGCCTCCTGTCAAAGCCCTCGCTTCTTCAATTTTCCGGGGCATCCTCTCATAAACCTTTTTGATTAAGTCCAAGTCAAATACCATCAATTCAGATTTTATGTGTAGTCAAATTTTGTGCGAATTTACCTAAAATTCAGTTGACTCAAGCGTTCAATGTTGCTCCCATAAATAAATTGATTAATTTAGTGACATGAACCGTATGAGGTACTTTATCGAATGGAAGCTATTCGGTGTGTGTACTGCCATAGGCGAGAGGATCGGTATTTCTGTTACGCGGATCCGGACATGGTTCATTTACATCTCGTTCCTGACCATGGGCTCGCCGTTAATTGTTTACTTCATTCTTGCCTTCTGGATGAATATGAAACGCTATATCATGGCTGTGAGGAGGAATCCGCTTTGGAATGAGTGATTGCCTATCTCCGCCACCTTACACCACTGCTTTCCTCACCCTCACCAACTCTTTCAATAATTCTTCCAGAAGCTCCAGCTTAAGCATGTTGGCGCCGTCGCTTTTTGCAACAGATGGGTTGGGGTGCGTTTCGATAAAAAGTCCGTCGGCGCCGGTGGCAATTGCCGCCTTCGCAATGGTTCCGATAAGTTCCGGATTTCCTCCTGTAACGCCGCCCGGCTGATTGGGCTGCTGCAAACTGTGCGTGCAATCCATCACCACTGGTACACCGAGCTTTTTCATCGCCGGGATGTTCCGGTAATCCACAACCAGGTCCTGGTAGCCGAAAGTGGTGCCGCGTTCGGTGAGGATGATCTTGTCGTTGCCTGCGGCTTTAATTTTTTCGACTGCAAACTTCATGGATTCGCCACTGAGAAATTGTCCTTTTTTTACGTTCACCACCTTGCCCGTGAATGCGGCAGCCTGCAGCAGATCGGTTTGGCGGCACAAAAAAGCAGGTATCTGCAGCACGTCAACGTGATCGGCTGCGGGCGCCGCTTCGTCGTGTGCGTGAATGTCGGATGTTGTAGGCAGTTTATATTTCGCGCCGGTTTTCTTCACGAGCGCCAGCGCATTTTCGTCGCCGATGCCCGTGAACGATGTAGCGCTGGTGCGGTTCGCTTTCCTGTAAGAAGATTTGAAGATGTACGGTATGCCGAGTTTTTTACAAATGCCGGATACCTTTTCGGCCACCTCGTCGAGCAACTCCTCCGATTCCACCACGCATGGACCTGCAATCAGGAAAAAATTCTTTTCGTCGTACGACTGGTTTTGAAAAAGGTCCTTTAAAAACTTTTGCATGGGGCAAAGATAGGCAATAGGCATTGGGCAATAGGCAATAGGGAGTAGGGAGTAGGGAGTAGGGAGTGCTTTCTGCTCCCCACTCCCCACTACCCACTCCCCACTCCTCACTCCTCACTCCCTTTCTTATATTTGCGCGCAAACCTCACCAAACCATCACATGCAAAAAGAAAAAATACTCGTCATCGGCGCCTCGGGGCAAATAGGTGTGGAGCTTACCCTTGCCCTGCGCAAAATTTATGGCAATACAAATGTCGTTGCATCCGACCTCCGCGAAGAAAATGAATTGCTGAAAGGGTCCGGTCCCTATGTTCCGCTCGACATCATGAACAAGGAAATGCTCCACGTACAGGTTATCCGGCAAAATGTTACGCAGGTGTACCTGCTCGCCGCCATTCTTTCGGCCACCGGCGAAAAAAATCCCAACCTCGCGTGGAACCTCAATATGCAGGGTTTGCTGAATGTACTCGACATTGCCAAGGAAGAACAGGTGCATAAAGTTTACTGGCCCAGCAGCATCGCCGTATTCGGGCCCACTTCACCAAAAAAGAATTGCCCGCAGCAAACGATCATCGAGCCGACAACCGTTTACGGCATCAGCAAATATGCCGGTGAATTTTGGTGCAATTATTATCACCAGCGTTATGGCGTTGACGTCAGAAGCATCCGCTACCCGGGGCTCATCAGCTATAAATCGGCGCCCGGCGGAGGAACTACCGACTACGCCATCGAAATGTTCCAGGAGGCCATTGAAGAGAAGAAATACACCTGCTTTCTGAACAAAGACACCTTTCTGCCGATGATGTACATGCCCGATGCGATACGGGGCACCATCGAGCTGATGGAGGCGCCTGCTGAAAAGATTTCTGTACGAACATCCTATAATCTTTCCGCAATGAGCTTTTCCCCCGAACAGCTTGCCGTTGAAATTAAAAAGTATGTACCTGACTTTGAGACAGACTACAAACCAGACTACCGGCAACCTATAGCCGATAGCTGGCCGGAAAGCATAGACGACTCCGTTGCAAGGCGCGACTGGGGATGGAACCAGGAATATGATTTGGCTAAAATGGCGGCGGAGATGGTGGGGAATTTAAGAAGTTAGCAGCAAAGGGCAAACGGCAATAGGTGACGGATCGACTATAGTTATAAGTTTTAAGTTTTAACTTTTAACTTTTGCCCGAGAGGCAGTTGTGTCCCCGCTGGTGGGGGTGGACCTCACAACGTCGCAATATCGGCAACGCTTTTTCGCTCGAGAACTTTTAACGTGTTGTCGCGTACCAGCGTCATCATATCATGCAATCCGCAGCGGCGCTCATCGCAGTTCTTGCACCTTTCGTAAAAATATAAGCTTACGCATGGCAGCATCGCTATCGGCCCATCAATGATCCGGATAACTCTCGCGAGCGGAACATCTTTCGGCGGCACTTTGAAAAAATACCCGCCACCCTTTCCCTTTTTGCTTTCAAGAACACCTTCGTTCTTTAACTGCAAAAGGATGTTTTCCAAAAATTTCAGCGGTATCTTTCTTTTTTTCGAAATTTCAGCAATAAGCGTCGGTTCATTGGCGGGTTTTTCCGCCATGTACATCAGCGCCTGAAATGCATATTGGGCCTTTTTTGAAAGCATAGGGAGTTAAGC
>CAMPGT010000012.1 GCA_946885665.1 uncultured Chitinophagaceae bacterium | reverse complement strand
AATGCCAAGTGCCGTTACCACCACTTCCTGCAGGTTGGATTCGCCTATGAGGATCACCGGTATCGTGGTTTGTTCGCCAACGGTTACTTCCTGTGTTTGGAAGCTCGCCGCGGTGATCACGAGCGTGGCGCCTCTTGCCGCCGAAATCGAGAAATTACCGTTCTGGTCGGCAGAAACCGCATCGGTCGTACCCTTCACCGTTACCGTTGCAAAGGGAACGGGCTCACCCTGGACATTTTTCACCTGCCCGGTTAACCTTACGGCTTGCGACCATGCGGCTACCGATAATAGTAGCGACAGGGCCATTAAGCAATAGATTTTTTTCATACTGTCTCTTGATTTTAGTTTTTACGTAATTACCACTATTCATACATGCATAAAGCGGAACGGGCAGCCGCGCGAAGGGCTATGCCCGAGCCGCAAGCAATTGTCAGCATCGTTTCTAATGGCAAGGGGTTGATAGTGAAGGCCCGGGGTTGGGGGCAATATATGGCTACGTGTTCAGAACAAACATTCGTAAGCACAGATAGCAACTGGGATACTTGGCTTCCTAACATACAATTACATTATGATGAACGGGTTACGTTCTATTATGAAAATTGATGCTGAAAATTAAAGTTGCAATCGGTTGAAGCGCCGAAGGCTTGAAGAATCCTGGAAGTGCCGATTGGATAGTTCCTGTTTGCTGGTCTGCACATACCCTCGTTAAAGCTGGTTGACCAGGCCAGCCGCGAAAGCATTTTTCTCATGTACTGAACTTTTACTAAAGACGCCGTAAATATAGGAAGAATTTACTTTCACCAAAATTTCGTTAAAATTTGATGAGCGGTAAATGTCCTTTTCGACAGACAAATATTTGAAAACTTTCGCTGCAATACATATTAAAGTTTTTCATGGCTACCGTCCGGGACTCACGCAGCCGGAGAAACTAACACCTGCATTTTCAACTCTGTACGACGATTTCCATGAATGGTAGATAATCCGGATCCAATCTCATTTTTGTCGTAATAAAAAGTGGAGGCCGCCTTGAAAGAAAAGTTCAATATCCATTTGCGAAAACACCGGAGGCGGCATTTTGCACGGAAATTGACGTAGCATCTGATTCCCATGTCGAAGAAAGACGGAGTGCTACCCACATAGAGAAGATCATTTTCGTACGCGTAGATCCGCGTGTCGTAACCGGCACTTTCGAAATACTGTATCCGGAAATTGGCCGACCAGGGATGCTCCATGGGCTTGTACATAACATCAGTATAAAAGAGGAACCCCGATTCGGGCGCCTCGTCCTTTTTGCTTTGATAGAAACATGTTTCTGTCCGGCTCCTCAGCAAAACCGCAGGGGACAATTGATAGTTCATCTGCGTTCTCCAGTTGCTTTGTACCCGCTGGTCGGGAAAGTCGATAGGATGATCACCCTCCGCGTTCAGCGGTTTCATTCGCAGCCGGTAGCGCGTGTACAACTCGATTTGCCGGGAAGGCTTCCAGGTTACCTGCGCCAGGTATTGGGCACCATCTGATGGCGCATCGACCCTGTACCTGAGCCAGGAGAACGAGAAGACGTCTGCGTAGGCATCTATGCGGTATTTGCCGGAGGGACGGAAGCTGATACCCGCATAAAACCCTTTTTCGTTCGATGGGGCGCTGCTTTCCGTAAAGGCATTTCCATAGACTGCCTGGTACGATTTGTCAATGCTTCTGAACAACATTGCCAGGTCAACTTTTGGGTTAAGACTGGTGAGCGCTCCCAGAACCACCGCCGGCTTTCTGTGGTGATCGATCGCGATTTCACCGAAGGCGTGAATATTCCTGATGGTAACACCGTAATCAATTCCCACATTCGACCAGTCTTTGCCTTTTATCGAGTAAAGATTGTAAGGCTGGTCTCTTTTTAAAAGAGGAATCGAATAGCGATACCTCACCATGTTGAGCGAAATATGGGAAGTGCCCAGTTTTCTTTTCAGGCTTCCACCCGTCGTGAGCAATGTTGCCGTGTACTTGTCGGCCACTTCGCCTGCCGAGCGATTTAGTCCCGAAGTGATAATGGAGGTGATGACCGGACCCTGCGATTCATCTGTATCAATGTTAGCATTGAGTTTACGAAAAGACGTAAAAAGTGTCAGCTCATATTGCCTGAAGTTTCCGGTGACCGCAATGCCGCGGTGAAAGTTATACTCGCCGGCCGATTGATACGGTCTAAGTACTTCGCTTTGCCTTTTGATGCCAAGCACGCCGGCGCTCTTCTTGAATGCCTGGCTCTGCCAATGTATCAGCCCCTGCCCAAGGTTAACAGTGTAATCCCCAAGCGCCAGCGACTTGATCCAGCCGCACTCCCGCATAAAAAAGTGAAAGGAGTTAAAGTCCATCATAAAAGGAAACTTTCCGGCAACAAGCGGTTCACCAGCATCCTTCTCTCCTGTAAAACCATACTGCAAAAGATGGCGGTAGCGGTATTTGTAGCGAATGAATAAGGCAGCCCTCCCACCAGTGAACCCTGAAAGATTATCCCGTCGAAAACCTTCCGCTATCTCCGGAATAATTACGGGCCTGACCGTAAGTACGTGGTCGCCTTTTGCAAATCTTTCGCTTACAGAAGAAATTTTGACAGTACCGTCGCTGAGCGCAACGAAGGGCATGATTCTCCTGATAATGTCGCTGGTGAATCCCGGCACGGCCTGTAATTCATAAATATCCACGAGGTCGCCGAGTACCGACCGGTAATGAAGGAGATTGCTGACGAGCAATGCGTCCAGCAAGGGAAAATTTTCCATTTCCTCTGCCGTGCCGTTGAGATTTAATGGATGACGGCTGTATTCCCTCAATTGTTGAATGTAATAATCATCCTCGGGATCGGTTTCTTCCGACTCCGAGAGTTCCTCAAGTTTGGAGCCGTTAAGATCATCCGTGTCGAAACCATCGAACTGCGCAAAAACCGGAAATGGAAACACGAGCAATATGATAACTAAAAACTTCATTCCGGTTGCACAACATTTTTTGGTTGCAATAATAAGGTTAGCGACGGACTGATGCCGAGAACCGGGTGGAACGCACAACCCGTTTCGACCCTCAGATTTTTCCATTGCCATCCTGCGCTGATGAACGGTTGATGGTTTTGTGCTGTCCAGTATCCTTTGAAGAAAAAATCAGATGCATATTGGTAACACAATGCAAAAATCACCTGCGGTGTTTTTCCCTCTTCCTTTTCCAATTCAATACCGAGGTAAAGATTTGGCGACAACAAGCATCCTATACCCATTTGTATGGTAGTGGCCAATGGGTAATTTTTTCGTTCGCGAGCCCTGAAGAAACCTGGATTCGTGATACGAAAACTGGAATATACTTTGTCTGATAGCCGCCAAAGCGAAGCGAGGCCATATTGCAGATATGACTCGGCCGGGTTGCCCGCAAAATGAATGAAATGATAATTGAAGATGGCGCCGAGAGTGATCTTTCCAAGTGAAAAACCGTAATTAAGGCCGAAAGTGTTTTCATTATATTCCTGATCACCAAAATATCTTAACCGGATGGAGAAGCCGCTTGGCGATTTTCTGTACGACGCGGACAAGGTAAGCCTATTGAAACCCGGTACAAGAAATCGGTTTTCGACATTTACGCCGGCGCAAAAACCACTTAACCCGGATAACGTGGCAGGATTTACTGCATGGGTAAATGCGTCTGTAACCATGGGCGCATACCTTGCCGCCGCCTGGTATGGTGCGGAGGCCGGATAGATTAAAGCCTGCGCCTGAATTTGAACAAGCGTGCACAAAAAAATTGTTGGCTGCAATAATATTTTGCAAATGAAATTCATCGCAGCAAAGATTCGCAGGAGTGCAAAACAAACAATGTGAAAAACACGGCGATTTCACCGTTTTATTCTTACCTGCATATTTTGGGCAGCGGTGTTTGTCATCCTATCTTTGGCACATGAAAATATTGGACGGACAATTGGTATCGCAAGCCACAAAACAGGAATTAAAAATCAAGGTTGCAGATCTTTTAAAAGAAAATAAAAGGGTGCCGCATCTTGCTGCCGTGCTCGTTGGAAATAACGGCGCAAGTGAAACATATGTGGCATCGAAAGTGCGGACGTGCGAGGAAATTGGTTACCGGTCAACATTGATCCGGCTCGAGGATACGGTCACCGAAGAGGAACTGTTGAAAGAGATTGCTGCGTTGAATCACCAGGAAGATGTGGACGGGATCCTTGTACAGTTACCATTGCCAAAAGGCATTTCCGAACAAAAAGTAATAGATACAATTGATCCCAACAAGGATGTGGATGGCTTTAGTTCCGTCAATGTAGGCAGGATGGTCCAGGGGCTGCCCACATTTGTTCCGGCGACACCTTACGGAATAATGCTGCTGCTGGAATATTACAGGATCGATACGAAAGGAATGAATGCGGTGGTGATCGGCAGAAGCAATATCGTTGGCCGTCCCATCAGTGTGTTGCTGAGCAATGCCACGAACCCGGGGAATTGCACCGTAACCGTTTGCCATTCACAAACCCGAAATATCAAAGAGATCAGCCGAAAAGCCGACCTCATCGTGGCGGCCCTCGGCAAACCGGCATTTCTGACCGCCGATATGGTAAAAGAAGGCGCCATCGTCATTGACGTTGGCATTACCAGGGTACCGGATGCCACGAAAAAAAGAGGATATGCATTGCGGGGAGACGTGGATTATGAGGCAGTTGCTCCGAAATGCAGCTATATCACGCCGGTACCAGGCGGCGTGGGGCCCATGACCATCGCGGCACTCATGAAAAACACCTACACGGCATGCATGCGCCGGTAGGTCCGGTTGTCACCGCACATTCCGAAAAAGGGTAAATAACAGGAAATTAGGAAAGAAATCGTAGGGAAAGAGCGAAATTTGCCAGTTATGCAAACAGGTGTTTCAGAGGTTGCCACAAGGGCACTTCCTGTCATGGAATCGTTTTACACCATCCAGGGAGAAGGTTATTACCAGGGACGGGCGGCCTATTTCATCCGCCTGGCAGGATGCGATGTGGGCTGTGTGTGGTGCGACGTGAAAGAAAGCTGGGAAGAGGAAAAATATCCGAGGCTGAACATCGGCGAAATCGTGTCGGCCGCGGCTTCCCATGCGGGCCGGCTGGCGGTCGTAACGGGAGGTGAACCGTTGATGCATGACTGTTCGGCATTAACCGATGCGCTGCATGACGCCGGCTTTACCACGAATATGGAAACATCGGGCAGCTATCCCCTCTCGGGAAGCTGGGATTGGATATGCCTGTCACCAAAAAAATTCAAACCGCCTCTGCCGGAAATATTGCCCCTGGCAAACGAACTGAAAGTGGTCATCTTTAATAAATCAGATTTTGCGTGGGCGGAAAAATATGCCGCACTTGTTTCACCTGAATGTAAGCTTTATCTTCAGCCAGAGTGGGAAAGATCTGAGTCGGTGACGCCGCCGATAATAGAATTTATCAAAAATAATCCGCGATGGGAATTCTCACTGCAGATACATAAATATATCCATGTTCCTTAACCATGCGCTTACATCATCTTTTTTACATTTTCATTCTTACAGTTATCTCACTACCCGTCTTTGCGCAATACAATCCCTCATCGGTAAGCAGAAAGGCAGAGGAAATGTATACGCGGGCGCTCGGTAAGGCGGGCGAAGGCGATTTCGACGAAGCGTTGCGCATGCTTCAGCAGTCGGTGAAGATGGAACCGAAATTCCTGGATGCCTACCTCTCTATCGCAGGTATTTATGGCGAACTGAAAAACTATAAAGAAGCGGTAAGCTATTACGAGCAGGCAAAATCCATCGATTCCGTTTATTTCAGGGACTATGCCCTGCCCTATTCCATCAATCTCGCCGGCATGGGAAATTTTGAGCAGGCGCTGGCGGCGGCAAATTATTTTTTGACTATCCCCGACCTGAACAATTCGAGCAGGATGGCCGGCGAGTACCGTAAAAGATGTTACGAATTCGCCATCGATTATGCTCACCAAAAGTTGTTATCGGATTACAGGTTCGAACCGAAAAACCTCGGCGACAACATCAACAGCAATGTATCCGAATATTTTCCCGCATTGACCATTGACAGCAAACAATTGTTTTTTACACGGCGCGTCAACAACATGAATGAAGATTTTTATGAATCTGCATTTAACGATACTTCGTGGCAACGGTCAAAAGGTTTACCCGGCGATATCAACACCAGCAGTAACGAAGGCGCGCAGAACATTTCGCAGGATGGACAGTGGCTCATTTTTACCGGTTGCAATTTTCCCGATGGATTCGGCAGTTGCGACCTCTACATTTCTTACCTCACTTCCGAAGGGTGGAGCACACCCGAAAACCTCGGAGAAAATATCAACACCGAAGCATGGGAATCGGCCCCGAGCCTGTCGCCGGATAAGCGGGATCTCTATTTCGCGAGCAACAGGGCGGGCGGTTTCGGCAAAAGCGACATCTATGTTTCGCACCGCCTTCCCAACGGCACATGGAGCGCGCCGAAAAATGCCGGCCCCAAAATCAACACTTCCGGTACCGAGAGCTGCCCGTTCATACATGCCGACAACAAAACACTTTATTTTACTTCGGATGGTCATCCGGGCTACGGTGGCGACGACCTGTTCATGGTAAAAAAATCGGACAGCGGCCAATGGGCCAACGCAGAAAACCTGGGCTACCCCATCAACACCATTGAAAATGAAGGCAGCCTGGTGATTTCTGCTGAAGGTAAAACGGCCTACTACGCGAGCGACAGAAGCGACAGCAAAGGAGGTCTCGATCTGTACTCGTTCGAACTGCGCGAAGAAGTACGCCCTTACAAAACACTTTGGGTAAAGGGAAAGGTGTACGACGCAAAAACAAAAAAAGGGTTGCCGTCAGCCGTAGAATTAACGGACCTCGATTCGAAAGAAATCCTCAGCAAGGTGCAGACCGATGAAACCGGCAATTACCTCATCACCTTACCGGTGGGCAAAGATTATGCGTTCAATGTAAGCAGGAAAGGTTACCTGTTCTTCTCCGATAACTTTCCGCTGAAAAATAACGCACCCGACTCCACATACAACATTGACATTCCCTTGCAGCCGCTCGAAAAAAATGCCACGGTAATCCTGAAAAATATTTTTTTCGACGTCAACAAATACGAACTCCAACCGGCGTCGTTCGTCGAACTCGACAACCTTGTGAGCCTGATGCGTGAAAACCCAACGCTCAAAATCAGCATCAACGGCCATACCGACAATACCGGAACCCCGGCCGATAATATCAAATTATCCAACAACCGGGCAAACCAGGTGGTACGCTATTTAATTTCAAAGGGAATTGACGCGAGCAGGCTGTCGTCTAAAGGATGGGGAGAATCGCAGCCCATTGCTGCAAACGACACCGAAGAGGGCCGGGCGAAGAACAGGAGAACTGAAATGAAAGTAGTGAACTGAGATGACCCGCGACCTTATATTCCAACTGGCGCTTGCTGATGTGCCGAATATCGGCCATAGAAATGCACGGGCATTAACGGAACATTTTGGAACCGCGGAAGAAGTATTCAAGGCGGGAAGACACGACCTCGAAAATATTGAAGGCATTGGTGAAGTAACGGCAAGATCCATCAAATCGTTTCGTGATTTTTCGAGGGCCGAAAAAGAAATTCAGTTCATTACCCAATATGGCATCGAGGCGCTATACATTAAAAGCAAAGCTTACCCGCAGCGGTTGTTGAATTGCCAGGATCCGCCACCGTTGCTATTTTATAAGGGAAATGCCGATCTGAACGCATCCCGGGTGGTGGCGATCGTTGGTACCAGGAACAACACCGAATACGGCAAATCGTTTACTGAAAAGCTGGTAAAGACGCTGTCTCATTACAATTGCCTCATCATAAGCGGGCTCGCATTCGGCATAGATTCGATCGCACATAAATGCTCCCTGAAACACGGCGTGCCTACGGTGGGCGTTGTGGGTCACGGGCTGGATACCATTTATCCCCGCCAGCATTCGGGGCTGGCGAAGCAGATGGTCGGCAACGGCGGATTGCTTACAGAATTCAGGAGCAAAACAAACCCTGATAAGCACAATTTTCCGGCGAGGAACAGGGTTGTGGCCGGCATAGCAGACGCCACGATCATTGTTGAAAGCGGCGTAAAAGGCGGCAGCATTATCACCGCCGACCTGGCATTCGGTTATCACCGGGATGTATTTGCCGTGCCCGGCAGAACCATCGACACAAAAAGCGGCGGATGCAACAGGCTCATCTACGAAAACAGGGCGGCGCTGCTGCTCGATCCGGAACACTTTGTTGAAGCCATGGGCTGGACGCAGGCAGAAAAGAAAGATGAGTCGCACCAGAAAGAAATGTTCATTCAACTATCGGAACAGGAAAGAACCGTTGTCGAACTGTTAAGAATAAATAAAAGTCTTAGCGGCGACGAGCTGAATTTCAGAACAGATATCAGCGCAGGCACACTGGCTACAGTGTTATTGAACCTTGAAATGCAAGGTGTTCTGAAACTGATGCCGGGCAGCAGGTATGTGCTTACGGATGATTAAAAAATTTCATTTGGAACGCATTTACCCGCTACCCTATCTTTGCACATGGCAACAATCAACAGCGCGTCTCACTCAAAATTTTCCCATTCAGATAAGTTTTTTGGTGAAGGAGTAACATTCGATGATGTTCTCCTGGTTCCCGCATATTCACAGGTATTACCCCGCGAAGTAAACATACGTACGCAACTTACCCGCCAGATAGCGCTGAATGTTCCGATGATGTCGTCGGCGATGGATACGGTTACAGAAGCCAATCTGGCGATTGCCCTTGCACGCGAAGGCGGGATTGGCATTCTGCACAAGAATATGAGCATCGAAAAACAGGTGGAGCAGGTACGCAAGGTGAAAAGAAGCGAAAGCGGCCTCATCATCGATCCCGTAACGCTTAAAACGGAATCCACAATCGGCGATGCATTAAGATTAATGAAGGAGAACAGGATCGGTGGCATTCCCATCGTTGACAATAACAATAAGCTTGCGGGCATTCTTACCAACAGGGACCTTCGGTTTGAAACGGATCCTTCGAAGAAGGTGAGTGACGTGATGACAAAGGAGAATTTGGTTACTGCCCCCGAAGGAACGGATCTTACAAAAGCTAAAAAGATACTCAGTCAGTATAAGATTGAAAAACTGCCGGTGGTCAACAAGGCCGGCGAACTGGTTGGACTGATCACGTACCGCGATATTTTGCAGCTCACCAGTTTCCCGAATGGCGTAAAAGATGGCTACGGGCGCCTGCTCGTTGGCGCCGCACTGGGCATTACGCGAGACATGCTGGAACGTGCCGGTGCATTGCAAACGATTGGTGTCGACATCGTATGTCTCGACAGCGCCCACGGCCACAGCAGGGGCGTTATCGAAGCGTTGAAAGCGGTGAAGGCAAAATTCCCTGATCTGCAGGTTATCGCCGGTAACGTAGGCACCGCCGCCGGCGCAAGGGCGCTTGCCGAAGCCGGGGCCGACGCCGTAAAGGTGGGTATCGGTCCGGGGTCTATCTGCACAACACGAATCGTGGCCGGCGCAGGCATACCGCAGATCACCGCCATTATGGAGGCGGCTTCCGTTCTCTCCGAATTAAATGTTCCGCTGATCGCGGATGGCGGCATCCGTTATACCGGCGACATGGTGAAGGCTCTCGCAGCGGGCGCCAACCTGGTGATGATGGGAAGCATATTTGCAGGAACAGAAGAAAGTCCGGGAGAAACGATTATTTACGAAGGAAGAAAATTCAAACAATACCGCGGCATGGGTTCCATTGGCGCCATGAGCCAGGGCAGCGGCGACCGTTATTTCCAGGACGTTGAAGACGACCTGAAGAAATTTGTGCCGGAAGGAATCGAGGGAAGAGTGGCATACAAAGGAAGCCTCAGCGAAATTGTCTACCAATATGTTGGCGGACTAAGGTCCGGCATGGGCTATTGCGGCGCCGCAGATATTGCCGCACTGCAACGTGAAGCGCAGTTTATCAAAATATCCAACGCAGGTATCAAAGAAAGCCATGCGCACGACATCGAGATCACCCGCGAGGCGCCCAATTACAGCAGGTAATATTTCCCTATGCATCTTTTCAAAAAATTATTGCTGTTCGCAACTGGCTGCCTGCTGTTCTATGGCAGCTTCGCGCAAAATGATTCCTGCAATTTAAAGATCAGTCTTCTCACATGCAGTCCCGGCGAAGACCTTTATACAGTATTCGGCCATAGCGGGCTCCGCGTGATCGATCGCGCAGCGCAGACCGACGTTGTTTACAACTACGGCACTTTTGATTTTGATGAGGACTTTTACGTCAACTTCACACTCGGCAAGTTGCTGTATTCGCTTTCCGAACAAAAGTTCGAAGACTTCATGTACGAGTACCAGGTAGAAAAAAGATCCGTCATTGAACAGGACCTCCTGCTGACGTGTGAAGAAAAAAACATATTGTATGGCGCGCTGCAAACAAATGCGCTTCCCCGGCACAGGTACTATCAATATGAATTTTTATTCGACAACTGTTCGACGAGACCAAGAGACATGGTCAAAAAAAATACTGCAGACAGCGTGCTGTTCAAAAGGATCATTCCCGAGCAGGCACCCACTTTCAGGGATATGCTGCACGACTACCTGGAAAACGGCGGGCAGTTTTGGAGCGAGTTCGGGATCGACCTGTTGCTTGCAAGTAAAATCGACAGAGCGGTGAAGAATGAGGAGGCCATGTTCCTGCCCGATTACCTCATGAAAGGGTTCGACAGCGCCGTCATCAGAAACGCTCCGCTTGTGGGCCGGAAAAGAACCATCATTGCTGCGGCAGATAAACCGGAAGAAGCTTTTACTGTAACACCCATGATGGTAACAGTTGCGCTGCTCATCGTCGGCGCGATCGTTACATTCAGCAAAAAGACCCGCACCAAAAATGTTTTCGACAGGATATTTTTTTCGGTGCTGGGATTGATGGGATGTGTTATGCTGTTCATGTGGTTCGGCACCGAGCACGAACTGTGCGGAAACAACTACAATATTTTGTGGGCGCTGCCAACGCACATCTTCATCGTTTTTTTTCTCCGGCAGCAAAAAACATTTGTTAAATATTACTTCGGCGTTGCGGCTGTCATTTGCCTTATCATTCTCATCACGTGGCCATTTTTTCCACAGGGCCTGAATGCGGCATTCTTTCCTTTAATTTTATTGTCCGCACTGAGAAGCGGATCACGCGCAATTAAAAAATGATCGCATGAAGGAACACGTGCTGGCCGAAAAAGACATATCTCTTTATTACCGCATCTACGGCGAAGGCGACACCGTAATGCTCATACATGGATTTGGTGAAGATGGAGCGATATGGGAAAACATGATACCGGCGTTAGAAAAAGATTACACCGTAATCGTTCCCGACCTGGTGGGCAGCGGCCGGTCTACAGGCAACATGGAAGGTATGACGATAGAGAAACTGGCCAATCACATTCACCTGATCGTTGAAAAGGAACAACTGAGCGGCTTTGCCATGATCGGGCACAGCATGGGTGGTTATGTGACCCTCGCTTATGCAGAAAAATACCCCGGGAACCTGTCGAAATTCGGATTGTTTCATTCAACGGCTTTTGAGGATTCGGAAGAAAAGAAGCAGGTGCGCGACAAGAACATTGCTTTTATAGCGCGGCATGGCTCGGCAAAATTCCAGGAGCAAACGATTCCCAATCTTTTTTCGGACGCATCAAAAAAGAAAATGCCTGGCAAAGTGAAGGAAACAATAGAGCGGTACAGCAACTTTTCGCCAACGGCCCTCGTATCTTATACAGAGGCGATGAAGAACAGGCCCAACCGGGTAAGCGTGCTGGAGAGTTTTAAAAAACCGGTTCTCTTCATCATGGGCGAGTACGACAATGCCGTGCCGATCGAGCAGGGTTTGAAGCAAAGCAGTATTCCTGAATTATCCTATATTTATATAGCTGCCCAATCGGGCCACATGGGCATGCTCGAGGAACCTGAATTTTGCCTGAAAGCGATGCTGGAGTTCCTTTCCGGCAAATGATCCTGGTTCAACAGATCCGACGTCAAGACCTTGTTGTTCATGAAGAAAATCTGCTTTTTAGCCCTTATTACCTGGGGGTTCATTCTTCCCCTGTCCGCCGCCCACATCCGAGGTGGCGAGCTATATTATAAATATGTCGGTCCCGGTACCGCTCCCAACACATCGGTTTACGTCGTCACCCTTAAATTGTATATCGACTGCGGACAAAATGATCCCGGCCAGTTGGATAACGAAGTGTACATGACGGTGTTTACAAAACCCAACAACCAGGTGTACACCGGCAGCTATGCCAGGATGACGAAAGAAGAATTTATACAATACGATCCTGCATCAAATCCATGCATTACCAATCCGCCAAGAGATGTTTGCTACCGGCTAAGATATTACGAGTACACCTTTCAACTGCCGAACACGGCAATGGGTTATACTATCGCCTTTCAGCGTTGCTGCAGGATAGAAGGCATTGAAAACATCGGGCCGCCCAGCAACGACTATGGCGCCACTTACATGTGTGAAATTCCGGGAACGAACGTTGGCGTCAACGCCATTCAGAATTCGAGCCCGGTTTTGAACACGAACGATGCAGTGGCGGTTTGCATGGGCTCGGATTTCATATTCGACTTTTCAGCGAAAGATGCGGACAACGATTCGCTGGTTTACCAGTTCTGCAATGCTTATCAGGGTGGCGGTCCCAGCAATGGAGACGGCTGCCAAAGCTGTCCGCTACCGGTGCCGGCCTCGCCGCCTCCCTACAAATCGCTCATTTATAAATCTCCTTATTCTGGTTCGTCGCCTATGGGAGATGTACGGATCAACAGTTCAACAGGTATTGTAAATGGCATTGCACCATCTAAAATCGGGCAGTATGTGCTTACAGTTTGCGTGAGTGAATACAGGAGAGGTGTGTTGATCAATACGCACCGAAAAGACATTCATATAAAAGTTTCGGATTGCCTGCCGCTGAGAGCAGTGCTCAACCCGGATTATTCGTATTGTGATGATTTCCTGGTGACGTTTCGCAACCTGCAGGTGAACCCAACAGGATCTATGTATATCTGGGACTTCGGCGATGGCACGCCACCCGACACTTCATTAGTGCCCGATGGAACGTTGAAACACCAATACGCCGATACCGGCACTTACCGTGTAAGCCTGAAAGTAACGCTCGAAGGAAAATGCGTGGACCAGGCTACCACCAATGCGCACGTGTATCCCGGCTTTTTTCCTGCGCTCAGCTTCAACGGCGCCTGCCTCTACACGCCCTTTGAATTTAAAGACATGACAACGAGCCGGTACGGCAAACCCGCGTTCTGGCGGTGGACCTTTGGCGACGAAACCACCGAAAAAGATACAAGCAGAATATCCGCTCCAAAGTGGCTGTATCATTCGCTGGGGCAGAAAACAGTACAGTTGGAAGTGGCTTCCAACAAAGGATGCAAAGGCACTGCAACGGCTGTGGTGAATGTTCTGGATAAACCCGATCTCACCCTTCCTTTCAGGGATACATTGATCTGCAGCATAGACAGCCTCCGGTTGAACGCCATCGGCGACGGGGTGTTTGAATGGTCGCCGAACTACAACATCTTTAACACGAATACCGCTACGCCAACTGTTTATCCGAAGACCACCACCACCTATACCGTGAAGATGACGGAGAACAGGTGCGTAACCACGGAGCAGATAAAAGTAAGGGTGGTGGATACCGTAACCCTCGAAGCAGGAGCAGATACCACCATTTGTCTTACCGATACGGTCCAATTGTTTCCCGCGGGAGACGGTTTACAATACACATGGACGGCTACCCCTTCCGCATATTTTGACCGTACCGATGTCAGAAATCCTTACACCGCGCCCGAATTCGCCACGAATTACCATGTCATTGCGAGGATCGGAAAGTGCATGGCGGAGGATGACTTTGATGTAAGAACCGTTCCCTACCCAATCGCTGATGCGGGCCATGATGCGGTGATCTGTTATGCCGACACGGCCTTGCTGATAGGCTACACAAATGGATCATCGTTTCAGTGGGACCCGCCGTTCGCGTTGCTCAATAAAAAAGCACTCACCACGTATGCGCATCCATTACGCTCAACCACTTACACGCTTTACGCCTTTGACACGCTGGGCTGTCCCAAACCCGGAATAGATCGGGTGCTGGTGACCGTTAGGCCGCAAATTTTTGCGAATGCCGGCAATGATACGGCCGTCGTAAAAGGACAGCCGCTTCAATTGAAAGGGTCGGGTGCTGAATTTTTTGCCTGGTCGCCGGAAAACGGGCTCAATAAGCCTTCTGCGAGCGATCCGGTTGCGGTAACCAACCGGGATATTTCATATGTATTGAAGGCGTACAATTCCTATGGATGTTACGACATGGACACTATCCAGGTAATGGTGTTTCAGACGCTTCCCAACATCTTCGTACCCAACGCCTTTGTTCCGGGCAGCGTCAATAATGAATTAAGACCCAAGGCGGTAGGGATATCATCGATCGATTATTTCCGGGTTTTCAACCGGTGGGGGCAGGTGGTGTTCGAAACGAAGGAATTGAATAAAGGATGGGATGGACGCATGAATGGGGTGATCCAGAGCAACGGGACTTATGTGTGGATGATCAGCGGGACCGATTATACCGGTAAAAAAGTGGTAAAAAAGGGTACGGCGGTGCTGATACAATAGCGGTAGCTATTTTGATTTTAAACCATATTGAACTATTTTTATCCTCCTCCTTATCCGCCCCATTTTCTAATCCGCAGATTGATATGATGAAGTTTGCAAGAAAGATACTACTACCCACATTGCTTTTTATGACTTGGGTACAGGTATCTGCCCAGGAGGTGATCAAACAACAAAGTTGTGACGGCAACCCTTACCAGCAAACCATCGACAGCCTCAAAAGCTACTATGCAGCCAAAGGTTATTCCGTTCTTCGTGAAGCTTCCATGACCATGGAAAGCGAATATGAAATGCCCATCGTTCTGCCCATGGCACAGGGCGTTTGGTATCAATTTATTTTTATTGGCGATCCCACATCGCGCCTGTATGAAGTGAGGATGTACGATTATGCGGAAAAGCAGGTGGTGTATAAAAAGAATATGTGGGGAGATGTAGATGGCAACATCATCAGCTTTAATTACATTCCTAAAGAAACAGAATACCACATGATAAAACCCGTGCAGGTGAATAAAAATAAAAAGAAGATGTGCGGGTATGTGTTGTTGTTGAAGAAGACGAGCTGAGGTCCACCCCGGCGCTTCGCGCCACCCCCGCCAGCGGGGGATACCGCGTCTCACGTCTCACGCTTCACGCTATTGCGTCAACGCCAGCCTTATCTCCACACCCGCCCTTGTATTGGTAATCGGTGGCGCGGTTGAAATCTTCGGCTCCACCCTCCTCTGTTCAAAATAGAATTTGATATTTACCCGGTTGCTGATCACATAATCGACAGAAGGATTAATCGTAATCACTCTTTGTCCGGCAGTGGGTAGCGCCTGCAACTGATCGAGCCTCGAGTTGGAAGTGATGTCATCGCGGAAGCCAAGATCCAGCCTGAAGTTCGCATCGTTTTGCAGCGCCTTCCCTTTCCATTTGATGAACGAAAATGTTCCTTTCGTCCTGATACCTCCGCCGACAGTGAACTCGGTGGACCTCGCCTCGCTGAGCTGGAAATCAACGAGACTAAGGCTCAACTGTCTCGATTTTTTAAATTCGAACCTTGCATTCAGTTGGTTGGTGAACTGCATGTCGATGTCTATCATCGGTGCAAATTGTTCACTGATCGTAATATTGGGAACGAGAAAGTAAGGAATATAATTCCCGGTAAGCGTATCTATAAAGTTCGGATAACCGAGATGCAACGGATCTTCGAACAACAACGCCGACTCAAACTGATTCATGCTGAGCGTGCCGTTATAACCGTGGGTAACCGTAAAGCTGGTAAATATTTTATCCATGCCCGGTATTTTTGAAAGTCCGTTGTACGTGATCCTCCAGTTGGGCCGGGGCAATATTCCTGAGAACGGGTTCGACCGAATTCCGGGGTTTGAATTCTTGACAAGCGAGATGCTGTTCGGATCTTTTCCGGTATAGGCAGCAATGAACGCAGGCAGCAGCACATCCTGCGAATATTGTCCGTATCCCTTGAAGTATCCGTCGTCTGTTTGCACACCTCCCGAATAACTGTTCTTACCGCTGAGGCGTTGTGCGATAATCTTGCGGTAATCCTGGAACTTGAGGAACGTTTCGGATACCTCGTTCGGTTTTATCTTATTGAATAACGTTTTGAAGGCGATGTAGCTTACGCTGAATGTTCCTTCCGAGAAGGGGTTGAGCCTTGCAAACTGTCCGCTGAATCCAATGGTGTCTTTATAAAGCTCGCTGTATGTTTTTCCAAAAGTTTTGTCGATGGTGAGGTCGATAGTGAGGTCGCGAACAGGCATCAACTGTGCATTGATCGTGAGCTTCTGGTTATAGTCCTGCCGGTTTTGGTAGTTGAAATCGGGATCACCCGTAATCATTCCTTTTGCCGCAAGCGAGTTGATAAAACTGGTATCGGGTTGCCTGCCGAAAACATAACCGAGGCCAGGTCCATTGCTTTTAAAGTTCATCCCCAATAAGCGCGTGCTATCGGTGTAGCCATAAATAGTTGCAGAAGCGTTCTCCGTATAATTGATGCTTATCCGTTTTAAGGCGGTAAGAATCCGGCCAATGGCTTTAACGCCCTTGCTTAACTCGATCGGTTCATTTTTATCTCTTTTTCTTTTCTTACCTGTCGTGTCTCTCACCGCTGCGCGCTGCGCACCGCTACCACCGCTGGGCTCATCGATGGCCCTCAGCAACCTCGACTTGCTGTACAGACGCGTGAAGTCGAATTCTGCAGTGGCATTCTTCTGCTGTTGGTTCGACAATGAATTACCCAACGAGCGGGCAATCAATGAAGCCGCCAGCCAGTTGTATGTGGACATATAGTTCACCCGCACGGAGGTCCAGTCGAGTGCAGGAAATTTTGATGTGGGCAGCACGTACGAGAAATTCGCGGCCTGCTGGTAAGAAATGGTTCTTCCTCCTTTCCAGAAATTGCTCCACATTTTTTTCTTCTCCGCATCATCCAGCCGACCCGAGTCTTCATCCACCCATGATTTATTCGTGGCGGTGAAGTCAACATTCAGCGAGCGGGTAAGATCCCAACGCAAATTATAGATGCGGTCGAAAGTGAAATACTTGTCGTACGTTTCCGGCAACCCGAATTTCGGGCCACCCACATTTCTCGGCCGGTAAGCGCCGAATTGCCTGTTCACATCCGCCCGGAATCCAAGCAGGCTCGGCATGGGATTAAAGTTGAAATCCTGCAGGAGACCCAGCCATGGCGACTTCGACTTAAACACTTTTTTCAGCGGCTCAACATATTTCGGGGTGGATGTGTAGTTGTAACCCAGGCCGGCACGGTGCCGCACAATTTCATTGCTTTCAATAAGCGGATTGCGCTGCTCCTCTTTATAGTAGGAGTAGCTGACGTCGACATTTTCGATGCTCCACAGCTTCGGCGCCTTACCATTGTTGTTGTTCTTTTTCACGTTGGTGAAATTCACGGTCTTGATGGTGCGCACATCCACTGCGTTGTCGCGTATGGAATCGCGCATATTTGCCGGCGTCGCATCCAGTTTGTCTCTCAATTTTACATCAAGGTCGTACGGATCGTATTCGGGGCTGCCCACGGTTTGCGAAACACTGGCATACACGGGTATCGACATGGCCGCTTCTTCAGGCAGCAACCTGCCGAGTTCGAGATTGGTGGCAACATCAAATTGTGTAAGGTTTTCTCTCGAGCGCTCGTTCACCCGCTGCTCAATAGTTCCAAATCCGGCGCTGCGTACACTACCCGAAACGTAAAGTGTACCGAGATCGGCCAGCTTCAGGTCAACCCTGCCCAATGCGGCATAGCCACCTTTTTCGTCGAGGTCACCGAGCCTGAGTTCGTTGAACCAAACTTCGGCGCAGGCATTTTCATGAAACCTATTTTCAAGTCCAAGGAAAAACACCCTCACTTCGCCGAGGTTAGGATTACCGATGATGGAGTATTCTTTTCCATCAGCATCGATCACTTTGTAATATTGGTTTGTCGGCACAGTATTGTTGCGCTGCACTTTCAGTTCGATCAGGCGCTGCAAATTGAGCTCGAGGTCATTCACTTCCGGCCAGATGTCGCTTTCGGCCGTGGCGCCCCAGACTGTTTTCTTCAGTGGAATTCTTATTTCATAAAAATTATTGATGAGGTCGTTACCGATTCTCAATACAGTGTACATCTCGTTGTCCTGGATGTCGTCGAACGTGCCGCCCGATTCGAGGTGGGTGTACATGAATAATTTTCCATACTGCCGCAGGTCGAGATTAAGCGTTTTGAAAACGCCGCGCACGTCGCCTTTGGCAAGGTTGCACGTTTGCAGGCTCAGCGATTGCTCGTTCAACAGCAAGTTTACGTTGTTGTTGCTCAATTGCTGCTGGCGCACAACATTCGGAGGCGTTTTGTACGGTATCGGCGATCTCGAATTGTTCTCTTCGATATTTACTGCCAACTGGTTGAATGTTGTTGGCGAGTTTTCAGGAATCAGCTTATACTGGCCTGTTGTATCGAGGTTGTAATTGAATCTTCTCCACTGGTTGCGCACGAGTTCCAGTTTCGCGAAGCGCAGCACCACTGAATCTTCAAAGCCGGTAAGGAACATCCTGATAAAGCGGATCGATTTGAAATCGGGAATGTTACCCACCTTTCTTTCATATTCATCAATAGGTATCCTGAACAAATACCATTTTTCGGGAATACCGCCGCTCGGCGTAAACGACCTTACATCGGTGATGAAATTTTGTCCTACTTCGTCAAGGTCCTCGCTCTTCAATTCAACTTTGTATTGAAAGAATTCTTCAAGCTCGTTCAGGGTGTTGTCGCGGTTAAATTCTTCCTGGTCGGGATACAGCGTGAAGGCGCTAACGAATTGGTCGTTTGATGAGGCGACGGGCGAGTTACCCTGTGGGCTGTTAATATCTTTGTAGCGCTGAAGGATACCGTCGCGGTTGGTATACGTTGCATCGCGGTAGTTGCGGAAGTCGTCGCGCGATGGGTCCTTCGCTGCCTGCTGGTAGATGGCCGAATTTTCACCGAAGGCATTGCGCAGGTCGGTGAGGTACTGCTGAAACTTCTGTGTCTCCGCTTCATTATCGAGCCCGTCGAAACCCGCATCCTGCAATGGCCTGTCCGCAGGATCATTACTGAACGCCTGCGTTACCTGGATAGGATTCGCAGGAACTTTTCCCCACACCGTCTTGTTATCTTCTGCCGATGTAGTGACTGATCCGCTGATGCCATTTTCAAAAAAACGCTTCCCATCTTTCAACACGTCTTCTGAAATATTACCGAGGTTGAAATACAGTTCGCCGCCAGTGCTGGCAGGATTATTCAGAAAAGGGTCCTGCATCCAGAATTCGATGAACTCCACGTTGCCCGTTTCAAAATCCACCTGGTCGAGCCCGCGCATAATTCCTCCCCACCTTGTTTTGGGATTGAGCAACCTTCCTTCCGCGGTTACGCTTTCCGGGCGTGCATCGTAGTTATAGGGACCGATTTCGGTGGGATAATAGGCCATGTCGAAAGTGACCAGCTGCGCCTGTCCAAAATCGGGTGTCCTGTTCGGATATATTTCGGTAACCTTCACCTGCCTTACGCTCGGATTGTTGATCAGGTCGTCGTCGATGGGGTTGTTCGAATTTCTTCTGTCCTGCAATACCGGCTCAATGTTGTACCATGCCAGCTTCGCCCTGTTGAACCCGTATTTCAATGAATCTCTCGATTCGGCTTCGGGGAACATGTCCTCAAGCGCGGGCGTGGAGGCGAGCCCCCAGCTGACCAATGGAAAACGCAGGTCGATGGCGTTCCTTGATCCTTCGAAGTCATCAATATAAATTAAGCCGCTGCTGCCTTTACCGATCTGTTTCGGGTGACCGGGCTTCAGCACCGCTCCTTCGCCGTAGGCGGTGATGGTGCTGATCTCTGTTGTGTTGTAAAAAGGCAGTTTGTCGAGCCAGCGCGTTAACCGCGGCGACTCGGTCCGGTAACTGAAATCCACGCCGTACATCGTATTGCGTATCGGGTCCTCATCGTAGCCGGTTTTGGTGAAGAAGGGTCTTTCCCCCAAACGCACCATTGAAGCACCCAGGGTGAGTGCCTCCCGCGCGGTTGACTTTGCCAGGTAGTCGAGCCGCAATCCGAGAAAGTTCTTTTGCTGAATGCCAAACCCCGCGTTGTTTTCGAACTGAACGTTCACCGGCACGCCGGAGTTGATGATCGCAGGGTTGATGATCTTAACGGTACCCAGGTTGTAATCGATCGTGTAATCAACATTTTCTCTGAGCACCTGTCCACCTGCCGAAACCGTTACCGATCCCGGGGGTACGTTGAATGCACCGAGCTGTATATCGGACGTGGCCTGCCCCTTGGCCGTACCGCTGATGATGTACCGGTCGAGGTTCGCATACGTCTTCGCAATCTCTTTGATCGTATCGTACAATGGATAATAGACGTACCTGTCCTTCAGGTCCTGCGACGCTCCCTGGAACGCCACGGAATCGAGATCGCGGCCAAACGGTTCAAGCAGCGGAAAAATGATCCTCGCCTGGTCCGAGCGTACCGTGAACCCTTCGATGTAGTCGAATACCCCATCGGGCAGCGGATCGTTGCGGGCGTTGAGCCTGTCGAGGTTCAGCAACGACAGTATGGGTTGCGCATGGCTCGGAACCTCTTCCGGCAAAAATCTTTTCTGTCCCAGGCTCGGCTCTTCATACAAGATGTTCAATTTGAAATCGCCAGGCTGAATGCTCGAGATGAAGCTGCCATCGCTCGACTTCAACGAATAAACGTTCTTCATCATCAGGTCCCACAACGGCAGCGATGTTCTTTGCGAGGTAGCTTTCAGCAATTTCAGGAAGAGTACCTTTTGCGAACCTACCTGGGTGGCCGTTGTATCGGGCGTGGCGCTCTGCGAAAATTCACCTACCTGGTAAATCTTACCGTTATAGGAATATT
Organism: uncultured Chitinophagaceae bacterium; assembly: GCA_946885665.1. The sequence goes on along the minus strand of CAMPGT010000012.1, from coordinate 11,211 downwards.
GAAACGCCACTGCCAGCACCTCATCGGGCTGCAAAGGCTGGTTCAGTGAAATGAAACCCACCTGCGGGTTGAAATAGTATTCACTCGGGCTCAGTTGCCGTGCAAATGTTTTTTCGAAATCCTGCACCGCGCGCAGTCCCATCGCCGACAGCTTCGATGTGATGGTGGATGAGTTTCTGCTGGTCGGGTCGTTCACGATGTTCCTGTACAGGAGCGTTACGTCGTTATCGGGGATACCGTTTGGCGTTGGGCGATAGGCCGCAAAGTTGCCGTTGGTGATGGGGTCGCGGAACGGGTCAGACTCGCCTAGGTCCATCAGGCCCACGATGTCTCGGGTTTCGGTGGTGGATCCGTTACGATTGGTAACCCATACTTCTATCCTCATGATCTGCACCTGCGAATTCACGATGGGTAGCTGGCTCATCGCCCTATTATAATTATTCCTGAAGTATTGGGCCAGCAGGAAGTGCCGGTTCTCTTCGTAGTCGTTCGCCTTGAATGCGAAGCTGGTATTGGTGGCGCCGCCCTGCACGCCTACCGACTGCTTCTGTGCGCGCTGGTTGGCGAGTACGCCTGTCACAAATAATTTTCCGAATTGAAGCTCCGTTTTTAACCCGAAGAGCGACTGCGCGCCCGGAATGAGCGAACCTTTCGAGCTGTACGACACGTTACCGGCCTCGATCCTTTTGATGATCTCGTCGTCGGTGCCGGTGTAATCGAGCTTGAGTTGATTTTCGAAATCGAAGTTGGCGAGGGTGTTGTAGCTGATCGGCAATTTTAATTTGCTGCCAATATTTCCGATGACGCTGAGGTTCGCGTTCATGTCGAAATCGAACCCGCCGTTTCTCCTGGCGCGTTCGGGCAATGCCGGGTTCTTGATGTTCTGTCCCTCATAGCCGGCGATGAGATTGATGTCGCCCTGCGGGCGAATGTCCACCTTGCCGGTACCGAATATCCTGTTGAAAAGGTTGTCGGTGATCCTTAGTTTCGGACGGGGCAGTTTGTAGTTGAGGCCCGACAGCACGTTTCGGCGCTGCTGGAAGTATTGCTGCTCCTGCCTGCGCGAGCGCAGGTATAAAAATTCTTCAAATGTGAGGTAAGTGGGCTTACGGTAGTAGAAGCTGCCCACTTTTTCGACAATGTAGTATTGTTTGGTTTCCGGATCGTATTCTATCGAGTCAACAATGTTTGAAGGATCGTTAAGGTCGAGGGGATTGCGGCGAAACGTTGAATAAGGATCGCCGCGGCGGTCCTGGATGGGAAACGGGAGAGAATCCACTTCACGAACCGTGGTGTCGATGGGCACAACGGTGGAGTCTGCCGGAATCGTGTCCGCAGCGTTATCCGTGGCTGCGCTGTCGGACTGGGCATGCACGTGCATGGATGCCAGAAAAATAAGTACGGCAGTCAGCGTAATGGTTACTTGACGAAAAATGGTCAGTTTCACGAACAATTGGATGCTCAAAAATTGTTAAGTAGAACTCTACGGATAGGCTAGATGTTTTTTAGCGCTTGTTTGATAACGTCTTCGATTTTCTGAAGGTCGGGATTGGATTTTCTCACTCTCATGATGGCCTGTTCGGCGGTTGCCCGGGCTATTCCTAGAGCGATTAGAGCATTTAACGCATCCTGATCCAATGTATTGCTTATCAAGGGGTCATTATTTATTTCGTGGGTAACTTTTGACATTTTGTCTTTTAATTCGAGAACGATGCGTTCGGCCGACTTTTTCCCGATGCCTTTGATCGTTTCGAGCAGTTTGGCGTTACCCTGCGCGATGGCTTTTGCTATTTCGACGGGTTTCATGGACGACAGCATCATCCGCGCCGTGGACGCCCCCACGCCGGAAACGCTGATCAACTGTATGAACATTTCCTTTTCGCTTTCATCATGAAAGCCATAGAGCAGTTGTGCGTCTTCTCTTACATGAAAATAAGTGTGCAGTAACCCGTGATCCTTGTTGGCAATATTGGAGTAAGTATTAAGGCTGATGTGCAGTTCGTAGCCGACTCCATTCACATCAACCTGAACCATAGCGGGCGTTTTACGAACAAAGTTCCCCTTAACAAAAGCAATCATGGCGGCAAAAGTACGCTTTTCCGTATTTTTGCGGCCCTGAACGATCTCCAATGACGCAAAAAATTACGGCTGCCATCACTGCAATCGGTGGCTATGTACCCAATGACAAACTGACCAATGCCGACCTCGAAAAAATGGTGGATACCAACGACGAATGGATCCGCACACGAACGGGTGTTGTTGAAAGAAGGATATTGAAGGGCGAAGGAAAAGGAACTTCCGACCTTGCAGCTCCCGCTGTGCTTGAGCTTTGCAAAAAACGCGGCATTGACCCGGCGGAGATCGAATGCCTCATCTGCTGCACGGTTACTCCCGACATGACTTTTCCTGCAACGGCCAACATCATCTCCAATAAAGTGGGGGCGGTGAACGCCTGGAGCTTCGACATCGGCGCAGCCTGCTCGGGTTTCCTGTACGGATTGACAACCGGCGCTATGTTCATTGAAAGCGGCCGCTACCAGAAAGTGGTTGTGGTGGGCGCCGACAAGATGAGCGCCATTGTTGACTACAGCGACAGGACCACCTGTGTACTGTTCGGCGATGGCGGCGGAGCAATTTTGCTTGAGCCCAACTATGAGGGCTACGGCGTGCTCGACAGCCTGCTGAGAAGCGATGGCAGCGGCGTCGAATACCTGCACATGAAAGCAGGCGGATCCATTAGGCCGGCCTCCATTGAAACGGTTACAAACAAAGAACATTACATCTACCAGGAAGGTCCCGCGGTTTTTAAATTCGCCGTGAAGGGCATGGCCGATATCAGCGCCGAACTGCTGGAAAGAAATAACCTCACCGGTAACGACATCGCGTGGCTGGTACCGCACCAGGCCAATAAACGTATTATTGATGCCACTGCGAACCGGATGGGCCTGTCGCACGACAAAGTAATGCTGAATATCGAACGCTTCGGCAACACCACGGCTGCAACCATACCCTTATGTCTTTGGGAGTGGGAAAAAAGGCTGAACAAGGGCGACAACCTCGTGATCGCCGCATTCGGCGGTGGGTTCACGTGGGGGGCCACGCTGGTGAAGTGGGCCTATTCTCCTTTATAAAAATAGAAGGCGTCGGCCTGGGCCGTTGGTGTGATGGTCAGATCGTTGATGCACACATGGGCGGGCAGGCTGGCGCAGTAAAAAACCGTATCCGCTATATCTTCGCCTGTCAGCGGATCGTAGCCTTCGTACACCTGTTTTGCGGCATTCTCGTTTCCTTTGAAGCGAACAATGGAGAATTCGGTTTCCGCGGCGCCGGGATGGATGGCGGTAACTTTTATTTTATGCCTGAGCAGCTCTATGCGCATCGATCTTGAAATGGAATCAACAGCATGTTTTGTTGCGCAGTACACATTTCCTTTGTCGTACACATCTTTTCCCGCTACCGATCCGATGTTGATGATATGCCCATTCCCTTTTTTCACCATGTAAGGGATCGTGGCGCGCGACATGTACAGAAGACCCTTGACGTTCGTGTCGATCATCGTTTCCCAGTCGTCCATGTCCGCCTCTTCAAAAAAATCTTTTCCAAGGGCCAGTCCGGCGTTGTTAACGAGGATGTCGATGGCCTGCCATTCTTTAGGCAGATCTTTCATTTGTTTGTTCACTTCGTTCTTGTCGCGCACGTCGAAGTTGAGGCCCAGGGCGTTGACCTTGTATTGCTGCTGAATTTCCGCCACCACATCATCGAGCAGGTTTTTTCTTCTGCCGGTAACGATAACGTTGTGTTGTTGCGAAGCAAACTTTTTCGCGATAGCTTTTCCAAATCCTGATGTAGCGCCGGTGATGAGAACGGTTTTTTTATTCATTTTTTAGTCATGTTTTATTTTTTCGGCACCTTTGCCGTCTCCTCACACCCCCGACACCTGCACCTCCTTGCTGATCTTCGCCACCAATCCCTGCAAAACTTTTCCGGGGCCCACTTCTGTAAACTTATTCGCACCGTCTGTGATCATCGATTGGATGGTCTGCGTCCAGCGAACGGGGCTGGTCAATTGCTCGACGAGGTTCTTCTTTATTTCATCCTGGTTGAACACGGCCTTTGCGGTCACGTTCTGGTAAACATGGCACGAGGGCTGGTAAAAAGTTGTTTTTTCGATTGCCGCCTGCAATTCTTTTTTGGCTGGCTCCATCAACGGCGAGTGAAAAGCGCCGCCTACCGGCAGCATCAGGGCGCGTTTGGCGCCTGCGGCCTTTAACCGTTCGCACGCTGCCTGCACGCCGGCAATCGTTCCGCTGATCACGATCTGCCCCGGGCAATTGTAGTTTGCGGCCACTACGGTTTCGCCGGTTTCTTCGGTAACCTGTGCACATATGTCCTCCACTTTTGCATCTTCAAGTCCGAGTATCGCCGCCATTGTTGAAGGTGTTGCCTCACAGGCCTTCTGCATCGCGCTGGCACGAATGGACACCAGTTGCAACCCATCTTCAAAACTTAACGAACCATTCGCAACGAGTGCCGAAAATTCGCCGAGTGAATGTCCGGCCACCATATCCGGCCGCACCTGGTCTGCGGATTTATAGGCGATCACAGAGTGAAGGAAAACGGCGGGTTGGGTAACGTTGGTTTGCTTAAGATCGTCGTCGCTACCCTCGAACATTACATCCGATATCCTGAAGCCCAGGATTTCATTTGCCTGTTCGAACAGTTTTTTGGCGAAGGCATTGTTATCGTAAAGATCCTTGCCCATCCCCGGGAACTGCGAACCCTGACCGGGAAAAATAAAAGCGTGCTTCATAATGGTTTTCAAAAATAATTAATGCAAATGTGAGGAGATCAGTTTGGTAAATTCACTTCTCGTCTCATTTTTTTCAAACTCTCCCCAAAATGCGGAAGTGGTGGTAACCGAATTCTGTTTCTGCACTCCCCTCATCATCATGCAAAGATGCGACGCTTCGATGACCACTGCCACGCCGAGCGGCTGCAAAGTATCTTTCAGCGCATTGAGAATTTCTGTGGTGAGCCGCTCCTGCACCTGCAGCCTTCGTGCGTACACATCCACCACCCTGGCGATCTTGCTCAGCCCCGTGATCCATCCGTTCGGAATGTAGGCAACGTGTGCCTTGCCGAAAAAAGGAAGCATGTGATGCTCGCACATGCTGTACAGTTCTATATCTTTCACGACGATCATTTCGCTGATCTCCTCGCGAAATTTCGCGGTACTGAGAATTTCATGCGCATCGAGATCATAGCCGTGCGTCAGGTACTGCATCGCTTTCGCGAGTCGCTCCGGCGTTTTTGCGAGCCCTTCTCTTTCCGTATCCTGCCCTAATAATTTAAGTATCTGTTTGTAGCTGGTGATGAGTCCCGAAGTGGTGTCGTCATCAAATTTTTCGATTTTTTTATACGCCATTGGATCAGTTTCTTGATAAATTTAAGTCGCGGGATATTCCACAAAGTTCCTTTCCGTTTCGTACAGCCGCACCTGCATGTCGAGGCGGGCGTCTATCTTGTCGCGCAGGATGTTGTAAATAACGACGCAGATGTTCTCCGCCGTTGGGTTGATATCTTTAAAATATGTGGTATCGAGGTTGAGGTTCTTATGATCGAAACGCAACAGTACGTGCTCTTTCACCAGTTCGCTCAGCACTTTCATGTCCATCACGTACCCGGTTTGCGGGTCGGGCTCACCCACCAGCTTTACGATCAGCTCATAGTTGTGGCCGTGAAAATTCGGGTTGTTGCACTTGCCGAACACGGCGTTATTCTTTGCATCATCCCAGGCGGGGTTGAACAAGCGGTGAGCGGCGTTAAAATGCTCCTTCCTGAAAACTGCTACTTTTTTTGACAAAGCCTGAGAATTTAGTGAAAAAATCAATCACCGAAGTATTCAATATAAATACGCGGCGTTTCATATAGCTTGATGCAATGCAGCCGGATGGTAGACGGCAGGTGTGGCTCCAGTTGTTTCCAGATTTCAATGGCCAGGTTCTCCGTTGAACACATTTTGCCGCGCATGAAGGCAACATCCAGGTTCAGGTTCTTATGATCGAGCTTTTCCGTTACCTCCTGGCGAATGATGGTGCTTAGCTGTTTTACATCAAACAAAAATCCGGTGTTTGGATCGGGGGTGCCTTTTACGGTCACATAAAGGTCGTAGTTATGTCCGTGCCAGTTCTCGTTTGCGCACTTACCGAAGACCTCTTCATTCTTTTCGCGGCTCCACGCCGGGTTGTACAGCTTGTGGGCGGCATTGAAGTGCTCCTGGCGGGTAAGGTAAACCATTTAAAAAGAAAAATTTTGGCAAAGGTACTGCCTGTCAGGCAAAATCCCTTGCTTTGCAATCACGTGTTAATCAGGAGGTATTGGTATGTATATACTGCTGGCCAGCGCCACATATAATGAAATAAATATCACGGCCGAATGGCTTCGCGGGCTGCACGGAGAAGTGAACGGGAACGAAGTGGAGGTATTGGTGACGGGTATTGGCAGCGCCATCACGGCTTACGGACTGGGTAAGAAAATTATTCGGCGGCGGCCGGATGTTATCATACAGGCCGGTATTGGGGGAAGTTTCAAACAAGAGCTTCCTCCCGGAAGCGCTTGTTTCGTGGACGAAGAAGTGTTTGCCGACCTTGGCGCGATTGACGACGGAGGCTTCGCTGATATTTTTGACCTGGGATTCGCAGATAGCAACGATGAGCCTTTTCACAACCGGGTGCTTGGAAATCCTTATGCGGAACGATGGAAGGCGTTTGGACTCCCTTTTGTACGCGGCGCCACCATTAACTGCATCAGCTCTACGCCGGATCAGGCGCAAATGATTGCACGCAAGTATGACCCTGCCGTCGAATCGATGGAGGGCGCTGCGCTGCATTATGTTTGCCTGATGGAAAACATACCTTTCATCCAGTTGAGAGCGGTTTCTAACTTTGTGGGGGAAAGGAACAAGCGGAACTGGAAATTGCAGGAGGCGATTGCGGTATTGAATGAGAAGTTGAGGGAGATGTTGCTTTTAGCAAAAGTTAAAAGTTAAGGGTCCACCCCCGGCGCTGCGCGCCACCCCCGCCAGCGGGGGATACGTTTGCCACTCCCGTCTTCCGTCTCCCGTCTCCCGTTTGCCGTTTGCCGTTTGCCGATCAACAACTAAAAAAAGAAACAAATGAACTTAACCCTCGGCTTTTCCCCTTGTCCCAATGACACCTACATATTCGACGCGCTGGTCAATAAAAAAATAGATACAGGCGGCTTCACCTTCGATGTGGTGATGGAAGACGTGCAAACGCTCAATGAAATGGCGATGGCAGGAAAACTCGACATCTCGAAGATCAGCTTCGGAAGCCTGCCGCTGGTGTTGGAAAAATATGTTACCCTTAATGCCGGCGCCGCCCTGGGTAATGGCGTGGGACCGCTGCTCATCTCATCTCTCCCGATACCCGAACCGGCGATACGCCAGTGCGTAATCGCCATTCCGGGCAGGCACACCACGGCGCACGTGCTTTTTTCCCTGGCTTACCCGGAAGCGGCCAACAAGGTGTTTCTTCGTTACGACGAGATTGAAGACTTTGTACTCAGCAACACCGGAACCCTGCAAAATATACAGGCGGTGAAGCTCGGCGTGATCATTCACGAAAACAGGTTCACCTACCAGGACAAGGGCCTCAGCAAAATCACCGACCTGGGCGAGTACTGGGAAACGGAAACCGGGCTGCCTGTTCCCCTCGGCGGTATTGTTGCAAAACGGTCATTGCCGGTGGAGGTCGCAGTGCGCGTGGAGCAGTTGATACGGGAAAGTGTTGAATATTCGCGGGCCCAGGGGAATGAGCTGAGTGATTTTATCAGGGAAAACGCCCAGGAAATGAGTGCGGAGGTGATGCAGATGCACATCGATCTTTATGTGAATGATTTCACCATCGACCTTGGAGAGGCCGGAAAGAATGCGGTGAAAAAGTTCGTGCAGGTGCACAGCTCGATCAATAAGCTGCCGGTGGAAATGGAGAAGGTTTTTTTGTGACGGCAAAGGTTCGTGGGGCACCCCAGCCAAGGCGGAAACTAAATGGCAGACGTGAAACGTGAAACGTGAGACGTGAGAAGGCTCCCCACTAATGAAGGTTTTAACTTTTAACTTTTAACTTCTAATACCAATTTCTCGTCGGGGGCATCGGCGAAGTCATCTGCATCTTCGCACCTGGTACCGGCTTATTATCCTTGATAGGCTTCATCAAATACACCACGTGATGAAATACCCCTTCTACCGTAGGCATAAATAATAAATAATCATACGCGAAGCGCTCCCCATTCTCATCACGCACCACGTTGTACAACTGCTCGCGCGTAACCTCGTTATTACCTATCGCTATCTTTCCCGAAAAAGTTTTCGGAACACTGTCCTGCACAAAACGCAGCGTATCGGGCATCCAACTGTTGTTGTGATCATTCAGCGTATCGTACGCATAAGCGATCAACTGGAAGTCGGTGTTCATATCGGCCGCATCGGCGAGGCAGAACTGCATCACCAGTCCGCGGTTATGAATCGAATCGAGCCTGTATTCCAGCGCCGCCGAATCGTAGCGCAGGTAACCAAAATTAAATTTGCCGCCAATGTGTTTTGAAGGAACGACATTTTCACCGCCACCGCATGCATAAAGAAAAATCATGAACACACCTGCACCGATGAAACGTTGGAAATGTTTAAGCATTGGCAATATTAAAAAAAATGATCAACTTCTGCACGGCTACGTGCCCGATCATACAATTTAGTTTCAACAATTAAGTTTTAGCTTTATTTTTTCAGCTTAATTGATCAGATGAAGGACTGGCTAAATCACAATGGCAGCTTTGCCGAGGAAAAATCGCCCGTCATCAGGGCCGACAACCGCGCCTTTCGATATGGCGACGGACTTTTCGAGACGATGAAAGTGGTAATGGGCTCACTGCGCCTCAGGGACCTGCACTTTGAGCGGCTGTTCCACGGCATGGAAGTGCTGCAGATCAGGGTGCAGGGACTCATCAATGCCAACATTCTGGAGGAGCAGGTATTTAAAACCATCAAAAAAAACCGCCTGTCGGGACCCATTCGTGTGCGGCTCACCATGTACAGGGGCGATGGCAGCCTGAACGAATTCAATAGCAACAATGCGGGCTATGTTATCCAGGTGTGGCCGCTCTCTTCTTCCTACTTATCGTTAAATGACGATGGCATCACAGTGAGTATATATGAGGAAGGAAGAAAATCGATCGATAAATTCTCATCCCTCAAAACAAATAACTATCTCGTATATGCGATGGGTGCGATGTATGCAAAGAAGCATAAATTCGGCGACTGCCTTGTGCTGAACAGTCAAAATAGAATTTGCGACGCCACCATCGCCAATGTTTTTTGGGTGAAGGAAGGAAAGATTTATACGCCGCCGCTCAGCGAAGGCTGCGTGGCAGGGGTGATGAGGGCGAACCTCATTCAACGGATTCCCGAAAGCGGGTTAGAGGTGATTGAAAAGGAAGCGACAGAAGAGGAACTGCTGCACGCAGATGAGTTGTTTTTAACGAATGCGTTGAATGGGATACGGTGGGTGAAGGAATTTAAGGGTAAGCAATATACGCACGACCTGGTGTCGAAGATTTATCATTTGACGATTTGAAGAAAGGACAAAGGTGAAAGGTGAAAAGGCTACCTCACCGCCCCCTTAAACTTTTTATTCAACTTATCATTCGCGAGGCTGCGGAACGTTTCGAGCGTACTGTTCAGCCCCGGCGAAACCGGCCGCACGGCAAACGCGCCCGTCGATAAATATTGCAACACACTTCCAAGCGCCGATTCACCGGTATCTCCCCAATCCTTATCCAACCCATCCTCCACCACATTATCCACTGCAATCCCATCAAAGTAATTCCCCTCTCCCATCCCATTCGTACTCCGGAACGAAACCGGGAAAATATACCAGTCGCCTACCCCTATCGGGAAAAATCCTACCGGCTTCCCGTACGTGGCCTCAGGACCCACCAGCTTCACATTCATATAGGGTTTCAACTCATTGATCAGCAGTTCGCTTGCCGACGCCGTGTTGCTGCTGACGATAAAAATGATGTTGTTAACATTGAGCGGGCCCTTCTTATCGAACAGCGTGGTGGTATTGAGCGCCTGGTAGTTGTCGTTGAACTCTTCGTTCATCATGATGCTTCCATCGGCCGCAGCCTTCACCAGGTAATCGGCCAGGTTGGCCTGCAGGTTCACATAGCCGCCGCCATTGTAGCGCAGGTCAACGATCACATCGGTAACGCCTTTGCTGGCGAACTCCTGGAAAACGCCCGCAAAGTTCTGTTGCACCTCTGCTGTATCTCCCAGGAACGAGTTGACCACCAGGTATCCCGCTTTCTTCGCCCCCAGGTCATAGACGGTGTCGAGATACACCGGGTTATCCTGGTAGGTGGCCCCGTTGAGCGTGATGTCCACCGTGCTTCCGTCGGGTTTTTGGAACGTAAACGGTGTTGATGCAGAGCCATAAATCTGTTCAGACAGGAAATCGGCATTGTCGGTGGTAATGTCATCGCTGCCTGCAACGTTCACGATCTTCCAGCCTCGCCGGATGCCCGCCAGGCCGGCGGGTGAACCTTTTACTACCGACCGCACGCGGAGATCGTTGTCTGTGAAGAAGAAGGCATTCAGCCCAAAGTCGGATGCGATTCCCGAACTGATGTTGTCCCATTCGGTCTTCTTCATGCCGAAACTGTAGTGGTCAACCGGCTCGCTGAAACCTGGTTCGAGGCTGAACTCCCTGATGCCCATCATTACCTGGTCGGGATCGTCGTACGACCGGGCGTTGAAGTTGCCGGGAATTTGCGTGTTCCATAGGTAAATGTCGCGGCTCACAGCGAGCGCGCTGTCCATTAGTTGATCCTGCGGCGTGTCGCGCCGTCCCGGGTTGGCATCGTCCTTTCTGCAGGAGGCTACCAGCACCACACACGCGAACCACGGCAATAAAGAGCGAAGGTTCATAAGTTTTTTGCGATGATTTCCGTTACAAGTATAGTCATATATACGGGTGGATTCTCTCTAAATGTTGTGCCGGTTGGGGATTTTTTGGGGGTTTAACAAATTATTACAGTGGGTCTTTCCCCGGCAGTCCTCCCCCCGACCCTCCATACACGTGACCACCCCCAACCGCTGGGGATATGCCGTTTCCACCGCTGGGGGTTGAATAT
>CAMPGT010000011.1 GCA_946885665.1 uncultured Chitinophagaceae bacterium | reverse complement strand
ATGTGTAGCCTGCGTCTCTAAAAAAATTTACTGCTGCGTCGCTGATGTTTTCGAGAAAGAGAATGTTAACTTTTTCTTTTGGATAGCTGGTGTTTTTTTGATCGTTCATAATTTGAGTCCTTCAGTTTACGTTCTTCCGGTATGGGATTTGCAAAGATGCCCCATAAAATTAATTTCTTCAATTTATCTTTGAAAAAAGTCGAAATCAGTAAAACGTTCCTTTTGAAAAACGTGTTTTTTGCAGGATGCCTGGCAGCAATGATTGGATGTAACGGACAGGCGAGTCAGCCGAGTGAACATCCCGACATGCTCGACCCTCTCCCCGTGGTAGAATCCGGCCTCACCAGCATTGAAATGAGGCATTACCGCAGTGAGGTTGGCCACTTCATCGACAGCACATTCGGCCACGGTCGCTTTAACGGCTGCGTGCTGGTGGCCAAAAATGGCGAGGTGATCTACGAAAAATATTCAGGCTTCCGCGACCCCCGCAAACACAAGGATTCCATATCGCCCACCACGCCCTTTCACCTCGCTTCGGTTTCAAAAACATTCACGGCAATGGCCGTACTCAAGCTGCAGGAAGAAGGAAAGCTGAACATCAACGATGCAGTCTCCAAATACCTTCCGCGCTTCCCGTTGAAGGGGGTAACTATCAAAACTTTATTAAATCACCGGAGCGGAATCCCTAACTATGTTCATTACATGGAGAACCTGGGATGGGACCGCCGCCGCAACGTTACCAATAAGGATGTGCTTGACTTCATCATCGCCAGGCAAAAGGATATCCAGGTTCGCAAACCCGATACCCATTTCAGCTATTCGAATACCAACTACGCGTTGCTGGCGCTTGTAATTGAAAAAGTGACGGGACAGCCGTTCCCGGCATATATGAAGTTCGCCATCTTCGAGCCTCTCGGCATGAAGGATACCTACATCTTTACGATGGCCGACAGCGCGCGCTTTCTGCAATCCTATTTCTCGAGCGGCCGCCCCTACGCATTCGACTACCTCGACCAGGTGTATGGCGACAAGAACGTTTACAGCACGCCCAGAGACATGCTCAAATGGGATCGCGCGCTGTATGCCGGTACCTTCTTCAAACAATCAACGCTCGACTCCGCATTCAAGGGATACAGCTATGAAAAACCTGGCATCAATAATTATGGATTGGGCTGGAGAATGTTTGAATTGAAGAGCGGTAAGAAGTTTGTTTACCACAACGGATGGTGGCACGGTAACCGCACCGCATTCTACAGGATGCCCGATGACGGCGTAACCATCATCGCTTTCAGCAATAACGATTTTACGAGAGTGTATTCATCGAAAAACATTGCCGATATCTTTGGAAATTACTTCAGAACACGCGAAGAAAATGAAGAATCAGAAACAGTGGAAACGGTAAAAGAAGCATCACCCGAAGCAGAGAAATGAGAATAAACCAGCAACCAATAAACAAATAACCAGTAATCTAAAATCTCCCCACTCCCTACTCCCTCTTATAACCCAACATCCATTCGTAAATATTCTTTCCGTCTTCTTTATATGCCGGATCAACGGTCCGCGTCCAGCAGTCATGATGGCTCTTTCCCTGTCCAACATCAAAAGTGGTAAAGCGCGCGGGTATCGCCGGGCTGAGGCTGTTGAAAACACGAATGTATTCCTCTGCCTCTGAATAGGCCCAGGCTGAATCGTCCCTGTTATGAAAATGCCACACAGGAAGCCTGGCATCTACCATTGTCTGACATTTGGTTTGAAGGTCGTCATCGATCTGCGGTAAACCGGCAAACGTTACCATGGCAGCAAATTTTTCGGGCCGCAGCGATGCGTAATTCGATGCCTGCCTGCCACCAAGACTGAATCCTGTAATGTATAACCGTGTTGTATCCACGCGGTATTTTTCCAGCACGTAGTCGATAATGTTCAGCACTTCAACGTTCGCCACCTTTTTTGCCAGTTGCGGCGCAATCACGATAAACGAAAATTTTTCATCGTTAACAGTGAATGAAGGAGGAAGCAGTTGCTGACTGATAAGTTTGGGAATGCCCAGTTTTAATATATTATGAAGATCTTCATTACCATCTCCATACTGGCCGCCGCCATGAAAATCGATGATGGTCGGATAGGTTTCTTTGCTCTCGCTGTAACGCGCGGGCAACGACTCATAATAGCCATGGACGTTGTCGCTAATACTGTCAACTATTGCCGTCAGCACCGGCGGTTCAGTTTCTTCAAGCTTCACAATCGGTGCAGGTTCGGGATGTTCTTCGGGAGGCGGTTGTTGGGGGGCCGAGGGTATTACATGCTTTTTACAGGAGTAGATAGTACCAGCAATAATCAGAATGCCCAGTAAATAGTAAAAAGTCTTTCGCATAACTTTCATCAAAGATTATAGTTCTTCAATGGGCAGTTGACGCAATAAATATACCGAAACTTAATATGACGGAATTTCACCATGCAGAATTATCAGTATTTTAATGTTATTCCAGGGCCGGGACGATTCCCAGGCCCGGCGCGTCGGATACGGTAACCCTGCCTTCACTAAAGGTCAGCCCCGTGGCTAAGTCATTGGCCAGCAATAACGGACCGTCGGCATCAACATAGTCCACGGCGGGCATTAAATGCGCAACAGCCGCAGTGCCAATGGTCGACTCGTTCATGCTTCCCAGCATAATGCTAAGGCCCAGCTCCCTTGCGGTCATGATCATGCGCCTGGCCGGTGTAATTCCTCCACACTTCGTTAATTTGATATTTATGCCATCGAAATATTCCCCGCATTTCGCTACATCGCTTTCTGCCACGCAGGATTCATCGGCGATCAAAGGAATTGCCGACTGTCCGTGCAGCAGTTTCATTCCTTCCCGGTTGTCTTTATCAATGGGTTGTTCAATTAATTCAACGCCGAGGTCTTTGAGCATGGCGATGATTGTCAATGCCTGATCGGGCGTCCATCCCGCATTTGCATCCACCCGTATGGCCGCGGTGGTTCGCTCCCTGATGGCCCTGATGATGCCGATGTCTTCTTCCGTCCCCAGCTTCACTTTGTAGATGGGCCACGGCTTTGCCTCCATTTTGGCGAGCATCTTTTCAATGGTATCGATGCCGATGGTGTAATCTGTCAGCGGCGCCTTTTCTGCGTCGTATTGCCAAAGCCTGCTAAGCGGTTGGCGGCGCATCTTTCCATACAGGTCCCACGCCGCGATATCGAGGGCGCACACTAAAAAGCTGTTGGCGGGGAAAAGGTGATGCAGGTAGTGCCAATAGCGCTCCGGTTCGTTAAAGGCATATTTCTCGATAAATACCCGCTTCGCTTCAAGATCGCTGATCATCTTTTCTACGGGGACGTTGTAGTAGGTAATGGCGGGTGCTTCTCCGTAACCCTTAATCCCGAGATGTTCAAGCTCAACAATAAATGTAGGCTGATGGGTTTTTGTTCCGCGCGAAATGGTGAACGGGTAAACGAACGGAAGCTCATATTTCCAGTAGCGAATCTTCATCGGCCGCTCGCTTCAACATAATTTCTGAGCTCTTCGTTGAACCGGTCCTCTTTCAGCAGTTGCTCGAGCGGAAGATGCATACGGTACCGCCAGTAATGATAGGTGATTGCGGGAATGTTGATCCTTTCAGACTGGTAGTCTGTCCTTCTTACCGTATCATCCATACCCAGCAAATCCTGCAATTGGAAGATGCTCCACATGGCAGGAGAATGCAGGTGTTGAAGGATCACTGCCTTGCTGATCCAGGGTTCACAGGTTTCGGGGGCGTTGCCTGTTTGTCCCAACTGTGTATTGAAAAATTTCTGTGTAATCGTTTTGTCTTCCTCCCACCAAAGCCTGACCGGGCTCATGTCGTGTGTGGACGGCGTCACTACCGACAGATAAGGCGCGTTGGCCGGGTTAAAGAACTCCTGGTTCATATCTTTCGGCATGCGCTGTATCTCGAGGCTAAGGATGCCGAGGAGGTTCATCACATAGGGCACGGGCCTTGGCACCATGCCCAGGTCTTCGCCGCAAATCAGCATGTTGGTGGAACGCTTGAGGGAAGGCAATTTTTTGAGCGCCTGCTTTTTCCAGAATTCATCCTGGCGGTGATAAAAATAATCGATGTACATGCTGCGCAATTGCTGCTGCATGTTCCAGTCGAGGTGCCTGAAGGTGGTGGTATCCTCCATCGATATTCTGAAATGGAACTGGTGGCCGTTGGAATTTTTTACCTCAAACAAGATCACGTTCGAGATCAGTTCATACAGGCCATCTCGTATGTGGTCGTTTTCAGCATTGCTCTCGCGTTCACTGAAATATTTTTCCACTTTCCGTTGTGTGTCAAATTCGTCGAGCAGTTCGTAGCTGTGACTGCCCGTTGGCTGCAGGAACGGAAGAAACTTTTCTTTATTCGGTCCGAACAGTTCCCATAATACCGCATCCGTGATGTAGGGTTTACAGAAGCGGTGGTAATTGAACCACATGCCGCGTTGTGCAAATTCATAAACGTGAACCGGCAGTGCGGGTTCGAAATGTCCCATAATGCCCTGCACCGATTCGATGGGAATGGTCCATATGCGAAAGAAGCCGAGGATGTGATCGATGCGAAAGGCATCGAAGTATTTAGCCATCTGTTCGAAGCGCCGGCGCCACCATGCGAATCCATCCTCCGCCATGCGCTCCCAGTTATAAATGGGAAATTGCCAGTTTTGTCCTTTCACCGCAAAATCGTCGGGTGGCGCGCCGGACTGCCTGTCCATCTGGAACAGTTCAGGGTCCATCCACGCCTCAACGCTCTGCCTGCTTACACCAATGGGAATGTCTCCTTTGATGATCACGCCGTTTTTGTGGGCGTAATCCACTGCATCTTTCAATTGCAGGTGAAGATGATATTGGAGAAAGTAAATGAACGCAATGTTGTTGTAATGCTTCGCTTTTGGAGAAACGTATTTCTCTATGGCTTCTTTGTTGTAACTACTGTACAGTTTCCATTGGGTGAAGTCGGCCGTTCCGTTCCTGTCGCGCAGGTACGAGAATGCGGCATACGGCACCAGCCAGTCGCGGTTGTCCTCAAAATATTCCTGGAAGTCTTTGTCTTCAAAAAATTTTTCTTTCTGCGATTCAAACAGTTCGAAGGCCACTGAGAGTTTGAACTTCAGCACCTGTTCGTAATCCACTTCTGTCAGATCGTTCAACTGCTTTTGCTTTTTACGCAGTGGCTTGATGAAGTGTGCGCCATGCTTACCTGCAACGGCTTCGAGGTTCAGATACAGCGGATGCAACGCAAATGCCGAAATGGACGAGTATGGGTAAGAATCCTTCCACGTGTGCGTGGTGATGGTATCGTTTACAGGTAGCAGTTGTATCAGCTTCAGCCGCGTTTTGCGTACCCAGTCTGCTAATAGTTTGAGGTCGGTGAATTCGCCAACGCCGAAAGAGTTTTTGCTGCGGAGGCTAAATACGGGAATGCTTACCCCGGCGCCTTTCCAGGTGGTATTGGGCAGCCAAACGAACCCGTCGTGAACGATCGTTATTTTTTTTCGCTGCAATGTTGTTCTCAACACGCGGTTGTCGCCGGATTCCCAGGCAACAATTTTTTTGTCGCTGATATTATATATCCCGAATTTATAGATGAGGGGAAACGATCCGGCTTTTAAATTCACTTTTATCGTCCACCACTCCTTCTCTTTGGTCAGCAGCAGCACTTCTTCCGTGTTCCATTTGCCGGTAACCGTGTCGTTGCCGGAAAGAAAAATGACTTCATTCTTTTTGAGGAGCGGGGCCTTCACGCGGAAGATGTGGGTAAACGCCTTCGGTTGTTTGCTCTTGAATTTCGTTTCGTTTTCTCTCAGCAGCACATCGGTGAAGGGTGCGGAATAAAAAACGTTCTCAAACTGACCGGGAAAGTTCCAGGTGTCGATCAGTTCTGTTTCATCTATACCCGTTTTTGAAATATCAACGATGCGGTCGTGACCTCCTTCCTGGATCAGTTCGTCCTGGTCGTTTTTATAAACATAACTGTAATGTATCTTGGTCACGCGTGAGGGCTCGACCTCGATGGTGCCGTGCCAGAATTCGTGATCGAGATAGTCCAAAGGCAGTGCTTCCCTGGTGTCGAAGTTGCCGAGTTCAACGATATTGCCGACCACATGCAGCGACTCACCCGGTTTAGTATAATAACGTATGTAAAAATGGATCTTCAAATTTTCAGTTGAAAGCGGACACGAATTTATTACATATTGCGAATGTATGTTTTTGCATTATTTTCGCGTAAATTTAAAAACGCGTAAATTTTAGAAATGGATAATACCAAAAAGAATACCACCCTATACTGGATTCTCTTCTTCCTTTCGGTCATAACATTTTTTCTTGTACTTCAGTTTAAAGGCGAGATGGTCACCATGACACTCCCCTTCGTGTGTACTTTCTTCGCAAAGGCGATGGATATCATCTAATGGTCCCGGCTAAAGAGGCCTGAAGGCCCGGTAGCGTTACCGGGTTATTTCGAGTGACTGTTTCAGTTTGATCGCCACATTTTCGCCACGTCTCGTTGCTGGCTTCCAGTTTGGCATATTTTCAAATCGTTCCTGCAGCAGATCGTTCATCTCGTCATTGCCACCCATAATCACTTTCGCGTAGGCCGGAGCGCCTTCTTTGTCGATGATGAATTCTACCATTACATAGGTTTTCGACTGGTGCGGCTTCAGGTGCGCCGACATATCTCTGGATACCTTGTCCAGGAACTGCTGGAACCCTTCGTTGCCGCCGGGGTATACGGGAAGAACGTCCACCACTTTCGCCAATTCGCTGTCATCGAATTCCCGGATGGGCCTTCGCTGCTTCTTTACCGGCTCTTGTTTTTTATCCTTTTCTTCCTCAACCGGGGGAGCATTGCCCACAATATATTCTCCCTTGCCGTCGATCATGATCAGCGGAAGCTTTTTCGTTTTCTCGAAGTAATAATATGCCTGTTTCAGTTCGTTCGACAGTGTGGTATATTCCGGAAACTGCCGCAGGTACCTGGCGAGGTACGCGCTGCTTTTGTCTTTTTTGAAATTAACCGGGAAGATATGTACCGGTATAAAATCCTGGCCCTGGTTATGTGCATGGGCCGCGAGGATGTAAAGATCCTCGATTTGCGAATCCATGATCGGGATGCAGCCCGTTGTCACACATTTGCCGTGGATGTAGATGTCGCCTCCCGGCTGAAGTGAATCGCCCAGCATGCGGTCGGACGAGTTCGGGTAGTTGAGCCCCAGCGACAGGTAAAAGGCGCTCCGCGGGTTGAACTCGTTGATGTAATAGAAGCCCTCGGGCACCTGGTAGTCGCCGCGCATGCGCTTGGGGCCCAGTGTTCCCGCCAGGGCGCAAACCTTGTACGTTTTAAAGAGCTTGTATTTGTTCTCGCCCTGCGGCTTTACCCAAACCTCCAGCTCACTGTCGTATTTGAAGGAGCGGATGTAGATGTTTCGGGCGGGCCATTCCAGCTTCTGCTCCCTGAATTGCATTTTCAGCGCATCTTCCTTTCTTCTCAATGCTTCACTGATACGCGGGAAAGAGCGTTGATATTCAATGAAATTGAATGAAGGAGCAGCGGTTTGGCCGCTGGCGGGGGAGAAAGATGCGATCACTATGAAAAGAAAAAACAGGTGCTTCATGAATAGGTAACTGGCTCGGCTTTTAAACGAAATTACCACAGAAAAATTCTGTTAAGAAATTAGTTTATATACAGATGTGAAGAACGTGAGGCGGGAGAGTTTCCACGTCTTTGCTGATTACCGGTCCACCCCCGTCGCCTTCGGCGCCACTCCCGCCAGCGGGGGAAACGTTGTTCTCTGGCAAAACCTAAAAGTTAAAACCATCTCCCGTCTCCCGTCTTCTCTCAAAGATTCCCCCTGCGCTCCTGTTCCCGCTCGATCGCTTCGAAAAGCGCCTTGAAGTTGCCCTTGCCAAAACTCTTCGCCCCTTTGCGCTGGATGATCTCGAAGAACAACGTGGGCCTGTCCTGTAATGGCTTGGTGAAGATCTGCAGCAGGTAACCCTCCTCATCGCGGTCAACCAGTATGCCCAGCTCCCGCAGGGGCGCCAGCTCCTCGTCTATCACTCCCACCCTTTCCGGCAAGTGGTCATAATAATTGCCGGGCACCTTCAAAAACTCAATGCCCCGGTCGCGGAGCATATTCACCGTTTCAATGATATTTGACGTGGCGATGGCCACGTGCTGCACGCCCTCGCCGTGGTAGAAATCGAGATACTCCTCCACCTGCGATTTTTTCTTTCCTTCCGCCGGCTCATTGATCGGGAACTTCACGAAGCCGTTGCCATTGCTCATCACCTTGCTCATCAGCGCAGAGTATTCCGTGGAAATGTCATCGTCGTCGAATGTCAGGATGTTTTTGAAACCCATCACGTCCTCGTAAAATTTCACCCAGCGGTTCATCTGGCCCCACCCCACATTGCCCACGCAATGATCAACATAAAGAAGACCGGTTGGCGATGGGTTGCAGGAAGATTCCCATTTCACGAACCCCGGCATGAAGGGACCGCTGTAATTTTTTCTCTCAATAAAAAGATGAACGGTTTCGCCATAGGTGCGGATGCCGCTCATCACCACTTCGCCAAATTCATCGGTGAGGCGCAGGGGCTCGAGGTAACTCACCGCACCGCGCCGGGTGGTTTCGATCCACGCGCTCTCGGCATCTTCCACGCGCAGCGACAGGCACTTCACACCGTCGCCATGCCTGAATACATGAGCAGCGATGTCGTCATCATTGCGAAGAGAAGTGGTGAGAACGAATGTCAGTTTGTTTTGGCCAATCACATAGCTCACCTTGTCGCGCATGCCGGTTTCTGGTCCGGCGTAGGCAACAGACTGGAAACCGAATGTGGTTTTATAAAAATGTGCGGCCTGCTTTGCATTGCCGGTATAGAATTCAACGTAGTCGGTTCCCAGCAGCGGAAGAAAATCTTTTTGTGCAGCGGACTGGGTTTCCGCGGTCGTAGCGGTAGGCATGATCGTTAATTTTTGTGATCAGAAAATAAATGATGGAGAAAGCGTGCGATCAGAACATTAACGTATCCATTGCCAGTGCAATCATCAGGAGGCAGTACGTGACCCGGTGGTCGGTGAAAATTTTATGGGGATAATCGGGCCGCATCGAGCGATAAAGTTAAAATACTTTCTTCACTTGATTATATTTGCCCGAATTTTTTGATATGGTTAAAGCCGGAATTCTGGGAGGAGGACAGTTGGGCAGGATGCTGCTGCAGGCAGCCGCCAACTACCCTGTGCAAACATATGTACTCGAAAACGATCCGGCATGCCCGGCGGCGCACCTGTGCCACCATTTCACAGTGGGCGACATCCGAAATTTCGACGACGTTTACCACTTTGGAAAAGATCTCGACGCGCTCACCATCGAAATAGAATCGGTGAACGTGGAGGCACTTGAAAAGCTTGAAGCGGAAGGCGTGGTCATCTATCCCAAACCGGCAGCGCTTCGCATTATCAAAAACAAGATCGAACAAAAAGAGTTTTACAAACAGCTTAATATTCCGTCTCCTTCATTTATCATCACAAAAAACCTGGACGAGCTGGCACAGCATACATCGTTCCTGCCCGCCGTGCATAAAATCGCGGAAGGCGGCTACGACGGCCGCGGTGTGCAGGTGATCAAAAGAAAGGACGATATCGATAAAGGCTTCAATGCGCCTGCTGTGCTCGAAAAAATGGTCGACATTTCCCGCGAAGTAGCGCAGATCGTTGCCATCAACCAAAAAGGCGAAGTAGCGCTGTATCCGCCGGTGGATATGATCTTCGACCCGGCGCTGAACCTGCTCGATTACCAGATCAGCCCTGCCGACATTAGCGACGTGGCGAAGTGGAAAATTGAAGCGATCGCATTGCAGGTGGTGAAGGGGTTGAAGAGCCCCGGCATCTTCGCTGTTGAACTGTTCGTTGACAATAACGGCGAAGTGTATGTGAACGAGACTGCCCCACGCGTGCATAACAGCGGCCATCACACCATCGAGGCCTGTTACAGCTCACAGTTCGACATGCTCTGGCGCATCATGCTCGACTATCCGCTGGGTAATACCCGCGCCATCATGCCGGCGGCTATTGTCAACCTCCTGGGCGAAGACGGTTTTGCGGGCGACGCCGACTACGAAGGATTGGCCGAGGTGCTTCGCATGGAAAATGTGTTTGTGCACCTCTATGGCAAGAAACAGACAAGGCCCGGAAGAAAAATGGGGCATGTTACGATCATGGGTTCCAACAGGTCGGATCTGATCTATGATGCGCACCGTATCAGAAAAAATCTACATGTGAAAAGTAAAATGTAACTGCGTGAATGATTTACACTTAAAGGGCGTCTAAGTGGGATAAACTTTAATTTTATAGCTGAATTGAATCACATGAGCTCAGTCAAGTTTCCAGTGGCGCGGTATTTAAGTGTTTTGGCATTGGTCGTATCAGTATCCTGTACTCAGGAAAAGAAGTCAGATTCTCCCACCCGTTCCCGTTCTGCTAACGCCTATCTTGAAGCCGAGGGCTTTGTGGTAAGATCCCGTTCCCTTGCAGAGAACATTGAAATGCCCGGCACCCTCATGCCTTATGAAACAACCGAAATACGGCCCGAAATTTCCGGCCGGCTCGTGGAGCTGAATATTCCCGAGGGCCGCGTGGTGAACAAGGGCACCCTGCTCGCCAGGCTGTTCGACGGCGACCTGCAGGCGCAGCTAAAAAAGCTGGAGGTGCAACTCTCGATAGCCGAGAAGACCGTCGAAAGGCAGCAGGCACTGCTTGCCATCAGCGGCATCAGCCAGCAGGAGTTCGACCTCAGCCAACTGCAGGCCAGCAACCTCAAGGCCGACATCGAAATGGTGAAGGTTGACATTGGCAAAACGCGCATCGTAGCCCCGTACACCGGAAAGGTAGGATTGAAGAACATCAGCCTGGGAGCCTATGTGAGCCCTGCCAATATCCTTACCACCATCAGCCAGGTGAAGAACCTGAAACTGGAATTCACTGTTCCTGAAAAATACAGCGACAACATGGCGAAGGGAAGGCAGGTGTCGTTTTCGGTGGAAGGAATTCCGAAAAAGTTCAGGGCCACGGTAATGGCGACGGAAGCTATTATTGAGGCCAACACGAGGAGCCTGAGGGTGAGGGCGGTAGTGAACGACCATTCGGCCGAGCTGGTGCCCGGCGCGTTCGCGAAGGTGTCGCTGCAGTTCGGCCACAACGAGGAGCAACTGGTGGTGCCAACACAGGCGGTGATACCCGAGGCGCGCAACAAAAGCGTCGTCGTTTATCACAACGCCAAACCCGACTTCAGGGTCGTGAGAACAGGCATCCGTGATTCGAGCTATGTGCAGATACTCGACGGACTGAACGCCGGAGATACCGTGATCATCACCGCCCTGCTGGCCATTAAACCCGAAAGCAAAGTGGTGCTGACAAAAGTGAGGTGATGATCCGCAAGGTGCACTAAAAAGAAAACGTCGAAAAGAACCGTATGAACATTTCCGAGTTAAGCTTAAGAAGACCGGTCCTCGCCACGGTGATGAGCATTATCATCGTGTTGTTTGGCATTATAGGATTTGATTTCCTCGGCGTTCGGGACTACCCCGCCATCGACCCTCCCAATATTAACGTACGCACCAACTATGCCGGCGCCAATGCCGAGATCATCGAATCACAGATCACCGAACCGCTTGAAAAAGGCATCAATGGCATTGCCGGTATTAAAAATATCACCTCGTCCAGCAGCCAGGGCATGAGCAGCATTAATGTAGAGTTCGACCTCAACATAGACCTCGAAGCTGCTGCGAATGATGTTCGCGACAAAGTATCCCGCGCCATGCGCGACCTTCCCGAAGATCTTGATGCGCCGCCCGTCGTGTCCAAGGCCGATGCCAGCGCGCAATCCATCATCGCCATGACCGTGCAGAGCAACAGCCGCAACCAGCTCGAAATCACCGAATACGGTACCAACGTTTTGCTCGAGCGGCTGCAAACTATCCCCGGCGTGAGCGGCATCCAGATATGGGGTGAAAAAAGATACGCTATGCGCATCTGGTTCGACCCGGCAAAACTTAGCGCCTACAAGCTCACTCCCGCCGATGTGGAAGCGGCGCTTGCCCGCGAAAACGTAGAGCTGCCCTCCGGCAAGATTGCCGGCAACGCTACGGAACTATCCGTGCGTACGTTCGGCCGGCTCGTCACCGAAGACGATTTCAACAATGTGATCATCAAAAATGTGAATGGCGCCGACATCCGCCTCAAACAGATCGGCGAAGCGGTGCTCGGACCGGAAAACGAAGAAACGGTGTTGAAAGAAAGCGGCATCCCGATGATCGCCCTGGCGCTTGTGCCGCAGCCCGGCGCCAATTACGTGGCGATATCCGATGAATTCTACAAAAGGCTGGAACAGCTCCGGAAGGATGTTCCCGACGATATTAAGCTGGACATTGCGATGGACAAGGCAGCTTTCATTAAGAAGTCCATCACCGAAGTGGAAGAAACACTGATCATTTCATTTATCCTGGTTGTGCTGGTGATCTACCTGTTTTTCCGCGACTGGCTGATAGCGCTTCGTCCCTTGATAGATATCCCCGTGTCGTTAATCGGCACATTCTTCATTATGTACCTCAGCGGGTTCACGATCAACGTGCTCACGCTGCTGGGGATCGTGCTCGCCACCGGCCTGGTGGTGGACGACGGCATTGTGGTGACGGAAAATATTTACAAAAAGCTTGAAAAAGGCGTACCCAAATACCAGGCGGCACGTGAAGGTGCAAAAGAAATATTCTTTGCCGTCATCGCCACTTCCATCACGCTGGCGGTGATCTTTTTGCCCATCATCTTCCTGCAGGGGTTTGTGGGCAGGCTGTTCCGCGAATTCGGTATTGTGGTGGCCGGAGCGGTACTGATTTCTGCGTTCGTGTCGCTTACGCTAACGCCGGTGCTGAGTGTTAAGCTTACGCGGCGCGTACACAAACACTCCTGGTTCTACCGCAAAACCGAACCGTTTTTCCGCGCGATGGAAAATGGTTATCATTCTTCGTTGCAGAAGTTCATGTCGGCACGCTGGCTGGCGATAGTCATCGTTCTTGCCTGCGGCGGCATTATTTATTTCATCGGACGAACGATCCCATCGGAGCTGGCGCCGCTTGAAGACAGGAGCCAGATCAGGTTGCAGGTAACTGCGCCCGAAGGAACTTCCTTCGACTACATGGACAGGTACATCGACAGGCTGAACCAGTTTGTGATGGATTCCATTCCGGAATATGTGTCTGATCTGAGCGTAACGGCGCCGGGCTTCTCGGGCAGCGGTTCGGTAAACTCCGGCTTCGTGAGGATAACACTAACAGAGCCCCGGAACCGGCAGCGGTCGCAGCATGAAATTTTGGAGATGATACAGCGGAACATGAAAAACTTTCCGGAAGGGAAAGCTTTTGCAATAGAAGAACAAACTATCCAGGTGAGCCGCCGCGGGGGATTGCCCGTGCAGTTCGTTCTGCAGAACAATGATTTCGACAAGATCGCCAAGGTGCTTCCCGAGTTCATGAACGAGGCCGATAACGACCCGACCTTTGAAGGGATCGATGTGGACCTCAAATTCAATAAGCCCGAACTGAACATCAATATCAACCGCCTTAAAGCCAGTGAGCTCGGCGTGAGCGTAAATGATATCTCCCAAACATTGCAGCTTGCGCTCAGTAACCGCCGGCTCGGATATTTCCTGAAAGACGGAAAGCAATACCAGGTAATGGGACAGGTGGCACGAAACGAAAGGGACGACCCCACCGACCTGAAAAGCATATTCGTTCGCAACAACAGGGATGAGATCATCTCGCTTGACAACCTCGTCTCCATTACTGAACAAACTACCCCGCCCACTATCTATCACTACAACCGGTACAAATCGGCAACGGTTTCTGCCGGACTAGCGCCGGGCAAAACGCTTGGTGACGGTATCAAGGCGATGCAGGCGATATCCGACCGGCTGCTCGATGAATCATTCTCCACCAGCCTTTCCGGCTCGTCGAGAGATTTTGCAGAAAGTTCCGGCAACACCATGTTCGCTTTCCTGCTCGCGCTGATGCTGATATTCCTGGTGCTGGCCGCGCAGTTTGAAAGTTTCATCGACCCGTTCGTTATCATGATCACCGTTCCGCTGGCAATCGCCGGTGCGGTGCTTTCATTGTGGATATTTGGTCAGACGCTGAATATCTTCTCCCAAATAGGCATGATCATGCTCATTGGCCTGGTTACCAAGAACGGTATCCTGATCGTTGAGTTCGCCAATAAAAAACGTGAAGCGGGCCTTACAAAAATACAGGCGGTTACCGAGGCGGCCACTGCGCGTATGCGCCCGATCTTAATGACGAGCCTTACCATGTCGCTCGGCGCTCTTCCGATTGCGCTTTCACTTGGCGCCGCCGCCACCTCGAGGATACCATTGGGTATCGTACTCGTGGGCGGAATATTGTTTTCACTTGTATTAACACTGTATGTGATCCCTGCCATGTATTCTTTCCTGTCGAGGAAGGCAAAGAAATCCGGCATGCAATTACTGGATGAAAAGGAATCACAGCGCGCATAAACTTTTTGAAATAATGAGGATTTTCAAATTATTGGTATTACTGTGCTCTTTCATTCCTGCACATGCACAAAAGGTCCTTTCCATTGAAGAAGCCATCGGTACCGCACTGAAAAACAACTACGACATTCTGCTGGTAAAGAATGAGTCGGAGTCGTTTGCGGTAGACTACCGGTATGCCAACGCCGGCTTTTTGCCGCAACTCAACGGCGAGGCCGGAACAGTGTGGAACGACAATAACCAGCGGCAGAATTTTACCGACGGCCGTAAACGAAGCGCCAACGTGAACTCGCGCAACATCTCTGCGGCGGTGAGCCTTGACTGGACATTATTCGACGGGCTGCGCATGTTTGCCACGAGAAACCGGCTCGGAGAGCTGAAGGAACTGGGCGAGGCCAACGTCAAAACGCAGGTGGTGAATTCGATTGCCGCCGTCATCAACAATTATTACAATATTGTTCGCCAGAAACAACAACTGCGGGCGTTGGACACGCTCATGACGATTAACCAGGAACGTGTTGAGCTGGCCGAAAAGAAATTATCCGTGGGAATGGGCAACAAGCCGGAACTGCTGCAGGCAAAGGTTGACCTTAATGCGCAAAAGGCGGCCAGGATGCAGGAAGAAACGCTCATCCAGCAGCTCATCGAGCAGCTTAACCAGGTGATCGGACTGCCCATCAACACTGCTTATGATGTATCCGACAGCATACCGATCAACCTCGGGTTGCAATATGGAGAGATTGCTCATGACTTTGAAAAAACAAATCCCGGTCTGCTGGCCAGTCAGAAAACCATCGAGATTGCCAAACTGGCCCTCAGGGAAAGAAAGGCCGGGCTGTTTCCAACGGTACAATTTAATTCTGCTTATAATTTCGGGCGCACCAACAATGCAAAGGTGGTCAACCCCGAGTTCCAGCCGATATTCAGCCTGAATAAGGGCTTCAATTACGGCTTCACGGCAACAATACCCATTCTCAACGGGTTCAATACGCGGCGGCTCATTAAGCAGGCCGGCCTCGACATCGAATACAACAAGATCGCATACGACACGCAGAAATCGCGGGTAGAACTGGGCATCAGCAACTCGTATAAGGATTACGCCTACCAGAAAAAAGCTTTGCAACTCGAGGAGGAGAATATTTCACTCGCCAAAGAAAACGTTTTCATCGCGCTGGAACGGTTCAGGCAGGGGGTGTCCACTTATCTTGAATTAAGAGATGCGCAGATCAGTCTCGAGCAGGCGTACAACAGGCTCATTGCCGCCCGATACAACACCAAGCTGGCCGAAACCGAGCTGCTGCGGTTAAAGGGATCGCTGGAATAACGACGGCCCGTATAATATTTTTTTCTCTTCGCCGCTCATGCCCTAAATTCAGCGGGGGCAATTTATGCACAGCATTAACATTTACAACGCAAACATCATCACTCCGTGGCGCATCATTCCCCGGGGCAGCATCGTCATCGCCGGCGACAAGATCTCTTCCGTTCACGAAAGCGATGTGGAGGTGGGGGGCGCCACGCGCATCGATGCAGCCGGAAAATATGTTGCACCGGGCTTTATTGATCTTCATGTGCATGGCGGTGGCGGCCACGATTTCATGGATGGCGGCGCTGATGCGTTTGTAGCGATAGCAGAAACACACGCCAGGTATGGCACTACCTCCCTCCTCCCCACTACCCTTTCCTGTGAAAAAGATGAATTATTCAGAACACTTGAGGCATACGGGAAGGCAGACCAGATAAACACTAACGGCGCCCGCTTCCTGGGCATGCACATCGAGGGTCCTTATTTCGCGATGAACCAGCGCGGTGCGCAGGATGCGCGTTATATCAAGCCACCCGATCCGCAGGAATATGAAGCCATCATTTCGCGATTCGATTGTATCAGGCGATGGAGCGCAGCGCCGGAGATCGATGGCGCCCTTGCATTTGCAAAATATCTTCTCCGGAAAAATATACTTCCCTCCCTCGCACATACCGATGCCATTTATGAAGAAGTGCTGCGGGGCTATGAAGCCGGATACACGCTTGCCACGCATCTTTATTCGGGCATGTCGGGCGTAACACGCCGAAACGCCTACCGGTACGCCGGCGCCGTGGAAAGCGCTTTTCTCATTGATGGCATGGACGTCGAAATTATCGCCGACGGCAGGCACCTTCCCGCGCCGCTGTTGAAACTTATATATAAGATAAAAGGACCCGATAAAATAGCGTTGATCACCGATGCGATGCGCGGCGCCGGCATGCCCGAAGGCGAAAGTGTGCTGGGCAGTAAAAACAACGGTTTAAAGGTGATCATTGAAGATGGCGTGGCAAAATTGCCCGACCGCACGTCATTTGCCGGCAGTGTGGCCACCGCCGACCGGCTGGTGCGAACGATGATCAAAGAAGCTGAAGTACCTTTAACGGATGCTGTGACGATGATGACGCACACTCCCGCAAGAATACTCGGCGTGCACGGTCGCAAGGGTGCGCTGGTAGCGGGAAGGGACGCAGACATCATCATGTTTGACGACAGCATAAATATTGCCATGACCATGATAATGGGAAAGATCGTTTTTCAGAGAAAATGATGATATTGCCGATTGCGATTTATACAACATAAAACTCGAAAATAATGCCTCAAAATGTCGACGAACGCTACGCACAACTGCTGCAGCCATCACAGGAACTCATCAACGACATTGCATCGTTAAAAGGCGACATTATCGTGCTGGGCGCCGGCGGCAAAATGGGTCCGGCGCTATGCACACTGGCCATGTCGGCCATCAACATTGCTGGCGCCAGTAAAAAAGTGGTGGCGATTTCGCGTTTTCGTGAAGAGGGCGTGCAGCAGGGTTTACAGGCGCAGGGCATACACACCATCAATGCCGATTTATTAAACGACAACGACCTTCAATCGCTTCCCAATGCCGAGAACGTGGTGTACATGGCCGGCATGAAGTTCGGATCAACCGCCAACGCATCGCTTACATGGGCCATGAACACTTACCTGCCGGGCCGCGTGGCCGAAAAATACAGGTCTTCAAACATCGTTGCCTTCTCTACCGGTAATGTATATCCGCTGATGGATATAAAATCCGGTGGTGCAACCGAAGAAGTTGCGCCGGAACCCGTGGGGGAATATGCACAGTCATGCCTGGGCAGGGAAAGAATGTTCCAGTATTTTTCTACGCTGAACAACACGCCGGTTTGCATATACCGCCTCAACTATGCCAATGATGTTACATATGGCGTTCTGCTTGAAATCGCAAAGTCGGTAAAGGAAGAGAAGCCGATAGATTTATCGATGGGCTATTTTAACGCCATCTGGCAGGGCGATGCGAACGAAATTGCCTTGCGCGCGCTGCGGCATTGCACGGTGCCGGCCAGGTTGCTGAATGTAACCGGACCGGAAACCATTTCTGTAAAGTGGACCGCAGAACAGTTTGGAAAGCTATTCAACAAACAGCCGCAATTTGAAAATGTGGAACAACCCACTGCTTTGCTAAACGATGCATCCGAATCGTTCAGGCTGCTGGGTAAACCCAACGTGTCGCTGAACACTATGATGTCAATGATTGCAGATTGGCTCATTGAAGGAGGCAAAACCATCAATAAGCCCACTCATTTCCAGGAACGAAAAGGTAAATACTGATCGCATACCGATATGGCTATAAACGAACAAATACTGAAAACGCTACACACGGGAACCGTGATTCCCGCGCATCCGCTGGCACTGGACAAAAACCGGGTACTGGATGAGGCACGGCAGCGGCTGCTTACACGATATTATATGGCTGCCGGCGCAGGCGGTGTGGCGGTTGGCGTACACACAACGCAATTCGCCATCAGGGATCCGGAAGTCGATCTCCTTGAAACGGTGCTGCGCCTCGCTGCCGAGGAAATAGATCATGCAGCAACCGGTAAAAATTTTATCAAAGTTGCCGGCATCGTTGGCGACACAAAACAGGCGGTGAACGAAGCAAAGCTCGCCGTGAAATACGGTTATCATCTTGGATTGCTCAGCAACGGCCGACTCAATCACTATAGCGAAAAAGAACTCATCGACAGAGCCAGAGCCGTGGCCGAAATTATTCCCTTATTTGGTTTTTACCTGCAGCCCGCCGCGGGTGGACGGCTCCTCAGCTACGACTTCTGGAAAGCGTTCGCCAATATTTCGAATGTGCATGCCATCAAAGTGGCCGCCTTCAACAGGTATCAAACGCTCGATGTGGTACGCGCCGTTTGCGAATCGGCACGCAATGAAGAGATCGCATTATACACCGGCAATGATGATAATATTGTCGCCGACCTTTTAACGCCGTTTACAGTAGTGGTGAATGGTAAGGTGGTGCAGAAGAAGTTTATCGGCGGACTGCTCGGGCACTGGGCGGTGTGGACGAACAAAGCGGTTGAGCTGCTGAAAAAAATTAAACAGGGAAGTCATTCCACAGAAGAACTCCTTGCCATCGGCACGAACATTACTGATATGAACGCCGCTATTTTTGATCCGTCACATCAATTTCACGGCTGCATACCCGGTATCCACGAAGTGTTACGCAGGCAGGGAATACTGGAGGGAAGGTGGTGCCTCGATCCGAACGAAGAACTGTCGCCCGGCCAGATGGAAGAGATCGATCGCGTATGCAAGCATTATCCGCAACTTACCGACGACGATTTTGTGAAGCAATTCCTGAAGAAAAGTTTAGTGAACCATGCTTAAGCAGAAAATCAGCAGCCTCGCCCGGGACCTTTACCCTAAAGTGGTGAGCAACCGCAGGCACCTGCATGCCAATCCCGAATTATCGTTCCAGGAACACAACACCTCGGCTTTTGTGAAGCGGGCTCTCGATGAGTTGGAAATTCCCTGGACGGCCATGGCCGGAACAGGTGTGGTTGGACTGATAGAAGGTTCGAAACCTTCAGCAGAACTGGTTGCTTTGCGCGCCGACATGGACGCACTGCCCATTGCCGAGGCCAACAATGTTGAATACGTTTCAAAGAACCCCGGCGTAATGCATGCGTGCGGCCACGACGCGCACACATCGTCGTTATTGGGAACGGCGGCCATCCTGCAATCGATGAAAGATGATTTTGGCGGCAAGGTGCGGCTCGTCTTCCAACCGGGAGAAGAAAAACTGCCCGGAGGCGCCAATATGATGATAAAAGAAGGCGTGCTGAACGGCCAGAAGCCGGCGGCGGTAATTGCGCAGCATGTGTCGCCAATGATACCCGCAGGGAGGATAGGTATTCGAAAAGGTAAGTTCATGGCCTCCATGGACGAGATCATTGTTACCGTTCACGGCAAAGGCGGGCATGGCGCGCAGCCGCATCTCAATATTGACCCGGTGATGATCGCGGCGCAAATACTTGTTGCGCTTCAGCAGGTGGTGAGCCGTATGGCCGATCCGTCGGTGCCCACGGTGTTGTCGTTCGGAAAAGTGATTGCGAACGGCGCCATCAACGTTATTCCTAATTCGGTTTATATGGAGGGTACTTTCAGAACACTGAAAGAAGACTGGAGAGAAGAGGCGCATAAAAAAATGAAAACCGTAGCCGAAAGCATCGCTGCCGGTTTTGGGGGTTCATGCGACTTTATCATCAACAAGGGATATCCCTTTCTCGTCAATGAACCTTCACTGGCGGAAAAGGTGCAGCAGTATGCCGAGGAATATCTCGGTAAAGAAAACGTGTTGCAGCAGGATATCTGGATGGCCTCCGAAGACTTTGCTTATTTCTCTCAAACCACCGATAGTTGCTTTTATTTAAACGGAGTTAGAAACGAAGCACAACAAATCACTTCTTCACTGCACACGCCAACATTCAATCTCGATGAATCGGCACTTGAAACAGGAATGGGCCTCATGGCGTACATCGCATTGAAACGTCTCGGCAATTAAATATCGTGAAAACAACGGCCACCTTGCTGCTATTGTTCCTGTTGAGTGTGAATACAGGCGAACATCTGCGCCCATTCTATCTTAGCGGGCAGGCACAGGGCACCACATGGCACATCACGTATTATGCACCCGATGCGGTAGTACAGCCATCGCAGATCGACAGCATTTTCGCGATAATCGACAGTGCGCTGTCGATATACAAACCGTATTCATCAATCGTTGCGTTCAATAAAAGTTCGCGCGGCATTGTTATCGGCCATCATTTTAAAAATGTAATTAATAAAGCGACCGAAGTGTGGAAAGCTACGGGCGGACTTTCCGACATCACCGTTGCGCCGCTCGTTAACGCCTGGGGGTTCGGTGCCGGAAAGCAACAATATTTTCCTCCCTCCGATTCGCTGGTAGATGCACTGCGTAATTGTGTAGGGGCAAAACTGGTTCGCCTCGTTGGTGATTCGCTGATTAAATTAAAGCCGTGCGTAACGATAGATGTAAACGGCATAGCCCAGGGTTACACTGTCGACGTGATGGCGCGATTTTTTGACAGCCAGCTTATCACCAATTACATTATTGAAATTGGCGGTGAAATGAGCGTGAAAGGAACGAAGCAAAACAAAGAACCTTTTCGCATCGGCATTGAATCGCCCGGCGATGCAGATAATGCACAACTGCCCATGCAGCAAATTATTTCCATTCCCTCCGGGGCATTGACCACCTCGGGCAATTACAGGAAATTTCACGAAGCCGGCGGTAAAAAAGTTTCACACATCATACATCCGGCAACCGGAAAGCCCGTCGATAATGAACTGATCAGCGTAACCGTTTATGCCGTTGATGCCACCACTGCAGATGGTTACGACAATGCGTTAATGCTGATGGGACTTAAGCGAGCCATGCGGTTTGTCGAAAAAAGAAAGGATCTGGGGGCGTTCTTCATCTACAAAAAGGATGACGGCAGAATAACGGATACCGCCTCAACTGCATTCAAAAAACTTTTCGTTAAATAATTGTCGGGCTTAATTATCGGATTGGGTAACCTCGGATGTATTGGCGGCGGGCGGCTTCTTTTCAAACCTGGTGTTGTCGAGCGGCTTTACGGTAAAGCCCTGTTGCCTTAATAAATTAAGTACTCCCCTTTCTCCACCAAGATGTCCGGCGCCCACCGCGAACAAGGTAGGCATAAGAAACATTTGCTCGGGCATTTGGCTGGCCCACCGTTTGTTCCTGTCGTACAGCAACAGGTCCATGTACTCCATCATTCCCGGATCCGATTTTTCCATCAGCGTATCCATGCTGTTGATTTCCTGCTTGCGGTACAGTTCAACCATCTCAAGCGTGTTCTCGCGAAATTTGTCGATGCTGTCAATGTATTTTACCAGGTCGGCTGCTTGCTTTTCATAAGGAATGCTGTCGAAAATAGAAGCCTGGAACTCTACGGTTTCCAGTCCGAGTACATCCTTTTCATTGTTCCTGGCTTCGGTCATAATGATCTGTTCGACGCTGCTTTTTTCGTTGCAATCCATCATGCCCTCGCTGATGATGGCCGTCACAAAATAGGGTTTGAAGCGGTTCATCATGGCGAATGGCAGTATCGACTTGTTCTTCGAAAAATATTCTTCGAGGCGCATGTATTCAACAGGAGTGACCAGGTCGGAGATCTTTAATCCGTTGTTCATGCGCGCGAATTTCATGACGCTCATCATCTCATCCATGTTGTCCATGTCTATCTCCAGAAACACCTGTTTTGCTTTGGCGATGGCGTTCTTCAGGCCAATGCTCATTTTGGCGTCATCGGCGCACACAACATGCATGGTACCATACACATAGGAAGGTTGCGTAAGGCCTCGTCCGCTGATCTCCCACAGCAGAGTATTTTCATTATTGGCGGCCTTTTTTGACTGGGCGTAACAAACAGACGTAAGCGACATGGAAACCAACAAAACAACAGATTTAAGTACAGGCATGGGAATTAATTTCACTTAAAAACCTTGTATTTACTTCAATTTAGAAAAAATTATTATTATACTTGTTGCGATTTAACCCGTAAAAACCCTATAACCATGCGCCTTATCCCGCTCCTGGTACTGGTAATGCCCCTATGTGCATTGTCCCAGTCTAAAACTACGTCGCCTGTATTTGGAAAGGTAGACAAAGCCGAACTTTTATTAAAAAATTGTGATTTCGATAAAGACGCCGAAGCGCTCGTGCTTTATGAGAGCGCCGATCTTTATTTCGATATCAATAACGGCGGCGCCTACAGCGAATTACGACACTTTGTACGCATCAAGATCCTGACCGAAAAGGGGCTCGACGAAGCAAACGTCAAACTGCGCTACGTATCTCACTTAAATAAAGAGCAAATTGCCAATCTTGCCGCAAGTACGTACAACCTCGACGCGTCCGGCAATATCGTCGTAACGAAGCTGGACAAAAAGCTCGTATACGGAAAAAAGATCAACTCCCGTTACTCCGAGCAGGTTTTCTCGTTTCCGGATGTAAAAGTGGGCAGCGTAATCGAGTATAAATACACCTGGAAAGGATACAGCTATCCCGAATGGAGCATGCAAAAATCCATTCCTGTAAAAGAAACGAAATATAAGATCGATTTCCCCGCAGGCTTTGAACTGCATATCCGGCCCATTTGTTTTCTCCCTTACAAATCGGAGGATGGTTCAACAACGCTGAGAACCATCAAGAAATTCAGCATGGAAAACGTGCCGGCCCTACGGGATGAGCAATACATTTCATCCGATCGTGATTACCTGCAGCGCATTGAATCGTGGATTGTCGCCTATAATTACGGAGGCAGAAGATACCCGCTTATGAAAACCTGGAAACAGGTGTCGGAATCGCTGATGGACGATGCAGACTTCGGTATGCAACTGAAAAGAAACATACCGCATACGGAGGAACTCGACATGCAGCTTAAGGAAGCAGCCGACGCTTACCAGAAAATGTTGACTGTGCATAACTACGTTCGTAAAAATATGACATGGGACGGCGTCGATAATTTCTGGGCGCTCAATGGTGTGAAGGCGGCATGGAAAGATAAAGTGGGAACATCCGGAGAGATCAATCTCATTCTCATTAACCTGCTGAAGGACGCGGGCATCACCGTGAACCCTATTATGGTGAGCACACGCTCAAATGGCCGGATATCGCCGCTTTGGCCGGATATCTCGCAATTCAATAAAATACTGGCCTATGTAACCATCGGCGACAAAAATTATGTGCTCGACGGCACCGATAAATATGCACCCGCAGGCCTCATTCCCGAAGATGTGATGTTTACGGAAGGAATGATCATAGACCCAGGAACCGAATATGGATTTCGCTTTCAGACCCTTTGGGATGAATCGAGAACGGATAAGAACGTTGTCATCTTCCGTGGCGTTATTGACACCGCCGGCATCATGAAGGGACATGCCACCATTACGAGCGCCGACTATGCGCGCGTAAAGCGTGTTCCGGAAGTGTCGGATAAGGTTAAGTATTCCAATCATTTTCTCAAAGCTTCAAATTCGGATATTTCACTAGATAACCTCGTGCTAAAAAACACGGAAAGCGATTCACTTCCGCTGGTACAGGATTTTGATTTCAGCTATCCCGTAAACGCTTCCGGTGAATACGCTTATTTCACCACGAACATGTTCAACGAAATGGGTAAGAATCCGTTTGTGGCCGACAACAGGTTCTCAGATGTATTTTTTGGCACCAGGCAGTTGCATACGATCATCTCGAACATCCTGATACCCGAAGGTTACACGTTCGAGGAACTTCCTAAAAATATACGCCTTACTATGGAAGACAAGAGTCTTACCATCACGCGTATGAGCGCCGCCCAGGGCAATACGATCAACACAAGGATCGTAGTTGAATTCAAACGGCCGTTTTATACGCCGGAGGAATACCCCGACCTGAAGGAATTTTACAAGAAGATGTATGCCCTTCTTGATGAACAAATTGTCATAAAAAAGAAACTACTGTAAAATGAGGATGAGGAAATGGATAATGCTGCAGGCTGCATTGATTGTTACCTGCTGCAGCTATGGCCAGATGAATTTCAATTTCGGAAATGTTACGGCCGAAGAAGCGACACTCACTGAATGTGCATTTGATCCTGAAGCGGTGGCCGCCGTGCTGGTGGATGAGGGTTATTCCGACTACATGGATGAATACCGGTTAATGACGGTATTCCATCAAAGGATCAAAATACTGAAGGAAGCAGGAAAAAAATATGCCGAGGTGTCGCTGTACTACCGCAGCGAGGATGCCCTCGAAAGTATTGTGGACGTAAAGGCAATGGTGATCAACTTCGATGAAAAAGGCAGCAGAAAAGACTTCGAAGTAGACAAAAAGTCGATATTCAGAACCAAAATTGATGACCGCTACAGCAAGGTGACCTTCGCGTTTCCCGAAGTGAAAGTTGGCAGCATACTCGAATATTCCTACCAGGTCAACGCCCAGCATTATGGGTTGCTGAAAGACTGGTACTTTCAATCGGAGTTGCCGGTGTACCGCAGCTCGTACAACCTGAAAGTGGTGCCCACCCGTGAAATTTCCTATCTCGTTCAATATAGTCGTAAGTACCCGATAAAAGTTGAGCCCAACAAAAACACCAGTTCCATCTTTTTTGAGATGAGGAACCTGCCGGGTTTGACCGAAGAACCGTACATGGACGCCAGGAAAGACTACATTCAAAAGGTGATTTTCCAAACCACGAAGTATTCGGCTGCTTTCGGCACCGCAAAGTTCATGAGCAATTGGAACGAAGTGACAAGAGATCTATACGCACGTGGCGATTTTGGGAGGCAGATGAAGGTGAATATTGATGAATGCAGTGAATTCATCAAAACAAACGTTGCCGATAAACCCGACTACGACAAGATGAGGCTCATTCACCACTTCGTCACTGAAAATACGAACTGGGATGGCACGTATGGCGTTGTTACCAAAGACGGCATAAAAACGTTATGGAAGAACAGGAGCGGAACCGCGGCGGAAATAAATTTATTGCTGGTGAATATGCTGAAAGATGCCGGCCTGGACGCCTATCCCATGCTGGTGAGCGAAAGGGGTCATGGGCGCATCAATAAAACAACGCCCTTCATCGACCAGTTCAACAGCGTTTATGCCGCCGTGATCATTGACGGTAAAAAGTACTACCTCGATGGAACCGACGATTACACGCCCTGTTACCTTATTCCTTACAGCATTCTGAACAGCACGGCTTTTATCGCCGACCACAAAAACGGCGGCCTTGTAGATATAAACGAGAAAAGCGCAAGATACCGCGACATCGTGAACGTTGATGCTTTTATAGGCGCTGAAGGAAGTTTGAAAGGAACGGTTCATATGTTGAATAAGGATTACGCACGCGCGCACTGGATGCGGCAATACAAGAACGAAAAGAAAGAAGAATATATTAATCAAGACCTTCTCGATGGCACCGCTAACATTTCGATTGACAGCTTTCTCGTGTTGAATGAAGACAATGACACACTACCATTGACACAAAAATTTCAGTTCAAAACAAATGTGCAGAATACCGGCGATTACTCGTTCATCAGTCTGAACATGTTCAGCGGTTACAACAAAAATCCTTTCATCCTCAATAACCGGTTCTCGAATATCAATTTCGGATACAACAAGTCGCTGAATGAGAATTGCATCATTCACCTACCGGGGAATTTGAAAATCGATGCGATCCCCAAAAATATCACGCTTACCAATACCGACGGATCCGTTGTGTTTACCCGCCAGGTATTTGAAGATGAAAAAAACCATCAGCTCGTTTCCAGGATAAAACTGGACATCAACAAGTCGCTGTTTACGATTGATGAGTACGGCGAACTGAAAGAATTTTTTAAAAAAATGATCGACCTGATGAATGAACAGGTTGTTTTAAAGAAGATTTGATATGAACAGGATCATCTTGCTTTTTATTGGCTATACCGCTTGCTGCCTGTCGGGTTACGGGCAGTCGTACCCTGCCTCGGCCATCCCCGAAAAATTAAGGGAGGGTGCCCATGCCGTAAAGCGCTTTGAAGAGATCAGCTTTGTGGTCACAGACATCGACAATGCTACACTCAGGGTGCACCAGGTGTACACGGTGCTCGACAAGCAGGGAGACGCTTACCTGAGTTTTGCGGAATCGGAAAGCAAGTTCATGAAGTTGAAAGACGTGGAGATAAAGGGATACAATGCAAACGGCGTGCAGGTAAAACGCTATAAGAAGAAAGATCTTTACAAGCAGATGTCTGTCGATGGCCTTGTGGCTGATTACGCTTTTTATACACTCAATCTTTCTTCCACTTCTTACCCGGCCACAATTGAAATAGAATATGAATTGAATTATTCGGGCACGCTCTTCTACCCTGCTTATGACATCATGAAAACAGATGAAAGCGTTGAACATTCATCTTTCACGGTGAAGGTACCGGCAGACCTGGGCCTGCGCTACAAGGCGCAGAAAACGGATATCGAGCCTGTTGTTACCCAGGATGGCAAGTTCAGCTTGTACAAGTGGGAGGCCAATAACCTCAAGGCGTTGCCAAAGGAAGAGGAGTCGGTATCTGCCGAATTTTATAGTCCAAGGATTGTTCTTGCGCCTAATAAATTCCGGTTGTACAATACCACCGGCGACCTCAGTTCGTGGAAGTCGTTTGGAGAATGGAGCTATAAGCTGTACGACGGCCTCGATGAATTGCCGGAAGACCGCATCACGTTTTTTCGCAACATGGTAAAGCACGCTTCTTCGGATCGTGAAAAGGCCGCAATTCTTTACAAGTACCTCCAGGATAATTTCAGGTACGTGAGCATTCAGTTGCGCATCGGGGGTTGGAAGCCCTTTCCGGCGAAGTTTACGGACGAACAAAAATATGGCGACTGCAAGGGCCTGAGTTTTTATATGCACACAATGCTGAAGGCCGTAGGTGTAAAAAGTTACCTGGCCCTCGTGAATGCCGAGTACAACAAGCAGCGGGTGGCTGCCGATTTTCCGGCGCAGCAGTTTAACCACGTGATAGTTTGCGTGCCGCAGCCTGGAGACTCGATATGGCTCGATTGCACGATGAACCATAACGACTTCGACGTGCTGGGAACTTTTACAGAGAACAAGAACGCTTTGCTCGTAACCGAAAACGGCGGTGTGCTGGTATCCACGCCGTCCAGCGAATCCGCAGCGAATGTATTGATCGCCTCAACTGAAATTAAACTTAATGAAGACGGATCGGGCATCAGCCACACAGCCACTTACTCAAAAGGTGAATTGACGACCGTGATGAGATACATGTACAATGCGAATAAAGATGATCAAAAACGGGTGCTGGTGAATTATCTCGGATTTAAACAGCCCGATGCTTTCAGGTTGACACAGGCAAGCAATGCACATGATTACAACGTTGATGTTGACCTGTCCATTGAAAAAATTCCGCAATTTACTGCCGGCAGCAAG
The DNA here is from genome assembly GCA_946885665.1 of uncultured Chitinophagaceae bacterium. The sequence continues at coordinate 4,565 of CAMPGT010000011.1, read as the reverse complement.
ATGTTCCTCAACCCGCGCATTTACAGCATTTGGCAGTCGAAGCTTCCGAAAGCGGAAGGAAGAACCCAGGATTTCTATTTCAGGGCGCCATTCATAAAAATCGACACCACGCGGTACCATTTGCCGCAGGATTTTACGGTGGACATACTTCCGAAGCCGGCCAGCCTGCAATGCGATTACGCTTCGTATAAAACCGAATATGTTTTCGATGAAAATAAGGGAGAAGTTGTTTGCCTGGCACGGCTGGAACTTAAACAGAACAGGATTCCCGCATCGAAGTACGCGGATATAAAGTCGTTTTTCGACAAAGTGCTTTCTGAAGAAACACAGAAGGTAATCATCAAAAGAGATTAGACCTCGGCCACTGCTTCCCGGCCGTACAGTTGGTCAATATACTTCAGGGAAGGTGAGGGTATGAACTCCCCTATTCCCAATTGGTTCCATTTATTGTCCACTGCTTCGATGGTCTCTTTTGCAGCCACGATAATATTGGGCCAGTCGCGCTGAAAATTATCGAGCTCCCTTGTTTTGAGGGTGCCGTCAAATCCCATGCAATGATTCGACAGGATATTGTCTCTCCGCGGATCCACATTATTGCAAAAGCGCCACAGCGCCACGGGCAGGTCGTTCGCATCCACGCTGTCTTCAACGTACAGGATCATCTTTACTCCAGTGATGAGCCGCGTGATATTTTCATGCAATTCTTTTACATGCCCCACGCGATTCTTTTTTACACTGATGATGACGCAGGGAATGTCTTTCTTTAATAAACCGTCGTTGATTTTCACCACTTCGGAAAAGGTGTTGAAGATGTCCTCTTTTTTAAAATTGAGTGGGTTGCTTACGGCGCTTTCGTCATCTCTTTCTTCTTCAAATTTCCAGGTACCGTCAATGCACATTTTTCCACCAAAGCCCAGCTTGCTGCAGCTATGGTCGAGCACATCCATCGGCCCCTGCGAAAAATAGATGTCGGTATTTGGATTAAGGTTGCTAAACACGTCCCGCGCCAGTTGTTCATAATCAGACAGGCTGATGTTTTGTGCCGTTGATGCAGATGGCGCGCCTGTTAGCACCAGGATCTTATTGAACATCATTTGCCCGGCGCCCCACATGGCGTTCATCACCTTCTGTCCCTGCCCGGCGTATTCCTTGTTGATTTTTGTGATCACCAGGTTGTGAAATACGCCTTCTACCGGCATTTCCATGTCAACGATTTCGGGCACCATAGTCATTTTGATCGGCGCCAGAAATATGCGCTCAGTAGCTTTGCCGAGCCAGGCATCTTCCTGCGGTGGTATGCCAACGATGGTGGCGGGGTAAACCGGGTTTTTTTTATGTGTGATAGCAGTGATGTGAAAGCGAGGGTACCAGTCGGGCAACGAATAATACCCCGTGTGGTCGCCGAATGGGCCTTCCCATATCGGCTCATCGAGAGGGTCAACGTAGCCCTCGATAACGAAGTCGGCATCGGCCGGCACTTCCACGTCGGGCTGCGTGAGGCATTTCACGAGTTCCACTTTCTTTTTTCGAAGGAAACCGGCGAGCATGTATTCATCTACATTTTCGGGCAGCGGCGCCGTTGCCGAGTAAGCATACACCGGGTCGCCGCCGAGCGCCACGGCAACGGGCATTTTTATTCCCAGCTTTTTGTATTCACTGAAATGTTTTGCGCTCACTTTGTGCTTGTGCCAGTGCATGCCCGTAAGCGTGGGGCCGAATACCTGCATGCGGTACATGCCCACGTTTCTCGATTGGGTATGCGGATCGCGGGTATGGATGACCGGTAGTGTAACGAAGGGACCACCGTCTTTGGGCCAGCAGGTAATGACGGGCAGCTTTGTGATGTCCGGATCCTTCATGATGATTTCCTGGCACTCTCCCCTGCCGCTTTTTACCCTGGGCATCCAGGAGGCAAACTGGTTGAGCTTTGGCAGCAGCTTTAATTTGTCGAGAATATTTTCTTTGGGAGATGACAGCAGCCTGAACAGTCCCTCAATTTCTTTGGCACAGTCGTCGAGGTGGTTAACGCCGAGCGCCAGGCAGATGCGTTTTTCACTGCCGTAGGCGTTCATCAGCACTGGGAACGCGTAACCTGTGTTCTCGAAAAGCAGGGCCTTTCCTCCCCCGGGTATTTTGCTTATCCTGTCGGTGATCTCTGCGATCTCGAGTTTCGGATCGATAAAAGTTTTGATCCTCAGCAGTTCGCCTGCCCTTTCCAGTGTGTCGATGAAATGTTGCTGGTTGCGGTACGCCATTCTATCAATTGAACCGCAAAATTACTCGGTTTACAGTACAATACGCGGACAATCGGTGCCGCCCCTGTTGATCCTCCTGCCGAACAGGCGGCCGTTTTCATTCATGATGCCGATCGAAAGCGTGATGCCGGAAAAATAGTACCAGTCTTTATATTTTTCACCACCGCGAACCGTGTTCCCGGGAGGGTAAGTAAGGTTGCTGCCCTTCAATTCGTCGGACCGGAAAGCCAGCGATGCGGCCCGTGGGCGGTTGTTGGCAAGGAGGAGGTCCTGGTCCACGTAAGTTTTGCTGACGTCGTCAATGTAATCGGTGAATGTTTTCCGGATGCCGATCTCGTAGCCGAGATACGCATTGTCGGTAACGCGGATCCGCACGCCTATACCGAAGGGAACGCCTATTTGTATCTTTTTATAGAATTTCCTGTCGGGATATTCAGCGAGCCCCTGCCCTTCCGTACCCAGTTCGGCAAGGAAGGCCTTGTTATTGAGCGAATCGGTAGTATAAGGATTGAAGCGGAACAAGTTGCCCCCAAGGAACACGTAAGGAGTTGCCTTGTGGATGGCAAGGTCGAAGAAGGAATAGTCGAGAACGAGGCTGGCGTCGATGATGTTGGATGCGAAGCTGAGGTTGCGTTGCCGGAGCAGTTCGCTGCTGTTGAATTTGTCGGCGGCCTTGACTTTGGCGAATGTGAGCTGTCCGCGCGCGAGGATCTTTGGCGCCAGTTCGTAAGATAACCCGGCGCCGAATGCACCGCCGGCCTGGTCGACGGTAAATCGTTTTTCCTGGAGGTCGCCGGAGTAATTTGCAATGCCACCGAAGAAGGTAAGGTTGAGTTTTTGTTGTGAAAAGGTGGTTAAGGGGAAAAGAAGGGTAAGCAACATTATCCTGGACATAGACGTCTGTAAGTTAAAGGTGTTCGATAGCTTGTTTTGCCAGGATTGGATAAAATGCAAACTAGGAATGATGAATTATAGTGACAAACTTTGTTCCACAGTTATAATAAAATTTAACAATTGCCTGCTGTTTTGTTAAATTAGGGATGGTGTTCCATTCCATCAGATGTAAACATTGTACTGATGAAAAACATTTTTGCTTACCTGGGTTTAATCGTTCTCTTTTTTAGTTATTGTGCGCCGGCTTCGAAAAAGACTTCGACTAATGGGACCGGTCACGTAAATGCTACCGCGGTGTCGCATGATTCTGCCGTTGCGGATATGCTCGACGGTTATTGGAAGTTGATCGAAATAGGCGGGCGGGCGGTTGATGATTCGGTCAACAATGCAGTGCCTCACCTGGTGATCAACGAGAGCGGCGGCAGGTTCAGTGCGAATGCCGGTTGCAACAGTATCGGCGGTTCTTTTTTGCTGAAGCCGATGAACAGGATAACTTTTGCCAATGTGATCCGTACGCAGATGGCGTGCCCGGAAATGGAGCTGGAGAATGAGTTGGTGCGGGTGTTGGAGATGACGGATAATTACAATATTTCGAACGATGTGCTTCAGTTGAACAAGGCGCGGATGTCTCCCCTGGCGAGATTTCGGAGGGTTGCAGGGAAGTGATAAATTTTTAAACCTTTTTGTATGAGAGGTATTATGGTGATGGTGGCGGTGGCGGTTATGCTTTGGTTGGGTTTGTCTCATTGCAAACCTGCCGCCGAACAGGCCGGCGCCGCAACCGGCGGCGACCAGCATAATAGCAGTAATTCTCTCGATTGGCAGGGGGTGTATTATGGTGTGACTCCGTGTGCGGATTGTCCGGGCATCCAAACCATCGTTTGGCTGAATGAAGACATGACGTACCGCATCACTACCCGCTATCTTGAGCGGCAGAAAGATTCAACTGAATATTCGGGAACGTTCCGTTGGAACGATGCCGGAAATGCGATCATCCTGGATGGTTCCGGGAAGCAGTTTTTTCCGGGTGGTTTTTTTGTTGGCGAGAGCACGCTGTCGGTGCTTGATAAAGAGGGAAACAGGATGACGGGTATGCTTGCTGCTCATTATATGCTTACGAAAGACAATTACAGGTTGTTGGGAAAGGATTGGGTGTTGGTTGAGTTGAATGGCAAGCCTATTGGTGGGAGTGATTCTTTGGGGACGCCGCCGCATATGCGGTTCATAGAGGCTGAGAGCCGGTTTGCCGGTAATGGTGGCTGCAATGGTTTGTCGGGTGTATTTGAGCTGAAGGGCATGAACAGGATCACTTTTTCGCACATGATCCGGACGCAGATGGCTTGTTCGGCTTTGGATACAGAAAACGGGTTTATCAAGGCGCTGGAAACGGCCGATAGTTTTGTTGTTGTAGGTGAC
>CAMPGT010000010.1 GCA_946885665.1 uncultured Chitinophagaceae bacterium | reverse complement strand
TATCCCCCGCTGGCGGGGGTGGCGCGAAGCGCCGGGGGTGGACCACACTGCAAAAAAACATCCCTCACCGAAACGCCGCCGGCACCGGCGCAGACGGCTTATAAGTAGCAGGCGGCCTGCACCCCGTACACTTCACACCCGTGAGATCATCACCGAGGTCAGCGCGATATTTGTCCGCCACCTTTTTCAGTTCCTCCACTTTTTCCGGATAGCTCGATTGCACATCCACCGTTTCACCGGGATCGATGCTCAGGTCATAAAGCGCCATGCCCACCTTCACCCTCGGAAGCGAATGAGGAAAACCGTCTTTACCGGGTGGCCCGCCAATGTAAGTGGTTGTGGTATGCGGGAACACCAGCTTCCATTGCCCCTTCCTTAGCGCTTCAAGACTGTTCTTATGATAATAGTAAACGAGTTCATCGCGGGGGTTTGCCGATGCATCATTCATCAACAAAGGCAATATGCTGACGCCGTCAATTTTATAAGCCGGTTTTTTCACACCGGTTATTTCCGCAAACGTCGGCAGCAGGTCGATCGTTGAGCTCAGTTTATTGCAAATGGTACCCGCAGGAATCTTTCCGGGCCACCGCATGATGCACGGTTCACGCTGCCCGCCTTCAAACGTGGTTCCTTTGCCTTCACGCAACCCGCCTGTATTGCCGGCATGGTTGCCAAACGATCGCCACGGGCCGTTGTCGCTCGTGAAGATCACCAGCGTATTCTCTTCAATGTTTTGATCTTTCAACGCCTGCATAATTTGTCCTACCGACCAATCGACCTCCAGCATCACATCTCCAAATAATCCCCTTTTACTCTTCCCCTTAAATTTATCAGACACTGCCAGCGGCACGTGCACCATCGAATGGGCCATGTACAAAAAGAACGGGCCCCTGCTGTTGTTCTTAATAAATCTCACCGCCTTCTCTGTATAAATTGTTGTGAGCTGCGCCTGGTCGTCGAGTGTTTTGATGTATTTCACAACGTGGTCGCCTTCGATGAGCGGCAACTCCGGATATTGCCACCGCCAGTGTGCGGAGTCAGCCGTCCGCGTACCATCATACAATACCGGCCACATGTCGTTGGAGTAGGGCAGGCCCGTGTATTCATCAAAACCATAGTGCGTAGGCAGGTAAGGTGGTTCGCAGCCCAGGTGCCATTTGCCCACCATGGCCGTTTTATAGCCAGCCTGTTTCAGCAGCGAAGCAAGTGTTGTTTCATTGGGATTCAAAGCGGTGGGCGTCCACGGAAAAAACGCGCCCGAAATACCGAGGCGGTTGGGATAGCATCCCGTTAGCAATGCTGCCCTTGAGGCGGTACACACGGCCTGTGCAGCATAAAAATTGGTGAACCGCATACCTTGCGCCGCCAGCCTGTTGATGTTTGGCGTGGAGTATCCGTTTCCGTTGTAGCTCCCGGGATCACCATAGCCCATGTCGTCCATGAAGATGACAATGATGTTGGGCGGTTTGAGCTGATTTGCATGTGCATGGTCTCCAATTAATAAAAATCCGAAACCCAGGATGAGCGATGCAAGCCGGAAGAAAGATAGATTGGACATATATTCGCAATTAACCGTTAATTGGTGTTACAACTGCAATAACTGCACAGAAAGCATAATTAATTAAATTCGTTTTCTGCACATAATTTACCTGCAATGAGAAAATGCACGTCGCTCTTGATAGTATTGGCATTCGTCCAGCACTTAAGCGCGCAGGTAATTATCAGCGGTAAGGTTAAGGATAACAGGGGAAGGCCATTGCCTGCAGCCAGCGTATCCGTCAAAAATACGTATGATGGAACAATTTCGGACTCTTCAGGCAATTATAGTTTCAGTACAACCGAAAAAGGAGAGCAGACGCTTATCACAACAAATGTTGGTTACCGAACAGTCGAACAGACGATCACCATTGACAACGCACCGCTCAACATCGACATATCCCTGAAAGAAGAATTAAGCGAGCTCAAAGCGGTTACCGTAATTGCCGGATCGTTTGCTGCGGGCGATACGAAACGCGCCGCCACGGTACTCAATTCACTGGATGTTGCCACCGTTGGCGGCGGCAACGCCGACATCACCAACGCCGTCAAAACATTGCCGGGCGCACAGCAGGTGGGCGAGCAGGAGGGCCTTTTCGTGCGCGGCGGCGCAGGATATGAAACAAAGCAGTTTATCGACGGCACGCTGGTGAACAATCCTTACTTTACAAGTGTTCCCGACATTGCTTCGCGCGGGCGGTTCTCACCGTTTCTTTTCAAGGGAACCGTATTCAGCACGGGCGGTTACTCCGCGCTGTACGGTCAGGCGCTCTCATCAGCATTAATTCTTGAATCCATCGATCTGCCCGAACAGTCGGCCGCCACCCTGAGTGTTTCTCCTATTCTTGTTGGCGGCGGTTTTCAGCAACTGGCCGATAACAAAAAATCTTCGTGGGGTGTTAATTACAATTATGTGAACCTGATCGCTTATTTCAACATGGTGAAGCAAACGCCTGATTATTTCGACATGCCGGTCTTTCATAATGGAGATGCGAATTTTCGTGTACGCACCAAAAGTGGCGGCATGATCAAGTACTATACGACATTTGATAAAAGCGTGCTTGGGCTGAGAAGACCGGACATCGACAGTGCCGCATTGAAAGACGCCTTTGGCCTGCGTAACGTTAGTTGGTACAACAACCTGAGCTGGAAAGAAAATTTGGGCAAAGGATGGAAAATAAACCTGGGATTAAGCTTCAGCACCAACAGGGATGACATCGAACAGCAATTGCAAGACAGCCAGAACAAGCAACAGTTGCTGGCCGACAGCGGTTGGTCGGCCAACAAAAATTTCATCATCGACAACCGCGCAGACTTGTCGCAGGCAAAGGCGGTGCTGGAAAAAAGAATGTTCGGCATCAGCACCATTCGTTTCGGCGGCGAATACATGTATGGGTACAACACGAGCGTATTTAACGGTCAGCGCTCGAAGCTGATCGAGAACTTCAGCGCCGTATTTGCGGAAACAGACATCTATGTAACCAACGACCTGGCCGCCAAGATCGGCGGCCGCTTTGAACATTCATCCATTATAGGGAAATCCAATTTTGCACCGCGAATTTCTTTTGCCCATAAAGTAGGAGAGGGCGCGCAGGTGTCGGCAGCTTATGGTATATTCTTTCAGAAACCCGAAAATACGCAGCTCATTTACACCACAAACCTTAACCACACGAAGGCAACGCATTACATACTCACTTACCAGAAAACAACAAACGACAGAATATTCAGAGCGGAAGGATATTACAAAAAATACGACGACCTCGTAAAAACTTATCCGGAAATATCCCTGTATAACAACAACGGGAAAGGATATGCGAAGGGGATTGAATTTTTCTGGCGCGACAAAAAATCATTTAAGAATTTTGACTACTGGATCAGTTACTCTTACCTCGACACCAAAAGGGACTACCTGAATTTTCCGGGTCTGCTGCAGCCCAATTTTGCCACGGGGCATACTTTGTCGCTGGTAACGAAGCGGTTTGTGATAGACTGGAAAACAGGATTCAACCTTACTTACAGTTTCGCGACGGGCAGGCCGTATTATCGCTTTGTATTTAACGATTCGCAAAATAAGTACGCAATTGGCGACGAGGGAAAAACAAAGTCATTTCACAACCTCGGCTTCAGCGTCAACTATGTTCCGAGCCTCGGCAAAACGAATCCCAAAGTGTTTTGGGTGCTGGTGGCAAGCGTGACGAATGTGCTCGGCTACGAGCCGGTGTTCAATTACAATTATTCCTACAATGGACGGGTGAAGCAACCCATCGGCCTGCCGTCCAAACGGTTTTATTTCATCGGCGCCTTCTTCAGTTGGGGTGTCGACCGAACACAGGATGCCATCAACAATAATTTATAATTAAACAAAGGAAAATGAGAAAATACCTGTTCTTCGCTTCGCTGCTCGCCGCCGTGAGCACCTATTCGCAAAGTGACAAATACGTTGACGCCATGGAAAAAAACCTGGCGAAGTTCGGGGGCAGACAAACCACGGAAGGTTACCAGTCGCTTTCTGCCGCATTTCAAAGAATCGGCGACGCAGAAAAAACACAGTGGCTGCCGTACTACTATGCCGGGCTTGCACTTACAACCGCCGCATGGACGGATATGAACCTCGATAAAGATGCCAACGCGCAAAAAGTCAAAGAGCTCCTGGATAAGGCCGACGCATTGATCAAAGACAGCGCCGACCGCGCAGAGGTGCTCGCCGTGAGATACATGGCCGCCACGCAGCAAATGCTGGTGGACCCTCCCAACAGGTACATGAATTACGGTATGGAGGCGGCACAGTACCTTAAGCACGCACGCGACATCAGTCCCGATAACCCGCGACTGGTTTACCTTGAAGGCGCCGGTCTGTTCGGAACACCAGAGCAATTTGGTGGTGGCAAAGCAAAGGCGAAGCCCGTGCTGGAAAAAGCCGTTGCTCTGTATAAAGCCGCGAAACCGCAACCGCTATACCCTGGCTGGGGACAGGAACAGGCAGAAGTCATGCTGAAGCAATGCGACGAATGATTTTTTTTCAGACTTTTACCGGATGATGAAAACTAACTGTTGCCTGCTGTTACTTTTTTTGTGTTTCAACGCAAATGCACAGCATGAATATGACGCAAAAATAGAGCGCATTCATACCGGCGACTGGCTGCTGCATCCTGCACAGCAAAAAGCCGAAGTATATTTTTCCCCATCTAAAAAAGATTTGATCCTCTATAACGGACTGGTAAAAAGAACTTTCAGGCTGTCACCCAACGCGGCTTGCACGGGGTATAAAAATATGGCCACGGGCCAGGAACTGCTGCGTTCCATAAAGCCCGAAGCAAAAGTTATCATCAATAACAAACCGTATTACATAGGCGGCCTGCATGGACAAAAAGAAAACGGTTACCTGCTGAACGAATGGACCGACGATTTTACGAAAGGCCCCGATGATTTTTTCCTTACCGATTATGCGATCGATACCATACGGCCCTTTTTGAAATGGAAACAACGCAGCTACGCGTTGAACGCCGCCCGGCCTTCGGGAAAAACATTGTCTTTTCATTACCGCTCGCCGGTAAACGAGCTGAAAGACGTTTTTATATCCGTTCACTACGCATTATATGATGGCGTTCCTTTGATTGTGAAATGGCTGACCATTCGTAACCAGTCAAAAAGCGATGTCATGATCAACCGCGTGGTAAACGAGGTGCTCGGCCTGGTAGAGGAAGAGAGCGCTGTGGTAGGCAGTGTAACACAGATGGAAAAACCACAGGGGATTTATGTAGAAACGAACTATGCGTTCAATAACGCGATGAATTACGAGATCAGCGATCAGACGACGCACTGGAAGGCAGATTCTACTTACACGTCGCAGGTGAATTATAATTTGCAAACGCCCTGCGTGCTCGCGGTGTACCCCGAAAAGGTGACGCAACTACGGCTGAAACCGGGTGATACTTTACGTTCCGTTCGGTCGTACGAACTATTGATGGACAGTTATGACCGCGTACGAAGAGGAATGATCAAAAAGAAAATGTACCGCACCGTGGCGCCATGGACAAACGAGAACCCGATATTCATGCACCTGGTAAGCCGCAACGACGAGGAGGTGAAACACGCGATCGATCAATGTGACGCAACCGGGTATGAAGCGGTGATATTGAGCTTCGGCAGTCATTTGCAAATGGAGGATACCTCTGCTGAAAACCTGGCGAAGTGGAAGTCGTTAGCTGATTATGCACACAGCAAAAGCATCATGATCGGCGGATACGCCTTGTTCAGCAGCCGGAGAATAAGTGACGAAGATGATGTAATCGATCCGGCCACGGGTAAGCCCGGCGGCGCCTTTTTTGGCCATGCACCCTGTTTTGGCAGCAAATGGGGATTGGCTTACCGCGACAAAATCAAATTGTTTTTTGAACGAACGGGGTTTGATATTTGGGAGAACGACGGGCCCTATCCCGGCGATGTTTGTGCTTCAACAACGCACCCGGCTCATGAAGGTTTGGGCGACAGCCAGTGGAAGCAGGCAGAGATCCAAAAGGAATTGTATCATTGGCTGAACGAGCGCGGTGTTTACATCAACGCACCGGATTGGTATTTTCTCGATGGCACCAACAAGATTGCCATCGGCTACAGGGAAGTGAACTTTTCGCTGTCGCGCGCGCAGCAAAAAATCCTGAACCGCCAGAATATTCACGATGGTACTATCGAAAAGACCGCCTCGATGAGCTGGGGCTTTGTACCGTTGACAAAATATCATGGCGGAGGTCCCGAAGCGGTGCTCGAGCCATTAAGCGAACACCTTAATGATTACGAGCAGTTGATGATGCAATATTATGGCGCTGGAGTGCAGGCTTGTTACAGGGGGCCGCGGCTGTATGACACCGAGGCAACAAAGAAGCTTGTGCAGCGAACCATAGCATGGTATAAACAATACCGTGACATTCTCAATTCAGACATGATTCCGCTGAGAAGGGCAGATGGCCGCGACTGGGATGGCATGATGCACGTAAATCCTTCGTTAAAGCAAAAAGGGTTGATCATGCTGTATAATCCTACCGGTGAAAAAATAACGAGGACCATCCGGCTTCCGCTCTATTACACGGGTTTGCAGCAAAAAGCAGTTGTCAGGGAAAAGGAAACTAACGCAAAAACATACACGCTCAACCGCGACTATTCCATTAATTTTACTTTTACGCTGCTGCCGGAAAGTTATAGCTGGTATGTGATTGAATAAAACGCCTTTTGTATCTTTTATCCTAAACAGATGAACATGAGAAAAATATCCAGGACCTGTATTGTCATACTTCTTGTTATTGTATCTGTCACCGGTTTCAGTCAGCCTTCGCAGCAGATGGTCAATATTGTATTGGCGCCCGACCATGCTGATTGGACCTATAAAGTTGGTGAAAAGGTGAAATTTTCAGTGCAGGTATTTGAACATGGCAACCTGCTTCATGATGTTCCCATAACCTACGAGATTGAACCCGAAAGGATGGAACCCGTAAAAAGAGATTCGGTGGTGCTGCGCAATGGTCAGCTAACTATCGACGGCGGTACGATGAAGCACCCTGGCTTTTTGCGTTGTATCGTGAAGGTGACGTTCGAAGGCAAGACTTACCGAAACCTTGCTACTGCAGGTTTTGAGCCGCAGCACATTCAACCTGCGGCGAAGTTGCCTTCCGACTTCCTGCAGTTCTGGGACAGTGCGAAAAACGATCTTGCTGAAATTCCCATGGACGCGACGATGACGCTGATGCCCGACAGATGCACTGATAAAGTGAATGTTTATCATGTAAACCTGCAGAATTATCCTGAAGGTGCGAGGTTGTACGGAATTCTTTGTGTTCCCAAAAAAGAAGGAAAGTATCCTGCACTGCTCGAAGTGCCCGGCGCAGGCGTGCGGCCCTATGGCGGTGACGTGAGGGTGGCGGAAAAAGGGCTCATCACTTTCCAGATCGGCATTCATGGCGTGCCGGTAGATATGGAACGTGTTGTCTATAATAATCTTGGCGCCGGGGCACTGAGGGGTTACATGAACTACAACCTGGATGATCCAAACAGCTTTTATTATAAACGCGTTTACCTTGGCTGTGTTCGCGCAAATGATTTTATTGCGAGCCTGCCACAGTACGACGGCGAAAATCTCGGCGTTTATGGCGGCAGCCAGGGCGGCGCGCTGTCTATTGTAACGGCTGCGCTCGATAGCCGGGTAAAATTTCTCGGTGCCTACTATCCCGCGCTTTGCGATCTGACGGGTTATTTAAAGGGACGGGCCGGCGGCTGGCCGCATTATTTCCAGCACAACAAGAACAATACGCCGGAAAAAATCAAAACGGCCGGCTATTATGATGTGGTGAACTTTGCCCGGCAACTGAAGATTCCCGGAATGTATTCGTGGGGCTTCAACGATGAAGTTTGTCCGCCCACTTCAACCTACGCGGCCTATAATGTGATCACCGCTCCAAAAGAATTATTTCCCGCGGTTGAAACGGGTCACTGGACCTTTCCCGAGCAGGTTGAAAAGGTGGAGGATTGGCTGGTGGGAAAGCTCATTCATTAAAAATACGATTATAATCTATCGATCATTTTCATCTTTAGCTTTTAAGTTTTAACTTTTAAGTTTTAAATCAGCATTGATGTCATTCAGAAAGTTATTTGTTTTTTCTCTTGTATTATTTATGGCCACAGCATTTACCGGTCAGGTGAAAAAGAAAAGAATCGTGTTTTTCGGCGACTCCATAACGCAGGCCGGCGCAGAACCCTCAGGATATATTTCATTGATGCGCGACATGCTTGAGAAAAAGGGGTTGGATAAAAGCTACGAACTGATCGGTGCGGGTATTGGCGGCAACAAAGTGTATGACCTGTACCTCCGTATGGAGGAAGATGTGCTTGACAAAAAGCCCGACATCGTAGTGATATGGGTAGGGGTCAACGACGTGTGGCACAAACAGAGCTTTGGAACGGGAACTGATCCCGACAAATTCGCAAAGTTCTACACGGCCATCATTAAAAAACTGCAGGCGAAAAAAATAGATGTTTACCTCTGCACGCCGGCGGCCATCGGAGAGAAAACTGATTTTACGAATGAGCTGGATGGCGATCTCAATAAGTATTCCGCCATTGTCCGCGACCTCGCCAAAGAAAATAACTGCGGACTGATAGATCTCAGGAAAGCATTTCTCGAATATAATCTTAAGAACAACCCGGAAAACAAGGAGTCGGGAATCCTGACCTCCGACCGCGTGCACCTCAACGACAAGGGAAACAATTTTGTTGCAGAGAAAATGATGGAAGCGATCATTAAGTAAACCAAAATCAGACTGATGAAATTGAGAAACATTCTTCCGTTCATGCTGCTTGCGGCATGCACTTCGACAGAGCAAACGCCGTCTGCCACCGCAGAAGCCGCCGACCGGTTCAGTATCAAGCGCGGCACAAACATCGCCCACTGGCTGTCGCAAAGCCAGCGCCGCGGGCAGGAGCGCGCCACGTTCTTCACCAAAACGGATGTAGACTTCATTGACTCTGCCGGCTTCGATCATTTTCGCCTGCCGGTAGATGAAGAGCAACTGTGGGACAGCGCCGGAAACCGCCATGCAGACGCATTCGTGCTGCTCGACAGCGCACTCTCATGGGCAAAGCAGGATGGATTGCGCGTGGTACTCGACCTGCATATTCTTCGCTCGCATTATTTCAATGCAGCAGAAAAGCCGCTGTGGAAGGAACCTGCTGCACAAGACAAATTCATTCAATTATGGAAAGACCTCTCTTCGGCTGTGCAGAAGTATCCCAACGGTATGCTCGCCTACGAGTTCATGAACGAACCGGTGGCCGACAGTGCAGAACAATGGAATGTGCTGCTGGCGCGTGTTGCCGATTCGATTCGCAGTTGGGAGCCCGAACGCGTGCTGGTGATCGGTTCCAACAGGTGGCAATCGGCAAATACTTTTGACCAGCTCAGGGTTCCCGCGAACGATAAAAATATCATTCTCAGCTTTCATTTTTACGAGCCCTTTCATTTAACACATTACCAGGCGTCGTGGACGAGACTCAAAGATTTCAAGGGGCAGGTGCAGTATCCCGGGCAGATCGTTGTGAATGGCAGGGAAGAAGAGGAAAAGATGATTTACAACAAGGATACGCTCGAGAAAATGATGGCGAAACCTATTCACCTGGCCGACAGCCTGAACCTGCCCTTGTATTGCGGCGAATTTGGCGTTATCGACGGATCGCCGCGCGATTCGAAACTGAACTGGTACCGCGACCTTGTTGAAATTTTCGACAAGCACAATATCGGGTATGCCAACTGGAACTTTAAATCCGGCTCGTTTGGTATTGTGGACGAAAAACTTCAACCCGACACGGAGACGATCAACATCCTCACCGGGAAATAAGGTCGTATATCAAGGAGATTCAGGATATGCGGCCACTAATTTGAATACAGCGGGGTCGTTTGTCTTATAGATGATCATTGGCCCCGACTGTAAAATCTTTTCGAGTTTCCTGAATTCCGGGCGAAGCGCTATGCCTGCGAGCGTGTGAGCGTTTACCAGCACAAAACTGTTGTTGTCGTTGATATCGCGGAGCCTGTTTCTTTGCCACAATGGCCTGAACTTTACAGCGCCCTCGCGAAAATCGAGAAAATATTCGCTGATCTCTGCTGTTTTCGTGTCCCGCGTGAAAACGTAAGCGGGCGCCTGATGGCTGCTATTAAATGTGCGTACGATATTGCGATGATCCGCGAGGTAGAAATACTTGTTTCGATACAGATCATACGCAGGGCGGATCAATAGGCAAAGGCAGGCGGCAGCGACAATTGCTTTTTTATTGATCTTACCTAATAACGCCGTTGCCAGGAGCAGCGTGAGCAAAAGGTAGATGTATGTCATCTCCTGGCCATCGGATACAAACATGATCAATGTTGCCAATAACATCATTGCCGGGAACAACCAATACTTTTTTGGTTCACCGAGGTAGGCGTTGATCATGTATGCCCCGGGAATGGCAGCGAACGGAAAAAGAAAAAGGAAATGCCTGGGATCGGGACAGAGGGGAACGTAAGAGGTTGCCGATATGGTCATGAAATTCGCAGACATCAGCAATACAAAAAATGCAGTGGCAACATTTCTCCCGTTGCCGGCCGGAATGATTTTTTTTCGGAAGATGAATCCGCAGGCTCCCGTTATAAGGTAGATCATGTCGCCATTCAGCAGGAAAGAGTGCCACAGGCCGGTTGTAATGCGGTCGAGGGTAACTGAAAACGGCAGAATGTCAAAGCTGCATCCGTTGAAATATGCATTTGCCAGCACCACATGATAGCGATACAACCAATCGCCCGTGGTAATGTGAAAATACAGCAAATAGCCACCCAATCCGGCCGCGGTGACAACAGCGGCAACGCTCCAAAATTTAAGGGCGGCTCTTTTCCGGATATCTTGTATTAAGAGAACCAGGATAAGCGGTAAAAACAGGATGATCGTTTCTTTTGTTGCCATCATCAGCAGCAGCATGAGGGCCGAGGCCGCAGCGTATATGACAACGTATTTGTCTTCTTTTCCCTTCAGGTAGAAATAGTAAGCGGCGATGCCGAACAGGCACACCGCGGGGTCGGCCAGCAACCGGTGCGAAAAGAAAATAATGCTGTAGTTCAAAAAGAACAGCACCAGGCTGAGTACGTATATTTTTACCGGTTGCCGATCGGTTAGTTTTTTGATAAAGAGTCCGGTAGCGATGATGCACAACGTGGTAAACGCCGATGATGAAAAATCATTGATGCCGAAAATTTTATACAATAAAGCCGTGGCATAGATGGTTACCCAGCGATAGGTGAGATGGAAGTCGCGATATGCGTCAAGATCGTCTCCTCTCGATATGAGCGCCGACAAACGTGCGTAATTGATGTCGTCGTTATCATACAGGCCCAGGAAAACAAAATAGTGGTGCAGTATGATGAGGAGGATGAAAGCCGCGAATATGAGCCACCTGGATCTTATCAATTCCTTTAAAATTTTCCCGTGCAAGGAACACAATCTAAGTGAAATATGCTAGTTCGATAAGCCCGGGATGGGTATGGGAAAGATAAAATCTTCGAAGATGCTGTGGGCGGCCTTGTTGACGTGCCGCGCATATTTTTCGAGGCTCTTGTGGAGGATAGCCGCATAATCCTTGTCGAGCCTGGCGATCACGTTGTTCACGCGGCTGATTTCTTTTTTCAACTGGTTGCGCTTTTCGTCATCAAAGGGAAAGTATTGCTGTACCGTTGCGTCAAACTCCTCCCTGAATGTTTTGTCCACCTCTATGTAGTAGGGCAACAATACAGGAGCGGCGGTAAATGTTTTAAAATGAGCCAGTTTTATGGCATCTGCTTTCTGCGCCTTGTTTACATAGTTGAACGAACAAGCTGCGAGCACCGACACCAAAACCGGCGCCTTCAGCAAGAGAGCCTGTTCTTCCTCTGTTAATTTTTCGAACTGCTTTATCATAAAAGTTTAATAGCTGGCCGGATATTAAATCACGGCATCCTTGAACTTCTTACTATGGAACATCAAAGGTATGCCAACAAACGCCACAACGCCGTTGATCAGGAAAAGACCGCCGAGAAGTTCATGAAACTGGAGGTTTACCAACTCGTTTTCGGAGCGGTGTATATGATAGGCCTCAAATATGGACAAACCGGTCAGCAATACGAAGATGACGATGTATAAAAGATCACCTTTTCTGAAATTTTTAATGAAGACGTAGTAGATATACCCCACCGCCAGGAAAAACGTGTTGGTCACGAAGATGAGAGAAGATACATTGATGAGCCCTGACAGCGGAAAACCCGTCACTTCCTTATAACCAACATAATATGCGAAACTGAGGAGGGTGGTGACGATACCGGCAAAGACACTGGTGAGGATAGCGTCTGAAAATTTGGTGTTGTATGGTGATTCCATTGCACAAAGATAAAACATTGCCAAGAATATATTATCAAGGCCGTTTAAATATATTTTAACTAATAAATATTGTTTATGCAATGTTGATGTAAGTTCATAATTTTGCGCATGCAAGAACGGCCCTGCAATCTTAAGAGTTGTTTTTTGTGCAGAAATACGATTCCCGAATGGAAAGATATCATTGCAAGCAGGAAGAAAACCCTGTTTTTCAGGAAGGGAAAGAAGATTTTCAGTGAAGGAGATGCCATAAAAGGCATTTTTTTCCTGTATGAGGGTTCGGCAAAGGTGCACATGCAATGGGGTGAAGTGAAAGAGCTTATTGTGAACTTTTCCGTAGCAGGTGAAGTGCTGGGTTTCAGGGGCGTTATGGGAGATCATCTTTATCCCATATCGGCAACTGCGATGGAAGATGTAAAAGTTTGCTTCATACCGTCGGAGTTCCTCGAAACGACGCTAAAGACCAATCCGTCCTTTACGTATAAGCTGATGCAGGTGTTTGCGGGCGAGCTGCAGAAAACGGAAAAACGCATGCGCGAACTCGTTCAACTGGATGTAAAAAGCAGAATAGCACTTGCATTGCTGCAGATCTCGGAAATTTTTGGCACCGACGCCGATCAATATATTGCCGTTCCTATCATGCGCCAGGACATTGCTTCTTATGCCGGCACAACCTATGAAACGGTGTTCAAGCTGATGACAGAGCTCATTGCAAAAAAAATTATTTCGACTTCAGGGAAAAGCATTAAAATAAATGACCGGGCCGCTTTGGAGGACCTCGTTGCTTACCATACCTGATTATCACATACACTTTGACTAAAATGAACAGTGCACAAGAAAACAACAGGATCCCTATCTCCATATCGCTCGACCAGCTTACGGACCAGCCCGTGCCGGTGAGCGGTGCCACAGAAAACAAACGCAGGCTGGTATTTATTTCGATGCTGGCAGTGATCATCGGCGCCTGCATCAGCGTATTGGCAAAGGTCCTCGTATTGCTGATCAACCTCATCACGAATATCTCTTTTCACCAGCAATTTTCTCCCGAACACGCCAGCCCGCTGCATCACGGTCTCGGATGGCTGGTGATATTCGTGCCTGCCCTTGGCGGTGTGATTGTGGGGCTCATGGCGCTTTATGGCTCAAAAGCCATCAGGGGCCATGGCATACCGGAGGCAATGGAGCAGATATTGACGAACAACAGTAAGATAAGGCCGTCTATCACGTACCTCAAGCCGATATCATCCGCCATATCGATTGGTACGGGCGGACCATTTGGATCGGAAGGACCCATCATCGCCACCGGCGGCGCATTGGGATCAACGCTGGGACAGTTAACACGCATCAGCTCGTACGAGCGTAAAATATTGCTGGCATCGGGCGCCACTGCGGGTATGTCGGCGATATTCGGAAGTCCCATTGCTGCTATTTTTCTCGCGATCGAATTGCTGTTATTTGAATTTTCGCCGCGGTCAATCATGCCCGTTGCCCTGGCCTGCATTACGGGCGCCGCCGGCCATCACGTGTTTTTTGAACCCGGTCCCGTGTTTCCAACGCCTTTCATCGAATTGCCATCGAACGTCAGCGTGGCGATGTACAGCGTCATCGGCATCATCATTGGCCTCCTCGCTGCTGCAGTGTCAAAGATCGTTTACCTGATAGAAGATGGCTTTGAGAAACTGCCCATTCACTGGATGTGGTGGCCCGCTTTGGGCGGCCTTGTGGTGGGCATTGTGGGTTTTATTGCTCCCGCCACACTTGGGGTGGGTTACGAAAACATTACAAATATCCTGTCCGGCAACCTCACCCTGCATGTAATTATTTATCTCTGCGTGTTTAAATTTATTTCGTGGTCAATTGCGCTGGGCAGCGGTACATCGGGTGGAACGCTCGCGCCGCTGCTCACGATCGGTGGCGCAGCGGGGGCGTTGCTGGGCATGTTATGCATCGCATTTTTTCCCGGCGCCGGTGTAACCGTTACACTTGCGGCACTTGTGGGTATGTCGGCGATGTTTGCCGGCGCTTCAAGGGCGCTGCTCACCTCCATTATTTTCGCCATCGAAACAACAGGCCAGGTGAATGCCCTCATACCACTGCTTTCCGGCTGCGTGGCTTCATACTTTATTTCATACGTAACAATGAAGAACACCATCATGACCGAAAAGATCGCACGCCGTGGTGTGGTCACGCCGCATCACTATGAATCCGACATTCTCGACAAGATAAAAGTGGGAAGCGTTCTTAAGAAATCCAGGACGGTGATCAGCAGCGCCACCACCATCGGCGAAGCGAGAGCCTGGCTGGCCGACAGAAAAGAACAGCACAACTATTACATTGTTGCCAACGATAATGGTGAATTCAGGGGCATCATCAGTGCGTCAAACTTATTCAGCATGCACCACGAGGAAAAAGCATTGATCGGTGATCTCATCAAGCGAAAACCGTTTGCCGTGAGTGACAACGACAGCCTCAAAGTGGCCGTGCAAATGATGGCCAAAGAAAACCTCGATGAGCTTCCGGTGATTTCGTCGGTGGACAATAAACTCGCCGGCGTATTATCGTATAAAGATATTTTGCCGGTGTACAACAGGCGCGCCATCGAGAACCGCGAATCCATTGCCATTTCATTGCGGAGAAGAACGCTGAAGCTTGTGGTGCATGGAAAAAATACATTGTCCATATTGCGGCCGGTGAATAAAAACGAGCCGAAATCGTAGAGAGAACGGCTTTAATTGCGATATTCATTCTTCAAGAATAGATCATGTCAAATTTATCCAGGGAGAGCCGTCGCGATTTTCTCAGGCAATCAGCCGTAGCCGCAACGCTGCTCGTCACTATCGATCCGTTTTCCGCTGGCGGCAAAACCATCGGTGCGCCGAATGCCACCGATGCCGCCAAACCATGGTACCGCACCATAACACGATGGGGGCAGGTGAACATCACCGAAAAGGATCCGCAGCAATATGATATTGACTGGTGGCGCGGCTACTGGAAGCGGACCGAAACCAAAGGCGTTGTGGTAAACGCGGGTGGCATCGTTGCCTATTATCCGAGCAAAATACCGCTCCACAAGCACGCGCAATATCTCAACGGCCGCGACCTGTTTGGCGAAATCTGCAAAGCGGCGCATGACGACGGTGTGGCGGTTTTTGCGCGCATGGATTCAAACAGGGCGCATGAAGAATTTTACAAGGCACATCCCGACTGGTTCACGGTTGACATTGACGGCAAGCCGTACAAGGCGGGCGAACTGTATTTGTCGTGCGTCAACAGCCCTTATTACAACGATCACATTCCATCTGTCCTTCGCGAAATTGCTGAGCTGTATAAACCCGAAGGATTTACCGACAACAGTTGGAGCGGATTAAGCAGAAATTCCATCTGCTATTGCGGCAATTGCAAAAACAGCTTCCGTGAAAAGACCGGTAACGAGCTCCCCCGCAAAAAAGACTGGAACAACAAAGTGTACCGCGAATGGATAAAATGGAACTATGCCAGGCGGTTAGAAATATGGGACCTCAACAACCGTGCGTCGAAATCTGCAGGAGGCGAACATTGCATTTGGGTGGGGATGAACAGTGGGTCCGTTCGCGGACAAAGCAATGTTTTCAGGGATTTTAAAGCGATATGTGAAAGAAGCGAAATGATCATGCTCGATGACCAGGCAAGAAGCAATGCCGGAGGTTTTCAGCACAATGGAGAACTGGGTAAGCTGCTGCATGGTATGCTCGGTTGGAATAAGCTGATCCCCGAAAGCATGGCGATGTACCAAAACGGAGGCGGCACAAATTTCCGGCTGGCGAGCAAACCCGCGCCCGAAGCGAGGATGTGGATGATCAACGGCATTGCCGGCGGCATTCAAACGTGGTGGCACCATGTGTCTGCCTATCACGAAGACAGGCGCGCCTACAAAACTGCGGCGCCCGTTACAAAGTGGCAAAAAGAAAATGAACCGTTCCTCATCGATCGCGAGCCCATCGCGCCCATTGGTGTTGTATGGTCGCAGCAAAACATGGATTTTTATGGACGCGATGATGCCGATGAACTGGTGGAGCTTCCCTGGCGCGGAATGATCCAGGCATTGGTTCGTGCACGCATCCCTTATCTTCCTGTTCACATCGATCACCTTGACCGCGATGCGGATAAATTCAAATTGATCATCCTTCCGAACCTTGCCGCGATGTCCGGCGAACAGGCGGCAAGTGTAAAAAGGTTTGCTGATAAAGGAGGAAGTGTTTTTGCCACCGGCGCCACCTCGTTGTATGATGAATGGGGCGACGTTCGCGGCGACTATGCACTCGCCGGTTTGTTTGGTGCGCATTACCAAAAGGCAGAAGATGACATAAGCGCTCTGCCGAAACTGGCTGGTAAAGTTTATCATACTTACTTAAGATTGCTTCCTGAATTAAGATTGCAGGCAGACGGGCCAAAGAACGGGAAAGAGCCGGCAATAACAGGATCGCGTCATGCGGTGCTGCAGGGTTTCGAAGAAACCGACATCCTTCCTTTCGGAGGTTTGCTGCAGCCTTTGCAACTCGTCGATGGCGCAACGGTGCCCTTTACTTTCATTCCCCAGTTCCCCGTATATCCGCCGGAAACGGCCTGGATGCGCGAACCGGTGACCAATGTTCCCGGACTTGTGTTGAGAACCGGACCGCATGGCGGAAAAGTAGCTTTCATGCCTGCTGATGTTGACCGCCAGTTTGCTGTCAACAATCTTCCCGACCATGGCAACCTGCTCAACAATATTGTGAGATGGATGAGCACCGAACATATTCCTCTGCAGGTGAAAGGTCCGGGCCTGATCGATTGCCACCTCTACCGGCAGCCGGCAAGGTTGGTGCTGCACGTCGTAAACCTTACAAGCGCATCAACCTGGCGGCAACCTCTCGACGAATTTATTCCCATCGGACCATTAAGTATAAAAATAAAACTGCCGGAAGGAGTAACGGGAAAGGATATACGCAGTAAGGTGGGCAAACAAAAATTACGCGGATCGTTGTCGAACGGATGGGTTCAGTTTGACGTTGAGTCGGTCACCGATCATGAGCTGATCGTTATCGGTTAAAATTTTATGTGGGGGAAATTATTTTTTCAGATCCGCATAGCTGATCAGTTTGATGCCGCGCTTTTTTACCAGTTCGAGCACGCGCTTGTCGGTCCATGAATCCGTTACGCCCTGCCTGTCTTCTGCCACGTTCTCATAGCCGATATGGTGGATGGCTCTCGATTCGGGCGTGTCGAAACAGGGATGTTCAACAAATAAATAGGTTTCGCCGGGCTGCAGGGTCTCGAGTGTTTTCAACATGGCAGTAACTTTTTCCGCCGGTGTTTTTGACGGTCCGGTGTACCGGATATTTTTCACGTGATAGTCTTGAGGATCGATGTCCAATCCATATTCCACTGCAAGTTTTCTGGCGAGCTTCGACACTTCCTCATTCATGCCGTAGCAGCCCATGTGCGCAGAAATGTGGCTGATCCGCGGAATTTTTTTCTTCGCCAGTTCTATCTGTGCACGCATCTCTTTCTCAATATCTGCAATGTTCCATTTGTTTTCCAGGAGCGCCTGGCCGGGATAATTTTTATTCGGCCATATCATCGGGTAAAAATATCCGCTGCTGTCTCTTAATGAAGGGCAGTCGGAAAGCGGGCGGAACTTGACATTGTCCCACTCGGTTGTGAGCGTGATGTGAACGCCCACGTCAACCCGGGGATGCTTTTCAAGCATTTTGACGGCTTCGGGAAACCACGGCGAAGGCACGAGCACTTCGATGGACCTTTCAATTCCTTCTTCATAACATTTAATAAGCGCCTCGTTACCGGCATGTGAGAATCCCATGTCATCGCCTCTCACGATAAGCCGGATTTCTTTTTGCTGGGCAAATGCGCATTGAAAATGCAGTACAGAGAAGAGAAGAAGAGTGGCAAACTGTTTCATGTGGCAAAACTTTGACGGGAAAATAGTTATATTACATGAAATTCGCATAAACGATGTTGCCATTCCCTACGCTGGAGAAATCAGCCAAAACCCCACCGGCAAAATCCATCCCACTTGCACGTGTTGCTTCTATCGACATTGTGCGCGCGCTCACGATGGTATTGATGATCTTTGTTAACGACCTCGGCTCTCTCGAGGGAATACCTGCGTGGCTCGAACACGTGGCGCCCGGCGTGGACGGCATCGGGCTTGCCGATGTGGTGTTCCCTGCATTTTTGTTTATTGTGGGCCTTTCGCTTCCTTTCGCTATAGATAACCGCCGAAAAAAAGGTGACACGGAATGGCAATTGGTGAAGCATGTGCTCACGCGTACCATCGCGTTGCTCGTCATGGGCGTTTTTCTTGTGAACGGAGAAACGATCAATGGCGAGGCGACAGGCATGCCGGGATATGTTTACTACTCGCTATCCTGCTTATCATTTATACTCATCTGGAACCTTTACCCGCGCAACGCCAACAAATACCTCGTTGCCACGTCAAAGGCCATTGGGATCGTCATACTGTTAATACTTGCTTACATTTATAGGGGCGGTGAAGATGGCCAGATCGAACGGTTTGCTCCACAATGGTGGGGAATTCTGGGATTGATTGGATGGGCCTACCTGGCTTCCGGGCTCATTACGGTGTTTTCAAAAAATAATTTCCTGGCTATTCTTGGCGGCTGGCTGTTTTTCTGCATATTGAGCATGGTAAATAAAGCCGGTTACATTCCGCACGACAGCTTCATCTCAATCGTTCCCGCCGCCATACTCGGCGGTACACTTACGGGGCTCACCATGGGTGGTGTACTCATCGCCACAATCTTCAGGTATTTCAGGAAGAAGAAAGACAACCTGAACATGACGATTGTTTTCCTCGCCTTCTCAATACTGATGATTGGCCTGTCGGTACTCACAAGGCCGTACTGGAAACTGGCGAAACTGGGCGCAACGCCCGCATGGTTATTTTTATGCAGCGCATTCACCGTTCTTGCTTTTATCGCGGTGTACTGGATTGCAGATGTAAAAGGTAAATCGGGATGGTTCAAAATCATCCGGCCTGCCGGCACGGATACTTTGCTCTGCTATCTCATTCCTTATTTCGTTTATTCAATTTTAAGGGCTACTCACTTTCACTGGCCCGAACCGGTCATTACCGGCGGTGTCGGTTTATTGAAATCCTTTTTACTCGCTATTTTATGTGTCAACATAGCGGGGTGGTTGAATAAGGCGGGTGTTAAATTGAAAATATAAATACCTGCGGAAAATTTGCCCACGGCTAATTTCCCTGTTCCCGTGCGCCGGTTCCTGCGCGGTTTACCCTTAGCGGCTGAAACTGAGGCGGCGCCAGGGCGCGGCGCGGGCGCCTTCTTTTATTGCAGGCGCAATAGCCTGATGGGCACGATCTTTTGACTGCCGGAGCTTTAAGAACAAGGTGCAGGTGGCAATGAGCAATGTGATGCCTGACACCAAAGTGGCGGATAATATGCGCAAGATGCAGTGGGATGCAGGTAAGGATGATAACGACCGAAACGGTAAAAAGAAGTAGCGCTATTGTAAATAAAGCAGGATGTTATCGGTTCCCATTAATGGCTTTCCGGAATTTGCTGAACCGTGATCGCGATAACTTGCTGAAAGAATAAACGCCCCTTTGCCCGCGCCTGAAGGAGCAACGAGTCGCACGGCTCCTTCGGTTCCCTTGTAATAGGAAATATTGGTGTCGCCTGCATTTTTCATGATCCATTCAACCATGGATGCGGCGGTCGCTGACTGCAACTCCGGATGACTCGGCATAACACCGCTTCCCCAAATACCCGTGGAGCCTTCCATGATGCGCTTAACCAACGTGTTTGCTGCGGAGGCGTTGCTGCGATATTTTTTATTGATATCAACAAATGAAGGGCCTAGCAATGGCGCGTTGAACGCGTGGCAGTTCAGGCAATTGGACTGGAGGATCGATTGCAGACCCTCGTGTACCGGCAGGCTTTCTTGTTGCGCTGTGCTTGCACTGGAAATGTATTTCACCTGAAGCAATACTTCGGAAGCATTGATTTCCTGGTATTTTGAATCGCCATCTTCTTTATCCGATACGCTGATCGTGTATCTTACCTGGGTGTTCGGCGTGTAACTGCTTCCTGTTTTTGGCTGCATGATTTTTACGACGGGCGGATGATTTTCATCGCGCGATACAAAAAACACAAGCGCCAAGGCCAGGGTTATCAGGTGAAGGTTTATCATGGGGTTACAGCTCGTTTATTTCATTGGCCACACGTTGCGCAGATCTGAGGCACGATTCCATGCCGCGGCTCAATAAATCTGCATACGTGCCCGCAAAATAAATTCTTCCATCGGGCATCGTTACCTGCGGCCAGAACTTTTTCATTTCACCAATCGGAAAAGGTTCCATTTCGCAGGTGGGAGAAAGTTGGTCCTTCGTCCAATCGACAGTTAACGCTTGTGTGATCGTGTCTTTTTTGCCGGGATATACTTCTCTGAACGCTGCGAGTCCGCGCTGTGCCGAAACGCCGCCGGGCGCGTACGCTTTCAATATGATCCGCGATGTGTTGACGTCGTTCGTTTCCTGCCAGATGGATGAGATATCAGGATGTTCAAAATCCATGTTGATGCTTTTGAACCCGTCGTCGAGCCAGAATTTTGTTTCCGCTTCAAAAACATAGAAGGGATGTGAAGAATACCGGAGGTTATCTACCACATATTGTTTATCGGGCGACAATCCCGGGTTGACGGGTATTTTTCTGAATACAGGCAGGGGAATGCAATTGATGAGATAGTCGCAGCTCATTTGTTTTTCTTCATCATAACCGTAGGCCCTGTACGAAACCGTAACGCCCGATTCGTTGTGTTCGATAGCGGTGATGGTATGTGACAGCTTGACGCGGTTGCCAAGTTTCGCGGCGAATGCATTCGGCAGTTCCTGGTTGCCGTTCTTCAGTCTGAACGTTTCTCCCTGGTTGGCGGGTATTTTCCTTGCTTTAGTTGCTGCCAGGCGCCAAACGGTAAATAACGCAGAGACGTGATTGCCCCCAAGATATTCGAGAGCCGCTTCCGAGGCGCCTTCCTTTTTGTACAGGTCGGACACGGGAATCTGGTCCCAGTCGTCGTGTCCCGAGGCGAACGGTTGGTTGACGTCTTTGATCTGGTCAGCGTATTTGTCGAGGTACATACGCTGCAGCGCGTACCACGGGCGTGATGAAAGATGTGTTATTTCCTTGTCATTGAATCCGAATTTGCGGAGCACCGCAGGGTCGGCTAATTCCTCATCGGTGTAGAATTTTTTGTTGATCATTCGCAGTCCGTGCCTGTTGGGTGCGGCATCGGATCCTTCTGCGTGCGGATAGGGCAGAACAGGGAGGTTGAATTTCTTCGCGTATTCAAAAAAGCGTTCGTATCCTGGCCTGGTGATGTGGTCCGCGCCGTAGTCGGCGTATAGTCCGTCGGTGAGGCCATCTCTTCCAGTATATACGTGGCCGCCATGTCGTCCCTTTGCTTCGAGAACAACCACGTCGTGGCCTTTCTGCATTAATTCGTATGCACAGCACAGGCCGGTAATGCCCGCGCCGGCTACAATAATTTTTTTCTTTTTTGAAGGATTGGGAAGAATTTCTTCCGGTTCGATAGCGAGGCTGGTGAGTTGCGAAGCCGCCAGCGGCGTGCCTATTCCCGTGATCATAGATTTCCTGATGAATTCCCGTCTCTTAATTCCGTTCATTTTTCGAATTTATAGAAACATTACCTGATTCTTTATGGAAAATGGAATTTTGGCGCGAAAAACCGCTTACCATTCAGGCAGTTATTTTTTATTGGTTACCAGACACTTAGATTGAGACGTTATTTCCGCTCCGGCCGTCCTCGTTCATTAAAATTTTGAGTGTTTTCAAAAAAATTCTTTTCGCCCGAGTCGGTTTCGGCAACCTTTTATACTTTTCCCGCTTTCAAATACCTCGAACAATGAAAAGATTTTTTTCACCCTTATCCATTTAATGTATGGCTTTAACTATTTATCCTGACAATCACCAACAACATCCTTCCACACATGAAATCCCTGATCACCTGAAGCCGTTGCTGCTCTCACACTTTACCGCCTCCTACCATCCTTTCGACAGCGGCGGCCGGCTCGAACAGGAAATTAACGGTGGACAGTATGCGCTTTTCTTTCAGCATTTATTTGTTACCACCACCACAACAATTTATTTTCTCGTGCAAAAGCCGGCCTTTGTTTTCTTTTGCATCATCAAAGGTAATTTCGAATGTATTATCGGCGGGCGGCGCCCAATATGCATGCGCGAGGGCAACTGTTATTTAGTTGACGTACCTGCAAACCTGCATCACGAGGCAATGCTGCCGGCATCGGGCTATACATTCGCTCATTTTCATCTTTCCCAGCTTCAGTTTTCAGCGCTTATGGAGCAGAATATGGGCCTGCACAACCTTGTGGAACAAGACGGCCCGGACGAAATTTCGTTAAAGGTCACGGAAGCGCCGATGCCGCTCACGCTAGAGGGACTGTTGCATGAGTTGGTGCATTTCGATCCTGATTACACACCTCCGGAACAATTCTTAACAAGAAAAATTCCGGCACTCCTCCGCATGTACGGCCGGGCGGTCACCGAACCGAAACGAAGACCGGGAAACGGAAATATTTCAGCGGTGGCGCAAAGGATCATCAGCGCAAAAGCTATTATTGATGAAAATGAAGGCAGCCGCCTGAAAATTCCGGAGATCGCCCGCAAATGTTTTCTAAATGAACAGCAGTTGAAAAAGGGATTCGCGGAGATGTTCGGCATCCCCATCAATACTTATCAAACAGAGCGCAGGCTGAAACGCGCGGGCCAGTTGCTGAGGGCCACCAGGCGGCGTGTGCATCACATCGCCAGTGATATTGGGTATGAAGACGAATCGAGTTTTTCTTTCAGGTTCAAGAAAATGTATGGAATGACGCCCACCGAGTTCCGCGAACTTGGCGGTGGAGAAAATAACTAAGTATTGCTGATTTTTTTTTACGCTGGAGCCTGAAAGGGTTGCCACAGGTCATGAATTGCCTGCTGCCGGCAGGCAGTCCTCTGCAAGTGCTGCTGTCACCCAACAGCGGCACTTTTTGTTATCACCATTTCGGTGCTTTACTATTTATCCTGACACATCAAAGTAAAGAAAAATTATTTACATACACATGTCCATGTGTGAATTTTTTTTATTCTGTAGTACTTGCTGTCATGGCAGGCAGAGACGACACAATAGAAGTGGAGATATCGGAGACGGATCTGTTTGTAATCAACAAAGCGAGAGAGCTAAGGGTAATGAGGCAACTTTCGCAGGTCGACCTTTCCATCTTATTAGGGATGTCGGAAGGCGCCGTGGGAAAAATCGAGAACCCGAAACTTCGCGACAAATATAACATTCGTCACATCAACCTGCTCGCAAAGGCACTTCGTTGCTCACCGAGAGATTTATTTCCTGAGAAGCCATTAAGCAACGACATCGTTCGCATAAAGTTGCGGCTCATCAGGCAGCCCGCCGCCTCGAAAGGGAAGCCCAACTACGAGATCATCAAAATACAACCGCTAAAGGACTGATCAATGAAGTTGTGTTTTATTTAACAGGCACTTTTGTTGCAGTGGGTACCTTTGAATATGTGGAAGGCCGTATTATATTTTTTACTTTCCTTCGCTACCAGTAGGTCTTGCTTTGGACAGTTGTCGGATATGTTGTCTGTACAGAAGAAAAATGGAAAGAACATCAAAACCTTCGTGCGTGGCTCGGCCATTAAATTTTACACGACCGATGGAAGCTATGTGGACGGAGATATAGAGATGATCAGGGACGACAGCTTGTTTATTACTTCTTATGATATCAGGGCCATTCCCAACCGGTGGGGTGTGAATTCAATTGATACACTGGCAACCTATCACGCGGCGTATGGTTTCAACGAAATTGGCAGTGTTCGAATTTCCGACCGCACAAAACTCAGTGCCATTAGTCTCGATAAACTGCTGATGGACGCAGGCGCCGGTTATTTCATCCTGAACCTGGTGAACAGCGACTACCTTAAAGAGCCATTCGGCAGCTCGAAAAATATTGCCACACTTGCCATTTCCGCCGGCGTCTTCGGCACCGGTCTTTTCCTGCATACCGTGAAAAAAGACAGGCGCTTCAGCGGGCGCAGGCATAAGATCGTGTACATACCGGTTCGATAATCACCGTAATCGAAAAACGACTACATTTATTCTTTCCTGTAAACTTTCGTTTATGAGTAAATGTTTTTTGTTGTTCATCCTGTCTGTCGCTGTTGTTGCGTGCTCAACAGAAGATACGGCAACGCAGGGCGAAAGTGCCATCAGTGCCGACAGTCTTTTGCATAACGTCTCCGTCCTCGCTTCGGATTCGTTCCGCGGGCGCATGCCATTTACGCCGGGAGAGAAGATGACTGTGGATTTTTTGCAGCGTCGCTTTCAGCAAGTGGGTCTTGAACCCGGCAACGGCACAAGCTTTACGCAGGAAGTGCCGATGGTAAGCATTGTTGCCAAAGCGGATCCCACGATGCACGTGAAAACAAAGGACGATAATTTTTTCCTGCAGGCATTCAGCGAATATGTGATATGGACGGATAAGACGGATGAACACATCAGCCTCGAAAATACTCCGGTAATTTTTGCGGGCTATGGCGTGGTGGCGCCCGAGTACAACTGGAACGACTATGAAGGAATTGACGTAAAAGGTAAGGTTGTATTGGTGATGGTAAACGATCCGGGCTTCTGGAACAAAGATACCACCCTGTTCAAAGGGAGAACGATGACATACTACGGACGGTGGACCTATAAATTTGAAGAGGCCGCGAGGCAGGGCGCGAAGGGATGCCTGGTCATTCACAGAACTTCTGCGGCGGGATATCCTTTCACCGTGGTGCAAAACGGATTTAACTCCGCAAGGCTGCAACTGGACGACCGCGGTAAAAACGTTTCCAACTGCGATGCCATCGGATGGATAAAAGACACTGCCGTGAACGGGCTGTTCGCGGCAGCCGGCTACGACGCCACCTTATTTGAAAAGGCCAACCACCGCGGCTTCAAGGCAGTGCCGCTCGATATGACGTTCTCTACATCCATGCGCGTAAAGGCAGTGTATGATAAGTCCCTGAACGTGGTTGGCAAAATCGAAGGCTCGAAACGGCCCGATGAAGTAATCATCTACACATCGCATTGGGATCATCTTGGCGTAAACATACCCGATGAAACCGGCGACTCGATCTACAATGGGGCACTGGACAACGCTACGGGTGCCGCCGGTTTGATTGAACTCGCAAGGGCATTCAACAGCCTCTCCGAAAAGCCTGAACGCACTATCCTGTTTCTTGCGGTTACCGGTGAAGAGCAGGGGTTGCTGGGATCAAAATATTACACCGAAAATCCCATCTATCCCATTGAAAAAACGGTGGCGGAAATCAATATTGACGTGCTCAATAATTTCGGTGTAACGAAAGATGTTGTTGTGGTGGGCCTCGGGCAATCGGAACTGGAAGATTATCTCCGCGATGCTGTAGAAAAAGTGGGTGGTTATGTAGTAGGGGAAAGTACGCCCGAAACCGGCGGTTACTTTCGTTCGGATCATTTCAACTTTGCAAAAGTGGGCATTCCCGCACTTTACATGGGAAGCGGTATTGACCTTGCGGGAAAAGGAAAAGAATATGGGCAGAAACTGAAGGACGAATTTGTATCTAAAAATTATCACCGCCCCTCCGACGAGTTAATGGATAATTGGAAGATGGATGGCGCCGTGCGCGACCTGCGATTATTATTTAATGTAGGAAAAAAACTGGCATTTGAAACGACGTGGCCGCATTGGAAGGAAGGATCCGAGTTTCGTGCTGTCAGGGAAAAGCAGCAGGTTCCCAAATAAATGCCTAATGCTGTAACCTCCATCAGCAAACCGTCGTCTAACGGTGAATTTTGAGCTACGATCATGGCCCCGCGGTGCGTCCCAAAACTGATAAATAATTCCCAAAATGAAACCATTTCATCAGCATTGAATGCTGAAACCCGCACTGGGTGTGCATTTCATAATTGGCACACACATTGAAAATACAGTGCAGGTTTTTCATAGGATATTGGATTTAAAACACGGCCCGGATGTCTATCCGGGCCTCGTTGTTTATGGCAATAGTTATCATGCGTCCGCTTCACCGAGTCCGGTAAACACCTGCAACAGCGAACCGAGTGTTGACGGGAAAGAGAGCCCATCAGGATCGGCAAGGTCGCGATGCGGATAACTGGAAGCTGGTATCGGATCCTGCCCGGTCACTTTTCCATCAAATAAACCTTCTATCAGTCCCGAGCCGCCCTGTTCGAGCATGTCGGCAACTGCGAAATAGGCTTCCTGCAGGCCCGCCAGCCTCGCTACATTGGGATGCGCGACTGCCGCTGCAGGTCCACCTGGCAGGGGAGTTGTTCCCAGGTGATTTTCCATCAGTTTTCTTCTCACCCTTCTTATTTCTTTGCTTCTGCCCGCTTCAATATCGCGGTTAAAGCAAATAAGCGACAGGTTTCCATCAAACATAAATCCCCTTCTTGTAAAACTGCCGCTGCCGGCAAACAACCACATGTCGTCGACGATCACAACAGTATGCATTAAGCGGACCGGCCTGCCCGGAAAACCGATGGGATGAAATAATTGCACACGGCCCGGTCCGGCGCTTTTCAGTGCATTAAACGCTTTTATCCTGCGGTCATACGCGCGCGCGGCGAAACTTTCATAGCCCGGGCCAACGGGGAACTCTTTATTAACGGCGATCAACACACGAAGGCCGGGCTTTTCTTCCAGTTGTTTGGCGATCAGCGATACGATATCGGTTTCTTTATTTGGCGGATCGTTGGCGTTATCCGTATCAGCGGGATTATTGGGCTTATAGTCTGTGAAGGAAAAAGCACTGGTTTCAATGTAGATCAGCTCTTTTGCCGCAGCGATTGCAGAGCGCATGGCGGGCATGGAGTCGCGCCGTCCAAAACGTGCAGTGAAGGTTTCATGCCTGAATTCTTTGTATAACAAGTCACCGGCGGTGCTGCCGCCAAGTGCAGTAACGGCGTTTTTTACGGCTGTATTCGCAGCAATAGAGGAGGGTAAAACATTAGCGATGGAATTCACCAGCGCGCTCCAGTTTTGCGGCAGGCTGTCGAATACCGAATCGGCCATCAATTTAATATTCGCTGAATCAGCGCCCGGTGCAATGTCCTGCAGCAGTGCCACAGAAAAATTTCCCGTTGCCGGTGGGTTTGCGGGTACTGCCCACCGTTGGTCGTCGTTCAGCTCCTGTAGCCTCGCGGCGAGGCCGCGTGTTCTCCTCAAGGCGGCGCGCGCGGCCTGGTAGGCGAGGATGCCTCCACTTGTTGCGGCGCCGAATCCCAGGAATTCTTCGCCGCCGGGGCTTCCCGGGCTTCCCACCCTGTGCAGGCTGCTGCGGCTGTCACCACGCAGCCACATTCCACTCAGCACCGCGCTCCATGCTCCTGCTGCATTTATACCGGCAACGGCATTGTCGTTTCTTGTCATCAACGGCAATCGTGGTGGAATCCTGGGCTGCCCTTCATTGCCGAGGCCAAGTGCCACATCAACGGCACTGTTGATATCTGTTATTCCGCCGATCGAACTAAGAGGCGCAGTGGGTAATCCAAGAAGTCCCGCCGGCGCAATGCTTTGCTCGGTGGCTGCAGTAAACTGGTTGGTGCCGCGGCCGGCCAATGTCGTTTCGGCCGGCGTCAATGCTGCGGGGGCGCTCACTTCTGTTCCTAAAAAACCAAAGGAACGTTTTTTGCCGGTTCGGTTAACGGCAACAAGATCAAAAAGAAGCTGCGGCTTCACCGGCAACTGCTCATCCTTACGCAGGCCAAATGGATTTTTGATGATGAACCCTGCGGTGAAAGAAGCATTCAGCACGCCGCCCGCGCCATTACCCCGGCCTTCCCGTGCATCGGCAAGAAATTTCCTGTTGTACACTCTCACCGCCGTTCCCTCAGCAAGTTGCGGAGTGCCGCCCTTTTGCGGAACTTCCATTTGCAGGTACGCATCCCGCTTGTCGGCAGGTGCTGTGAGAAAATGCGCTGACAACGTTACATTTTCAAGTCTTCCTGAAATGGGGCCGTCGCCGCCGGCGGGAAATACAGGCCATTCTGCATTGGCAGGATCTGCCGCTACTGCAAAATCATTGGCGATAACGGGCGACACCGCCAGCGAAAGCGCTGAATCGCGGATAACCTGTTCCTCTTTTGCCAGCACCTGGCTGCCGTTCAAAAAGAATTCGAGCGACTGCCCATGGAAAACGGATGTTTTGAAGTCGTCAACGTCAAAGGGATTTCCAAGCGTTTCACTGCCGCGTATATGCGCAGTGAGGTCATCGGCAAACAAAGTGAGAAAATCGCGTTTCAGGGTCACACTCTGCGCAGTGGCCTGTGGAGTGAAAGAGCCGGACATGAGCCCGAAAGTGGCGGGCCCGATCTCCCATTTCTCATCGGCACCGGCAGGCGGGTTCACCGGGCTGAGCGGTTGCGACGTGTTACTCACTTTATACAATCCTTCCGTGTCTTTTACTCCTGCCAGGTTGTTGAATTTTTGCGTTCCCTGTGTCATCGGCTTCCTGAATAATGAAACCAGCCGCACCCGTACTTCGGCAGTTAAGGAAGCCGTTAACTGTGACAGTTGCGTGTTGGCGAGGACTGGTGACGTACTGCTCGTGAAATCCTTGGCAACGATGGCTGGAAATTGAGCTGCAATGACCACGAAGGCCGATGCCACCGCCAGCGGGTCGATGGGTTGTCCCGCAAAATCGTGCACAGACAGTTTTCCATTCTTGATGGAAAGTTTGCTGCCCGGTTCGTAGTTTCCGGCAACGGGCCCGGTGCCGCTATCTGTTGTGTCGTGAAAAACGAAGTACATGGGTACCGGCCGTTGAGGCTGATCGGTCTGTGTTGTTTTTCCTTCTATAACCCTTCCGTATAACCGAAGCAATCTTGTGTACACCTGCGGCTGCATCTTCAGCACCCAGGCGGTACCGGCAGCGGCGCTGCCATCTCCCATGAAGATGTTTGGGGCAAAGGCCTGGTTGAACAGACCGGCGACTGGCGCCATCCATTCGCCGCCTGCGGCATTGCTGTTCAGCAAAAACGGCGCACTTGCATCCGCAGCCGGTGCATTGACATCCTGCCAGGCAAACGATAATTGCGGGTTGGCAATTCCTAATAGTGATATGACATCTTGCAGCATGAACTTTTTATTAACTGTTCATCAAATGTTGACGACGGCCATGGCGCTGGTGTTATCAGGCGCAGTAATGCGTACCCTGATGGCGCCGCGCGTGGGCGGAAACACTATGACCGGGTAGAAATTTTTAAATATTGCGCCATATTTCGGTGCATGTACCGGCAGGGTACTTTTTATCCTGAAGATCGCCGACACCGGTGAATTTTCCAGTTGCGCGGCTGTTCCAGCCGGAATGTCGTCTATGTTCGTTCGTATCAGTAAACGTGTAAGGTGCGACTGCGACACAAAATTTATCTCCACCACATAGTGACCGAAAGCCGGAGGCGTAACGGGAACGGTGCTGTCGAAAGACACGAACAGGTCCCTTCCACGACGGCGCGATAGAAGGTTAGAAACGTTGGGCGCAACAACCTGGTTCATTTCGCCGCTTACCATTTTTTCTGATGTACGCGTCAGCGGATCCATCAATCTTATTTTAAAGAGGAACTTCGGGCCGCTTACATCCAGCGTTACCTGGTAGGTGCGTCTTCCATTGGCATCGGCGGCTGAATAATAAAGCTGTTTCTTTACCGGTGAGGCAACAACGGGAAGCGCCTGTATTAGAGACAATGCGATGAGGGGATCGTCGGCAAATTTGTTTTGCGTAAAATCGTATTGATAGATTTCTGCTTTGAAACCGCCATGCGGCGTCATCTCCGCCAACGCATCGCTTTTAAAAGAAAGAACGATTGTTTGCCCCAAACTCTGAACGGCTTTATGTTCTTTTAGCTCCGGCAGCGCGGCGGGCAGGCGTTCAACCTTTACGAGATTTGATTGCGGTGACCTTCCCGGAACGAAACCATTTATATTGTCTGGCCGCCCGACGGCAATGGCGCGGAAATAATAAGGAAACCACGAAGGAGTGATCGCCTCTTCGACAGCAAACTGAAAATGGTGCAGCTTTGCCGGATCAGCAGCGGGCTGCCCGTTTTCCTGCAAAGCGTTCCAGCCGGCCTCTGCCACCTCATGCACCGCGGCCCCCATCAGGTCCGCTTCGCGCGACATCACCTCTCTCTGGCTCCTGAATATTTCCACCACCGAAGGTTTCGGCGCCTTCGGAAATTCACACGAAATTTTTGCGGTGCCATTTTGCTGCTGCAACGACAGCATCGGCAAACCGGGAACCATTCTTTTCGGCACAGCAACAAATAGCCAGGGTGTAGACAATGCTGAAGTTTCCTGCTCTCTTGTTACCGAGGCAACAGCGAATGCCAGCAACCCGTCAATGGTTCCGTCGATCTCTACCTCGTATTCGACTTTCGTTCCCGTTGCCGGCTTTGGAACAAGCGTTTCGTTGATACGGGTAAATGCATCAATACATTTGCCCTGCGGCATCACCAGGTCACGAAGGTCGGTGGCCCTTCCCACCAAATCGGTGTCGGCACGTACAGACAAGCCTCCGAGATCACGAAGTTTGGCTTCGTATGCGCGATACACCGCATAGCCACCCGTGGCGTTCGGTATATGGTCGAAAGAAAGTCGAAAACGCGACATCCCTCTTGCATCCGGCAACGGCGCCCAAAGTATGGTGGCCGGAATAAACACAGGAGGCGGCGCGGGAATAGGATTGGGAACATAAGCCGTGAGCTTCGGCGGTCTGCCCGGCGCAATGGGTAAGACAGTATCGCCGAACAGTGCAGGATTTCGCCATTCCGCTGCTTTCACGAATATCGTAAAGAACCATTCTTCATCCGGGTTGAATGACATCATCACGTCTTTTATCTTTACGCGGTACCTTCTCATCTCACCATCCACATTTTGTCCGCTTCCATTTGTTTGCTGCGGCAGCAATTCGATGGTCACCTTCGGATCGGCGTTGACGGGAACGGTATCAAAGTCCGGTGCGGTGCCCGGTGGATTATCTGAAGGAACGGTGAGTTCCAGCAGTGGCCCGGCGGCCACGGTATTGTTCGTTTGAAATATTGTGGGATAATTCACCGGCGGAATATGTCCATTGTCTTTTGTGCCGTCCGGAAAATACAGCCTTCGATGAAAGACAGCCGCCAGTTGAAAAATTTTTGGCGACCTGTCCTGCCAGTCCCACAAGATTTCGAGCGACAGTTCATGCGGCGCGGTGTTACCTGCGATCCTGCTTTTGTCGGCCGTAAATTTCAAATCAATCAGCCGCGGCGATTCCGGCTGGCGCGCCGACAACGGCAACTGCGTTTCACGCCAGTCGCTCCATCTTCCAAAAGCATCCATTGACGCAACACCGTATTTGTTGATGCGCGATCCAATAAATGGCAATTCTGTTTGGGAATGAATGAAGCGGTTTTTGGTGATGAGTTCCGGGTCGCTGGTTTCACCAGGCTTCATCGGCACAAATAATGCCGGCTGATGAGGCAACTCTGCCGGACGCAAAGTGTTCAGGTAAACGCCGGTTGTGCCTGATTCGGCAACGGCAATGGCGTTGCCCTGTATTTGAAACCTGTTCACTTTCGTCCATGTAAGCGAAGCTTCCACCGACCATGGCTCATCACGCTGCGGTGGCCTGTTCAATGAGAACACGCTGCCCGTCAGTCCTGATGCCGGAAGCGTGGGGACCAGTGATTTGTGCGAGAGCGCGCAATACTCTTCATCATACATTGGGTCCGTGAATACTTCACCCTCATATCGAAACCTGAACGTTGAAGTGACCATGTAATCGTGCGTGACGTAGAAATAAGACAGCGGTTCCAATATCCGTTCTGTCGGGTGGAGATACCCCGGAAAATCTGTGCTGCCAAATCCCGAGGAAAGCGCGAACCAACTGTCGGTGATCGCGTTGATGAGAAAAGTTGCCAGCAATGGAAGATCCATGGTGGCATCGTCGGTAATCTGTGAGGGAAATTCGGGCTGGTGAATGCCGGGTATGGTTTCTTTTACGCGAAAATCAGATTGCGCATGTACATTTCCGTTATCAACTGCTTCGAACATGCCGCCGACCCTTTCCAGCAGCGGCGGATTGCCTTTGCGCAACTCATCAATGGCTTCGCCGGCATCCGGAATTTCCCATGCCGGAACCTGCATGCCCGACGGCAGAGCCGTGGGCAGCGGCTCGTAAAAATGCTGTGCAGTTTTCAATCGCAATGCGGCGGCATCAATGGGATCCTGCAATTGCCCCTCCCGTCCCTGCTGGCCCGGGTCGTAACCCTGCATCTCGCCCGTCTTTGCAGGGAGGCCGACTACTTGTATAAGCTCCCATCCATTCGACTTTTCGCAGAAGCTTTTCATCGTTACGCCCGCTATGCTCTTGATAGTAAAATTTCCTTTCGCCGAAAAGCCGCCGATAAATGGATGCTGAAACTTCATCACCCTGGCATTGTTGGCCGGCAACTGGATCACCTGCCCTAAAATTTTCTCATCAGCCATATTCACTGCCTGCACGGTGATCGCATGGGTTGGGTCATTGTTATCCAACGTTACAAACAGGATGTAAAATGGTCCGCCCGGAACATGGTACACGCCGTCGCCGATGTGAAAGCTGCCGGCCTCTGTAGCTGTGTAGGTCACCTGCGTTTCCTCAAAAATGTTTCGCTGCCTTCGCCACAAGGCAAAAGGTTGGCGCGGGATGCCCAGTTCGGGTTTCATCCGCCAGCGCAATCCGAGCGGAACGATCGGCTGGTTAGGCGAGTTTTCGTTTGGGGGGAGCGTCATAAATTCTCCGGGGATCTCCGAAGCAGGAATGCCCTGTGTTTTTTTGGGCACCAGCGGTGCCAGCTCCAGCTCAAACATTATCGAAGGCAAAAAAGCCATAAGCTTGCATTTTAGTGGTTATGATTCCCATGGCGCCTTGTCCGGTAATTTTACATTGATAAACTGCGTGTCGTTCATCAACGGATCATCAACAAGTAGAATATGCCTGTATCTTCTGAATGCCAGTTTGATGAATCCAGATGCATCATTCTTGAACAACACAAGCGAACGGCACGCACCGGTGGTGTAAACAATGCTTTCGGTAATCGCCGATCCGGTCTCTTTGATTTCCATCCATACCTGTTTACCCATCTTGAAATGCTGTATCGCATCGTCGTCGGGTGTAGGCGTTTTTACTTCAACCGGCGCCTGCATGGTACGCAACAGCATTTCAGGCGCATCGATGAGCAGACCAACTTTCTTTGAAGGCGCGTCGCTGCTCCAAAGCAGGGTAATGCCCGGATGGCGCGCGGCGGGAATGTCGCTGCCGAACGATGCGAGCAGGGCATTTTCCATGTCTGCATCGGAAACGGTGTTCAGGTTGATGGTTTCCAGCTTTTCGGGCAACGTGTCATTGGGAATGACGAATGAAAGCGGCTTCGGTGTCAGCGTCAATGCTGTTTTTAATCTTTTTTCCTGGATGTTTGCTGCATTGACGACTTGTGCGAACTCCTGTGCGCTCTCATAACGTGAAGTAGTAAACGCAGTGCGGTACAATGGTGTTACGGGATCTTCAGGCGGCGGCGTCGATTCGATATCGAGCATATAGCTGGTAAGGCGGTCGAGTGGAATATCTACTGTAAACACCTGGTGTTGCGTGGTTTCAGTTATTCCCGGGATGCAGCGCATGTCCAGGACCACTTCTTCAAGTGTTGCCGCAAATGGGTTCTTTAATTTCGCCTTTACCGCCTGCAGCACAGGGAGGTCGAGCACCGGGTTTTCAGGCGGATGATTGCCGTTGGCTTTTCTCAGCTTCACCTTCAGTGTTTTTCCGAAAGCTTTGAACAGTTGAATGGCTGCGGCATCATTGAAAATGAACTGCACCTTGTCTTTCGTGAAAAATCCGTCTGCATTATTTTCAGGTATCATCGCAAGCACCCATGGATTAAGACGCTTCGGCGAATGACTGGTGGTTCTGAATTTAAATTGCTGGTTGTAGTCTTTCGATTTCTTCTTGCTGTGATCGGTCGATTGCCTGATCGTTCCGGTATATTTTACGGTAACGGTGTACAATGTATTCGGAACAAACAACGGACGCTTGTCGCCTTCCTCGAGCGCTTTTACCACTACGTCCACCATTTCGCTTTGATAATGTTGTTGCGACTCAACACGCTTCATCTCAGCTTTCGACAAGGTTTCCACTATGCCCAGCATTGCAGCAGGAGGACGTCTCAAAACAAAGTTTGGTTGCGGTTCGTCATGCCGGTACAACAGTTCGATACGGGTAATGGCTTTAGAAGGTTTGTATTCCATGAGGAACATCAGGTGTGTTCGCGGGAACATGCCGGTGAACAGGGTAACAA
>CAMPGT010000009.1 GCA_946885665.1 uncultured Chitinophagaceae bacterium | reverse complement strand
GTTCGGAGCGACGC
The DNA here is from genome assembly GCA_946885665.1 of uncultured Chitinophagaceae bacterium. Next base: position 35,086 of record CAMPGT010000009.1, on the reverse strand, counting down.
ACAGCACCAGCGGCATCGGTGCGCGGCCGAGCTGAAAGCGAGCAGCAGCAAGCAGACGAAATGAAAGACCAGCGTCTTTGCCATTTTTTGTTTCAGGAAAATTTTCATACAAACATGTTTTGGAATTTGGTTAAATGACTTCGATGCCTGATTGGTGATAAGCCTCAAGGGCCGGATGATTGGGAGGTACCTCGGTTATGAGTGTTTGAATTTGCGAAACCGGGCATACCTGTATTTTCTGTTGCGTATTTAATTTTTCTGCGATGGAAAGCACCACCACGCGGTCGGAAGATTCTATGATGGCCCTTTTTACCTGCGCCACTTCATAATCGTTATCCGTGAGTCCGTGTTCCACATCGAGTGCGTTAACGCCGAGGAAGCAGAGGTCGGCGTTGAAGGTTTTGATTTTCGTTATGGCTTCTCCTCCCACCGTTATCTGTGAATTTCTCGCGATGCGGTCGCCGATGAGGATCACTTCAAGATGGGGATGCTGCAGGTATTCGAACGCCGCCTGAATGCTGCCGGTGATAAATGTTGCCTTCAGCGTTTCCGGAAGCAGCCTTGCCATTTCGAGAATAGTGGTACCGCCGGTGGTGTGGATATACATGCCATCTTTGATCCGTGCACTCGCTGTGTGGGCGATCGTCTTTTTTTCTGCGAGTGACTAAATGTCTGTGTGCTTAAACGAATTACGGAAAGAGTTCGAAAGGGCGCCGCCATGCACTTTCACCAACTTGCCTTTTTTCGACAGTTCGATGAGGTCGCGGCGTACGGTGTCTTCCGACACTTTGATCACCCCGCTGAGATCGCCTATCAACACCTTGTTGTGCAGGTTTACTTCATGAAGGATCAGTTCCTGGCGTTCTCTCTTAAGCATGCATTTGTTAGATTGGTAGCCAAATTTGCACTATTTTTCACTAAATCCTGCAAAAAATTGCAGGAAAAATTTACAAAGCTGCAAGATATTGCAAGATAGGAAGCTACTTCCAAGGCTTATATTCACCCACAATGGCAGTGACGGCCTGATTGAGCAGGGCGAAAAAAATAAAGATGGCGGCGGCATTCACCCTGCCGAGGCGGTACACGAGGAAGGCGGTGATCATGAACAGTACCAATTTGAAAATGAGCAGCAGCGGCTGGCGCAACCGGGTTTTCGACCGGGGTGCCGCAAAAATGCCCCACAGGACGGCCGCGCCTGCGGGCGTGGTAATTGCGAGAATGTATTTGAAAACGTTATCATCGGAAGTATGGTATCCCCAATATCCGAGCAACACAAGCATGGCGATCTCGACAAGAAAAGCCAGCAGCGAATTTATCATCCTGATTTTCTCCATAGCATACACCGTTCGCGGGAAATTACGAACTTCAGGTAAATCTCCTCTGCCATGGATCAGCGAATCATCAACCTCTTCGATGAATACACCCACAAGCCATTAAAACGTAATGAATTCATTAACCGCCTTGTAAAGCTAACGGGGAGCATGGCTGCGGCAATGGCCGTTCTGCCGATGCTCGAAGTGAATTACGCCAATGCGCAAGTGGTCTCCGAACTGGACGATGACATCATCACCGAAGATGTCACTTATCCCGGCGATGACACCACGATGAAAGGTTATCTCGCGCGGCCAAAGGCAAATGGTAAATATGGCGCGGTGGTGGTGATTCACGAAAACAGGGGATTAAACCCGCACATAAAGGATGTTGCCAGAAGAGTGGCAAAGGCCGGGTTCGTTGCGGTGGCGCCTGATGCGCTTTCTCCGTCGGGAGGCACGCCTGCCAATGAAGACGAGGCACGCGAGCTGATAGGCAAGCTGGACAAAAATAAAAACCTCGATAATTTTCTCAAGGGTGTGCAGTATGCCGGTTCACGCAATGAGTCGAATGGTAAAACGGGTTGCGTGGGATTTTGCTGGGGCGGGGCAATGGCGAACCAGCTTGCGGTTCACGATCCTCAACTGAAAGCCGCCGTTGCTTTTTACGGACGGCAGCCCGCAAAAGAAGAAGCGGCAAAAATAAAGGCGCATCTCCAGTTGCACTATGGTTCGCTCGACGAAAGAGTGAACGAGGGCATTCCTGCATATGAAGATGCGCTGAAAGCGGCAGGTGTACAATACGAGTTGTTCATGTATGAAGGTGCGCAGCACGCGTTTCACAACGATACTGCGCCAACGCGATACAATGAAGCCGCTGCAAAGCAAGCGTGGGAACGAACGATCAGGTTGTTCCGCGAAACGCTCGCATAACTGCTTTAATGATTGATCAGCCTCCAGGCGCCTTCACTGTAACGTGCGCCGATGTCGGGATTTCTTTCAACAATACGGTCGATTAAGTCGCGTTCACTTTCGTTGAGTTCAACATCGAGTGCGCCGATATTTTCCACGAGGTATTTTCTTCTTTTCGTTCCCGGTATCGGTATCATGTCGTCGCCCTGTGCCAACACCCATGCCAGCGCAAGTTGAGCCGGCGTGCATCTCTTTTGCAGCGCGAATGCCGCGAATTCCGCAACAAGATGCTGGTTGTTTACAAAGTGCTGGTCATTGAAGCGCGGCACCGTACGGCGAAAATCATTCTTCGGCAATTCTTCAACATTTGTGATGGTTGCGGTGATCAGTCCTCTTGCTAACGGACTGTACGGAATGAAGGTAATTCCCAGCTCGCGTATGGTGGGCAGAATTTCTTTTTCCACGTCTCTCGTCAAAATCGAATATTCACTCTGCAGCGCGGCGATGGGATGAACCGCGTGTGCCTTCCTGATCGAAGCGGCAGACGCTTCAGAGAGTCCGAGGTATCTTACCTTTCCTTCTTTCACCAGGTCTGCCATGGCGCCCACTGTGTCTTCCACCGGCACGTTCGCATCCAGCCGGTGCGCATAATAAAGGTCTATGGTTTCGATCCGTAGTCGTTTAAGACTTAGCTCTACGGCTTTTTTTATGTGCGCCGGCGTTACGTCCAGGTAGTTTGTGCCATCTTCACGCCACTGAAATCCGAATTTTGTTGCGATGAATACTTTATCGCGGTTCGGCACGAGCACACGCGAAACAAGCTCTTCATTGGCGCCCTTTCCATACATGTCGGCGGTGTCCCAAAAATTCACTCCGAGTTGAATGGCTTCTTCGAGCGTGGCTATCGATTCTTTGTCGTTAACGGTGCCATAAGCGTGGCTCATACCCATACATCCTAAACCGATGGCAGACAGATGCTCACCGGTGTTTCCCAGTTTTCTATACTTCATACAATTGAATTTATTACACGAAGGTACAGGTTAATTAAAATGCGGTGGCACGCCCGCAACAATCGCCGTTTACAATCCGATCTCTGTGATATCGGTTCCGGGTTTGAGGTGATGAACATGTATGCCCAGCTTCTCGGCTTCGGGAAAATTGGCGAGCGTGTCGTCGATGAACAGGGTTTCATCCGCTTTCAGGTTGTTGTCGCTCAGCACCAGCCTGAATATATCGGCGCCGGGCTTGCGCATCTTCACAGTGTGGGAGTAGTAAACTTTTTCAAAGAGGTCTTCGATGTAAACGCCTTCGTCGCGGTACAGCCGTGCCCTGTATTCGATGTGGTGGATAGAGTTGGTGTTACTGAGCAGGAAGGTGCGGTATTTTGTTTTGATTCTTTTCAGCAGGGCGATGCGCGCGGGAGGGAAGTCGAGCAGCAGCGCGTTCCACGCGGCGATGATCTGTTCTTCTTCAAGGGGTTTGCCGACGAGCTTTTGTATGCCGGTAATAAATTCTGCATCTGTCAGCATCCCCGTTTCATATTTTTCAAAAAAATCGGTGATGTGGTGCTGGCTGATATGGTCTAAAAAGTTGTTCAGGCCCAATAATTGAAATGCTTCTTCTGTTTTCTTAAAATCGATGTTCAGGATCACGCCGCCGAGATCGAAGATGACATTTTTGATGTTTTGCATAGATAAATTTGATGTTTCAATTTTTTTCATTCGGTAAAAATATAATTTAGTTGAATGGCAGATGTCACGTTAAAAGAGAAGTTTTCTGCGCTGGCCAATTTGCCCGCCTTTTTCAGGCTGGTATGGAACACCAGCAAACCCCTCACCATTGCGAACGCACTGTTGAGAATTGCGCGGTCAGCCATTCCCGTTTCCATCCTGTACGTTGGAAAATTAATCATCGACGAGGTGATCCATATCGGCTCAACACCGAATGTGCCACACACATACCTGTGGGAACTCATAGGCATCGAACTGGCCCTGGCTATACTTTCGGATGGCCTGAGCCGCGCCACCACACTGGTCGACAGCATGCTCGGAGACCTGTTTTCGAACTTCACTTCGATCAGGATCATGCAACACGCCGCCACACTCGACCTCGACCAGTTCGAAGATTCCACATTTTACGACAAGCTCGAAAGGGCGAGACAGCAAACCGTTGGCCGCACGATATTGCTTTCGCAGGTCCTGAGCCAGGTGCAGGACATCATCACGATGTTCTTCCTGGGCGCGGGCCTGATCGTTTTCAACCCCTGGCTCATCCTTTTGCTTTTTGTTGCTGTGCTGCCCGCGTTCCTCGGCGAATCGTATTTCAACGACAGAACGTACTCGCTAAGCAGGCGGCAAACGCCGGAACGCAGGGAACTGGATTACATCAGGTATGTTGGCGCGAGCGATGAAACAGCAAAAGAAGTGAAGATATTTCGCCTCGCCGATTTCCTGGTCGACCGTTTCCGCCAGTTGTCGGGAAAGTTTTTCCTGGATAACAAAAAGCTTTCCATCCGCAGATCGTTGTGGGGTACATTGTTTTCACTCATCGGAACGCTTGGCTACTACGGCGCGTACGTGTATATCATTTCAAAAACCATTGACGGCGACCTCACCATTGGTACGCTTACTTTCCTTGCCGGTTCGTTCCGTCAATTGCGAAGCCTCCTTGAAGGAATTTTATCACGGTTCACGTCGGTTTCGCAGGGAGCGATCTATCTCAAAGATTTTTTTGATTTTTTCAAGATCCAGCCAAAGATCAGGTTCATGAAAAATGCACGCGCCTTTCCGCGGCCCATCCGCACAGGATTTGTTTTTGAAGATGTTGGTTTCAAATATGCCAATTCAGACAAATGGGCCAACCGTCACCTGAGCTTTACATTGCGTGCCGGCGAAAAACTCGCGCTCGTCGGTGAAAACGGCGCCGGAAAAACTACCCTGGTTAAATTACTCGCGCGCCTGTACGATCCCACCGAAGGCCGCATCCTGCTGGATGGCGCTGACCTCAGGGAATATGATCTGGAAGATCTGAGAAACCAGGTGGGCGTGATCTTCCAGGATTACCTGAGGTACCAGATGACGGTGTCGCAAAATATAGCCGTCGGCAATATTGGTGAAAAGGAAAACCGCGAACTGATCGTGCAGTCAGCAAAGCAAAGCCTCGCTGACCTGCTGGTGCAAAAGCTGCCGCACGGGTATGACCAGGCGCTGGGTAAGCGGTTCAACCAGGGAGTGGAACTTTCCGGCGGCGAATGGCAAAAAATTGCACTGGCCAGGGCATATATGAAAGACGCACAGCTGCTCATCCTTGACGAGCCCACGTCGGCCCTCGACGCAAGGGCGGAATACCAGGTGTTTCAACGCTTTGCAGAACTGACCCGGGGCAAGACGGCAGTACTGATATCGCACCGTTTTTCAACCGTGCGCATGGCCGACCGGATATTGGTATTGGACAAAGGTGAACTGATAGAAGCGGGAAGCCACGACGAACTGTTGCGCAGGAACGAACGCTATGCCGAACTCTTTCATCTGCAGGCGAGGGGCTATCAATAATTACCGTAGAACTACGGGTGTTTTTTTTAAACAAACGGGATACATTTACCCGCTAAATCGTGTCCGATGATACAGGTAAACACTTCCTACGAAAACATAAAAATCTCTCCCGCAAAATTGGTGCTCATGACCGTTCCCGATGGTTATAATTTTGAACTGGTAACGGTTGACAATGAAAAACTGCTGACGGGTAACCGATTCAGGAGCGCGGTTGCCTGTATTCGCGCGATGATGAGCCTGAAGAAAAACGCACACAACAACCGTTGCATTCGCAAATGCATTTCAACCGACAACCGCTACTTTTTTGTTGTGCTGAATGTGCAGGGATCATGTATCGCATCGAGCGACCTGTTCCGCAGCGCCGCGGAAAGAGACCGCATACTTCTTTCGGCGCAGCGCGAACTGATGTTTGCCGATATGGTCGAAGAATAATTTGCTAATTCTTCAATATTGTAAATTCTACTCTTCTGTTCAGTTGCCTGTTTTCATCGGTGTCGTTCGCTGCAACCGGTTTGGTTTCACCATATCCCTTTGATTGAATCCTCGATGCCCTGATGCCTTTAGACAAAATATATTCCCTCACCGACCGGGCCCTTTGATCACTTAGCGTGAAGTTATATTCATCAGAACCCTTGCTGTCTGTGTGCGCACTCATTTCTATCTCTATCGCCGGATTTTCCTGCAGCAACTCAACGACCCTGTTCAGCTCCACATACGACTCGGGACGAAGGTCCCATTTATCAAAATCAAAGAACACATTGTTGAGCCGCACGATTTGTCCGATCTCGATAGGCGCCAGGTAAAGGTCCTTGTGAATTTCTTTGTATCCGGCTTTCACCAGCGAATCAAGATTCAGGTTTTCGGAGATGGCGAAAAATTTGTCGGCAGTGGCCCGTATGCTGTAATTTTTGTCATAAGGCAACACGATCTTGAATGACCCGTCGGCGGCATTCGACATTCCGCTGCCGGCGATGTCGCCATCAGGAAGCGTTTCATACACCAGCGATGCACTGAGGGGTTCCCTGGTCTTAACATTGTACACGTTGCCGCTCACGAGAAGAACGGGGTCCGGCTTCTCTTTTTCCATCAGTCTTATCCTTACGATGTCGCTTTCTCCATAGGTATTGACGGTATTGGTGAGATAGGCAAATTCGCCGCCAGCATCGAGCGTAAAAAAGGCGTCCCAGTTTTCAGAATTAATGGGACTGCCGAGATTTACCGGGTCGCTCCAGTTCTGCCAGCTTTTATCAAGGCGTTTGCACATGTAGATGTCGTTGTCGCCAAGTCCGCCGGGCCGGTTGCTGCTGAAGTACAGCGTCATGCCATCGGCTGCCAGGTAAGGCGTCATTTCATCATAATCGGGCAGGTTTATTTTTTTACCGAGACTTTTCGGTTCGCTCCAGGTTCCATCTTTCAGCAGAAAACAAACGTAGAGATCATTATTCACTTCGCCGTTTTCCGGTGTCAGGTACAAGAGCAGGGTACGGCCATCGTGCGCCATGGTGGCGCCGGATTGGCGGCCGCGGTCGTATTTGTGGTAGTCTCTTATTCTCAGCATTTCCGGCTCGCCCCATCGTCCGTTATCCTGCAGTTCGCAGAAGCTTACTCCCTTACCCATATAGGCGCCCTGGTGAAAAGCGCCTCTTATGAGGATGCGGTTATTGTCGGGCGATATCCAGTAAACGGCGTTGTACTGCATGGTATTGAGCGGATACGAAAGATGAACGGCGCCGCCCCACGTGCCGTTTTCCTCACGTTGCGCAAACCAGATGTCTTGCGAATTGGGCACCGAATTGTATTTTGTGTTGAAAGGATCGTTTTCGCAGATGAAGAAAAGCAGGTTGCCGTCGGCGGAAACCGTGGGCCTTAACTCGGGATTTTTTGAATTGATGTTCAAGCCGAGGTTTTCTACCTGGATAATGGTGGAGGCGTTGATAACATTGTCTTTCTGCTGTGTAAGGCCGTTGGTATCAACCGATAGCTGAGCATTGGCATTACAGAACAGTACAGCCGCCAGCAAAAAGATGCATAATTTTTTCACCGGATAGGAGATTTGCTATAATAGTAATAAAAAACTCACATATCTCATAGATTCGCAGGATGAAACAAGCTTTTTTGTGTATTGCCGGCTGCCTTGGCGCCGTCGTCACATTTTTCACTATTTCCTGTAATTCAGGAGCCACCACCCAGCCGTCCATTCATGCTGAAGACACTGTGTCGCTGACCAATCCTATCCCCGACACCATACAAACTTCCGACCTGGTTGCAGACGTTGAATTCTTTACGCAGGTGCCTGCATCTACCACCGAAGGACAATTGACCCGCATCATCAAGCTGGATCACCGGCCCGGCGACAACGATATTTTCATACAGGACCTGCGCGGAACATCCTACCGCATCAGGAACGGTAAGCCGCAACTGTATATGGATATTAAGAAACTGCGCCCCAACTTCATCCCGCAGCCGGGCATGGCCACCGGATTCGGAAGCTTTGCCTTTCATCCCGACTTTCAAAACAATGGCCTTTTGTACACCACGCACACCGAACCGCCCAAAACGGCGCCGGCCGATTTTTCATATCCCGATTCCGTTCCGGTTGTGCTGCAATGGGTGCTTACCGAGTGGAAAACGGATCCTGCAAAATTTCCGTTCATCGGCGAAGGAAGAGAACTGCTGCGCATCAACATGCCCACTGGTATTCATGGCGTGCAGGAGATAGCTTTCAACAACAAAGCGAAACCGGGAGACGAAGATTACGGCTTGCTGTACATTGGCGTGGGCGATGGCGGCAGCGTTGAAATTCATCACGGGCTCGTTTCCCGGAAACCATCGGCCGCATGGGGCAGCATACTTCGCATCGACCCGCGCGGCAATAACAGCAAAAACGGCAAATACGGTATCCCTGCATCGAATCCTTTCGTTGGCAACGCGGATTGTGCACATGAAGTGTACGCTTATGGATTCAGGAACCCTCATCGTTTGAACTGGAGCAGGGACGGAAGAATGTTTGCGATCAACATCGGGCAGCATTTAATTGAGGCACTTGATATTGTTGAACCCGGAAGATTTTATGGCTGGCCCGTTCGCGAGGGTAATTTTCTTGTTCATACCGATCATATCAATGATGTGTATAAGCTGCCCGCCAACGATACCGCATATCATGTTACTTACCCTGTTGCAGAGTTCGATCATGATGAGGGAACTGCCATATCGGGCGGTTTCGAGTACCAGGGAAGCACCGTTCCGCAACTGCAGGGAAAGTATGTTTTCGGTGATATTGGCACGGGCACCCTGTTTTATGTGGATATGCAGGATCTTCAAATCGGCCGGCAGGCGACCATCAAAAAATGGAACATCGCGTTGAAGGGCAAGCGTACGTCATTGGCAGAATTGTGTCATAATGAACGCGTGGATATGCGCTTTGGTATGGATGCCAGCGGTGAACTGTACCTGTTTACCAAGCGTGATGGAAAGGTGTGGAGGATTGTGAGGTAAACGGGAGACGGGAGACGTGAGACGGCAATGGGCAATGGGCAATCGGCAATGCGTATCCCCCGCTGGCGGGGGTGGCGCGAAGCGCCGGGGGCGGACGTGAAACGTGAAACGTGAGACGTGAGACGGTTTTAACTTTTAACTTTTAAGTTTTAACTTTTATCTAAAGCATGTATAAATATTTCCTTCCCCTCTTACTCGTAATCTGCACTGCAACGCAGCTACGCGCGCAATTCACCGTAAGTGACAACAAACGGTTTATTCTGAAAGACGGCCAGCCGTTTTTCTGGCTTGGCGACACCGCATGGGAACTCTTCCACCGCCTCAACAGGGAAGATGCCGACAAATATCTTAAACGCAGAAGCGAACAGGGGTTTACCGTGATCCAGGCAGTGGCACTCGCCGAATTCAACGGGCTGAACGAACCTAACGCATACGGACAAACGCCATTAATAGACAACGATCCTTCCAAACCGAATGAGAAGTATTTCGAGCACGTTGATTATATCATCAACAAGGCCGGCGAATATCACCTAAACATTGGGTTGCTGCCTACCTGGGGCGATAAGGTGAACAAAGACAGATGGGGCATCGGCCCTGAAATATTCAATGAAAAAAATGCAGCCGTTTACGCGGGCTGGCTCGCGACCCGCTATAAAAACAAAACAAATATTATCTGGATACTCGGCGGCGACCGCAAGCCGCGTGGCGAAGCCGATCTGAAGGTATGGCGGGCAATGGCCAATGCCATCGAAAAGGCTATCGGCAAAAAAGCGCTGATCACCTTTCACACGCAACCCAACGAACTGGGATCCGCTGAATGGTTCGCAAAGGATGAGTGGTTCGATTTTGACATGTTCCAGACGGGTCACTGCAGGGATAACGATGTCTATAATAAAATACAGGCGGCTTACCACCTGCAACCGGTAAAACCGGTAATTGATGGTGAACCCATTTATGAGGACCATCCTGTATGCTTTAACGCCAAAGACCTGGGAACGTCCAGCGCTTACGACGTAAGAAAATCGGCATACCTCGATTTATTCGGAGGCGCCTTCGGCCACACCTACGGTTGCCACGACATCTGGCAAATGTATTCTCCCGAAAGAGAACCGGTAAACGGCGCCCATTATTTTTGGTATGATGCCATGGAGCTGCCGGGTGCAAACCAAATGACGCACGTGAAAAAGCTGATGACCGCTTTCGACATCCTTTCGCGCATACCTGATCAAAGTTTGATAAAAGAAAACAACAACGTTGCGGCCGAACGGATACAGGCAACACGCGGCGATGGCTATGCGTTGATCTATACCGCCGCAGGAAGGCCGGTAACCGTGTTGCCCGGTAAATTGAAAGGAAGCAATTTCAACTGTTCGTGGTTCGATCCGCGAACAGGGAAGTCAACAGATGCCGGATCGTTCGATAATGTTTCGGAACACCAGTTCAAGCCGCCTTCGGCTGGTTATGGCAAAGATTGGGTGCTGGTGTTGAAGTCGGCCGGATAATTACAGCGAGTTCCTCAAAATAAGCTGAAAGGGAATTTTAATTCTTTCGTTCATTTCGTCCATGATCATCCGCGCTGCGGTTTCTCCCATGCGTGCATGATCGGTGGAGATCACCGTAATGCCGTCGAGCAGCAAATTCTTAATGGGCGTTTCATTATAGGAAATGATACCCACATCTTTCCCGACGGTTAGTTTTTTCTGCCTGCAACGGCTGATCAGGCCGGCGAGGTCGGTTTCTTCAATAACGATGTAGGCGTTGCCGCGCCTCACCTCGTGATCGCTGTAAATATCGCTGATGGTCTCAGATGCGAATCCGTATTCGCCGCAAAACCTTCTGAACCCTTTTCCAATTTCGGAAGGATGGGGTGTTAACGAAGGCTGCACATAGATGAGTTTTTTGTATTTATGAAGCGCGGTGAGTCCTGTGATGAGGGCATTGCGTATATCGTTTTCAAAATCCTGGAAAACGCCGCGGCACTGCCAGCCACCAAGCGAAAGGTCCTTGTCGAGGAACAATAGTTTTTCGCGCGGTATTTTGCTGATGATCTCCCTGGCGGCGGAAGCTTGCTCGTAAAAATGAGGCATGATCACGTAATGGTCGTATTCACAATGACTCTTGCTGATAATGTCTTCCAATACCCTGGCATCGCAATGATGGATGCGCAGATCAACGATGCCCGTATTGCCCATCGTTTCCACGAATGAATCATAAATCATCTTTTTATAATTGCTCAGCTTATTGAAGATCAGCAGCACGCGGTAGCGCGACAGTACATCGGTACGGTAGATATAGAAGCCTTTGCCTTTTACAGCTTCAATGATCTTTTCTTTTTCGAGGAGGTCGTACGCTTTTTGTACCGTGTCGCGTGAGAGGCTGCACTCACTGCTGAGCTCATTGATGGAAAACAGCCTGTCGCCCATCTTGAATTTTCCTTCCCTGATGGCTTTGGTAACGGAGTTGACAATTTGCTGATACTTAGGCGTTCTTCTCTTTGAATTGATGTCAAATATGGCCGGCATACAATCGAGTTTAATGGAGCGTTGTACTATGGATAACTTAGCTGCCGGTTTTTACTATGAAACCTGCGGTATTTTCGTAGTTTTAATTGAAATGCCCTCCTTCACAAGCGATACTGACATTTGGGACGGCCTACGGGCGGGTGAACGCGCGGCCATGCTGGCATTGTATGAGGTTCATTACGTTGGCCTCACGAACTTCGGCGTGAAAATGACAGGTAACCAGGCGCTTACGAAAGACTGCATTACACAGGTGCTGCTACGGTTGTGGGACAACAGGAAGAAGCTGCCCCCCGTTCAAAACATCCGTTCCTACCTGCTCACCTGCATGAAACATGAAGTGCTGAAAGAATGGCAAACAGATGCCACCCGGCTCGCGAAGTACCAGCAACTGCAGAACGGCCAGGAGCCCGAACCTTCTTATGAACAATATCTTATAGCATTGCAGTCGGATGTTGAGGTGCGCGAAACGCTGCGGCGTGCCATGGAGCAGCTTACGGAACGCGAGAAAGAATTGCTGAACCTGCGATTTTTTGAGAACAAAGACTATGATGAAATTGCCGCCGGCTGCAACATTACGAAGCGGACGGCCTACAATATCATTTTTACCGCACTCAAAACGCTGAAGACGGAAATGTTGGTGAAGGGGAAGAGCAAACTGTCGATCGTGCGGGCAGTTAGCGTATTATTTATGTGTTTATTACAATAATGATCAGGATTTCATGGTAAAACAAGAGCAGCCATCCCTCAATAGTAAAATTAATTCAATGCAATTCGAAGCATATGAGGCGGAGGATTTTTTGCAGGACGATTCGTTCCTGCGCTACTGCCTTGCCGCTAACCAGGAAGATGTGGAATTCTGGTCGGCATGGATGGCAGCCAATCCGCATAAGCACGATGCCGTAAAGCAGGCGCGGGCAATGTACCTGATGCTCAACGGCAACATTCAACAGGAGCAGTTCGAAAATGATAAGCGGGATTTCATGGCATCTTTCGAACGCCACACCGGTCTGCCCCTGGATGAAGGGCGGCGAAGGTCATCAAAAAAAGTTTGGTGGTACAGCGGCCTGGCAGTTGCCTCTTTGCTGTTTGCATTCTTTCTTCTCAATTTTACAGGCGACAAAAAAGATGCAACTTCTTCAATTGTTCAGCAATATGCAAGGCCCGATGCAAAGAATGGTGTGAAGAGTGTAGAGCTGGCCGATGGCAGCAAGGTGATGCTGAATGCCGGCAGCGTCATAAAACTCGCTGAAGACTTTAACACCTCTACCCGTGAAATGTATCTCGAAGGGGAAGCTTATTTTGAAGTGGCGCACGATGCCGCAAAGCCATTCATCATCCACACCTCTTCCATGGATGTAAAGGTGCTGGGCACCGTATTCAATGTGCGGGCATATCCCGCCGATAAAGAATCGGAAGCATCGCTTATCAGCGGGTCGGTAGAAGTGACCATTCAACGCGATAAGCGTAAAATCATACTCGAACCGAACCAGAAAATCACCTTGCTCAATGATGACGATGAAGAGCTGCAGGGAGCAGCTTCTTCCCCGGTAAAAGCATCTTACCAGGTGAAGGCTCTTGCCCAAACGCCCTCGGCGCCGCCCGAGGAGTTATTATGGACAAAGGGTTTGCTTGTATTCAATGACAAGAGGTTTGAAGATATTGCGCATGCGCTGAATCACTGGTACAACGTTCAGGTGGTTTTTGCCGGCGAAGACGTTAAAAGTTACCGGTATTCCGGTACATTTGAAAACAAGTCAATAGATGAGGTGCTCGCTGCGCTTCAGTTATCCCGGCATTTTGATTACACAAAGGAAGGCGATAACATTATAAAGATATCATCTGGCGGGTAGAGGCGGGACAGTTGAGCATCCGGCAGCAAAGAAAATTGCATTGCTTATGAAACTGGCCGCAATAACTATCCTTTTCTTCCTGTTGCGGATAAATATAGGTTACTCACAAACTTCGGGCATCACTTTAAACGTTGAGAAAAAGCCGGTCGCCGAAGTATTTCAATCCATCGAAAAGCAATCCCCTTACAGGTTCGTTTACGCCAGCGATATTTTTCCGGCAGATATGCCGGTGACGTTGAATGTTAGCAACGCCGCAATCGCCGACGTGTTGCCGCTCATCCTCAAAAACACCGGATTTTCGTATAGGATCAACGAGGACCTTATCGTGATTACGCAACAGGCGGCAGCGGCCGCACGCACCATTACCGGCACCGTTACCGGGCGCGGTGAAGAGCAACTGGCCGGTGTTACGGTTTCGGTAGAAAGCGGAAACGTGCGAACGGCAACCGATAACAAGGGCCAATACTCCATACCCGCCACCGGCAACGATGTGTTGCTGTTCACCGCAGTGGGTTACGCGCCCGAACGCGTGGCAGTGGGTGCGCAAACGCCGCTGAACGTTCGCATGAGTGAGCTGGTGGAAGATCTGAACGAAGTGGTGATGGTGGGTTACGGTGAACGAAAAAGAAAAGACATCACCGGAGCGGTGTCGGTGATCAGCGGCAGAACGATCGAGCGATCGCAGGCCATGTCGCCACAGATGGCGATGCAGGGAACAATGGCCGGCGTCAGCGTTATCAGCGGTGGTAGCAATCCCACTGCGCGGCCGGTCGTGCGGATAAGGGGTGTGGGAACATTCAGTGAGAACGGCGCCGCCGATCCGCTTTACATCATCGACGGCATACCGCTGGTAGAGGGCGGTGCGGGCGCCACGGTAGATAAAACGAACGATCCCACGCGGCGCGGACCGGTCAACCTCTACACGATTATTAACCCTAACGATATCGAATCCATCACGGTGCTGAAAGATGCGGCTGCCGCCATCTACGGCGTGCGCGCCGCAAACGGTGTTGTGCTCATCACCACCAAAAAAGGAAAAAAGGGACCGGTGCACCTTGATCTGAGTGCCGCATATGGTATGCAGAAAATTCCCAAAACGTATGATGTGCTCAATACACAGGAGTATGTTTCATTATACACCGAAGCATACCATGCCAATCCCGAGAAGAACGGCAACGTGCCCCTGCCCATCGGCGAAGCAACGCAATTTGGACCGCGCTGGAATCCCGCCGATCCATCTTATTTTGGAAATGATCCGACTTACGACTGGCAAAACGCCATCATCAACCATCATTCTGCCATCGGTAACTACGACATCAGGGCCAGCGGCGCATCCGACAAAACGAATTACTCCTTTTCACTTGGTTATTCTTCAAACGACGGCCCTTTCATTGGGTACCACACCGGCCGGTACAGCGTTTCGGCTAACGTTAATACCGAGGTAGGAAAATACATCGAGACCGGTATCAACCTGCGGGGAATACAGCAAACAACCAAAAACGCACCGCCTGGTGTGATAGATGCAAATATGGATGTATGGAGGGCGGCGCCATGGCAAAAAATTTTCGACCCTGCCGGTCCCTATGGCATTGCACCGTTGTGGCAACTGAATGGTCCCATTACGCCGGATGAGTTCAATATCTCCAGTTTGTACGCACAGCAATTTGTGGCGTACCGAAATATTTATGGACTGTTGGCCACCACCGAACGTATTGCCGGTAATCAAACAGGTTTGGGAACGGCCTACCTGCAGGTGCAGCCGGTTAAAGGATTGAAATTGCGCGGAACAATCGCTGCGCAGCAATCGTCGTTGTCAGAAAAATCGTGGCTGGCGTTCGACCAGTGGTGGTTCCTCGAAAATCCTCCCAACCCCTTCAGTAACGTGGCCGATCCGGTGCCGGGCACAAAGCCGGGTATCGCAAGTATTTCAAACAGCGCCACCAACAGCCTGCTGAGATCTGTCAACATCGAATATTCCTGCAGTAAGCATGCGCATGCGTTCGGGGTGATGCTGGATGCATCCGAACAAAATTACCGGTGGACCGGCAACGGCGCCAGCAGCTCGGTGCTGACCAACGACCCCTCGCTTCGCTACTTCACTGTTTCGGGAAAAGAAAAAGGTTTTTATGAACTGAGGGCGGCGTATGCACTCATTGGCTACATGGCCAGGGCCAATTATAATTATGATGATAAGTATTACGTAGAAGCGGTTGTTCGCAGAGATGGTTCGTCGCGTTTTGCGCCGGGCCGGCACTGGGGAACATTTCCGTCGGCAACGGCGGGATGGAGATTATCGTCGGAACCGTTCATGAATGCAATTCAACAGGTGAATGATTTAAAAATACGCGGAGGGTACGGCATTCTTGGTAACGAGCAAACAACCGGGGGATGGTCATACCTGTCTGTTGCCGGCGTGGTGCGGCCGTCGTATAACCTGGGCAACCCGCAGCAGGTTAATCCTGCTTATGCATTTTCAAATTTTTCGAACCGCGACCTTACGTGGGAAAAACTCTACACGGTGAATGTGGGATTTGACGCTGTAATGTTTGACAACAGGTTTTCATTGACCGCCGATTATTATCATAAGGTAACAAAGGGAATTATTCAGAGTGTTGAGCTGGCGCCGAGCACAGGCATCAGTGTGCCTTCCGACATTAATGTAGCGGAAGTATTGAATAAAGGAATTGAATTGCAGGCAGGTTATAATAAAACTATTGGACAGGTATCAACCAACTTTAATGTCAACTTCACCACGGTTCACAATAAAGTATTGAAGCTCGCCAATCACACGGCGCTGAGAACACAGGGGTTGGAAGAAGGTTTGCCGATAGGGTTTATTTACGGTTATAAGCAGGCTGGCATATTCAGGGATGAAAAAGAGATCGAGGCGTGGAATGAAACGCACACCGATATTATTTCGACGGACCAGCGGCCGGGCGACATTTTCTTCGAAGATCTGTACGGTGCGCCGCAGCCCGGAAGCACCCGTCACAATCCTGAAAAGGATGGCATCATCAATGCAAACGACCGCACGCGCATCGGCAAAACGATACCTGGATATTTTTACGGATTTACAGCCGCCGCTTCTTACAAATCGTTTGACCTTTCTGTCTTTTTCCAGGGCATCGGCGATGTGCAGAAATATAACTTCGACAGGGCGCTGGGGGAGAACATGGAGGAGTATGGAAGAAACCAGTTGTCTACCGTTATGAACAGATGGACGCCGCAAAATCCGGATGCGGATATGCCGCGGGCGGTGTATAATGATCCTAACAGCAACAACCGGACGTCGGACAGGTTCGTGGAAAATGCCGGGTACATTCGTTTGCAGCATGTGCAGGTGGGTTATTCACTTCCTGCCGGATGGCTCCGAAAAATAGATGCGGTACAAAGCGTACGTTTATTCATGGCGGCGAACAACCTTTTTACGATAACGAATTACAGCGGACTGGATCCGGAAGACGATGCGTTTCCCAACACAAGGCAATTTTTCGCCGGCATAAAGGCTTCATTCCAGTAATAATATAGAGGTAATTATTGCACTAATATTCAGGCAGATGCACGCTTCAATTCTACAGCATAGTAGAGCATAGTTTATCTTTTGGGCAGGTATAATTTGGTATCATCAATTCATACTACCAAAATAAAAACTGCTTGTTTATGAGTGAAATCATCCGGCGAACAAGAAGCCTGCTGAAATTTCCCGCGCTTTTGATCATTATCAGTTGCATAACAATGTCGGCCTATGCGCAGATGCCCGTAAGAGGTGTTGTAACGGATAATGTGAACAATACTTCCCTGCAGGGCGTTACTGTTACAGTTAGGGGAACGAATAATTCTGTAACCACTGACGCCGATGGTAATTTCAGTATCAATGCGCCTGCCGGCGCAACACTTGTTTTTAGTTACGTGGGTTATGGCACCATCGAATTGCCGGCGTCCTCTTCGGGACCGATGAGCGTAAATCTCAGCTCTTCAACCGAGGGCCTTTCAGAAGTGGTGGTGGTAGGTTATGGTGAAAGAAGTAAAAGAGATATCACCAGCGCCATATCCACTGTGCATGCCAAGGATATCGCGAAAAGCACCGCGCTCAGTCCTGAGCTTGCATTGCAGGGCCAAATGACCGGCGTGAACGTTACTTCCGGTGGCGGTAACCCAACGGCAAGGCCAACAGTCCGCATTCGTGGCGTGAGTACATTCGGCAGCGCCGACCCGTTATATGTAATAGACGGTGTGCCCTTCATTGAAGGCGGCGCCGGCGCCGTTGTGGATCCGGTTAACGATCCCACCAGGAGGGGCCCGGTGAATATTTACACCATCGTCAACCCGAACGACATCGAATCCATTTCCGTATTGAAAGATGCATCTGCCTCGGCAATTTATGGCGTTCGTGCAGCGAATGGCGTTGTGCTCATTACAACGAAGCAGGGCAAAAGAGGCAAAGTGCACGTAGAGTTGAATGCGCAATATGGCATTCAGCAGGTGCCGAAAAAAATAGATGTGCTCAAAACGCCGGAATACACTAAGTTTTATACCGACATCTACAACGCTAACCCCGACATCAATAATAATGTGGCGGTACCCATAGAGGATGCTGAATTCTTTGGTCCTTTATGGAACCCGTCGAACCCCGGTTACATCGGCAACCGCGGATTTTACGATTGGCAGGATGCTGTGATCAACGATAATTCACAACTACAGGATTACAACCTCCGTGCAAGCGGCGGAACCGAAAACACGATCTATAATTTTTCGGTTGGTTATGCAAACAATGACGGTCCGTTTGTTGGGTACAATGCCGAGCGTTACAGTCTTTCAACAAATCTTGTCAGCAAAATCGGCAAATTTGTCGAAGTGGGCATGAACCTCAGGGGCGTCCGCACCGACACAAAAAATCCTGGTGCCAATGCTTCTCTGGATGTGTACAAGGCCGCGCCATGGCAACAAATTTATGATGCAAACGGACCGAAAGGTTATGCGCCACTGTGGGCGCTCACCGCTCCGCTTACCCCGGCAGATTTTTCAAAGACCTCACTGTATGGCCAGCAATATGTTGCTTATCAAAACGTACTGGGCGACCTGGCCACGTCGGAAAGAAATATGCAGAACCAAACTGCTCTCGGCAGCGGCTACATCCAACTGCAACCGGTAGCCGGTTTAAAAATCAAGGGTACGCTGAACGGTCAGCAAACAAACATCTTCAACAAGAACTACGTCAACTTTGATAACTGGTGGTTTGGCGAGAACCCCGCCAGCCCTTATGGTATTTTGCCGGATGCGCAGGAGGGAACCAGGCCGTCGCAACTGGACGTGGGCACCAGCACAACAGTGAGCTGGATGAAAGCGGTAAATGTTGATTACACAAAAGATTTTGGTGACCATCACGTTAATGTGACCCTCGACGCCTCGAAACAGGACTACAAGTGGACGAACACCGGCGTGGGCAGGCCGATACTTTCAGAAGATCCGAACCTCCGGTATTTCAGTGTAACCGGCGAGGAAAAAGGTTATTATGAATTAAGGGCCGCTTACACATTGATAGGCTACCTCGCAAGGGTATCTTACAACTTCAACAGCCAGTATTACATTGAAGGAGTGGTGAGAAGGGATGGTTCATCCAGGCTCGCCCCGGGTAAACGGTTCAGAACCTTCCCTGCCGGCTCCATCGGATGGAGGATAAGCAATGAAAAGTTCATGGAAAACGCAAGCTTTGTCAATGATCTCAAAATACGCGCAGGCTACGGAGAAGTAGGTAACGAGCAAACGACGGCGGGATGGAAGTACATTTCCATTGCCGGTGTGGTGCCGCCATCTTACACTTTAGGTAACCCCCAAACCAATAATATCGGCATTGCGTATGTAAACTTCCCTAACCAGGAGCTTACATGGGAAATAGGCCGCACACTCAATGTGGGATTCGATGCGATGCTGTTCAACAACAAGGTTAATTTTTCGATGGACTACTATCATAAGAAGACCATCGGTATCATTCAGAACGTTCAGTTGGCGCCCACTTCCGGCATTCAATCGCTGGCCGACCTTAATATTGCGGACGTATCGAACAGGGGTTTCGAGTTCCAGTTGGGATACAGTAAAACCTTCGGTGAATTCGGCCTCTCTTTCAGCGGTAATTTAACCACTGTAAAGAACGAGGTGCTGAAACTCGCCAATCACACCGCATTGAGAGGCTCTGGACTGGAAGAAGGATTGCCCATTGGTTTTATTTACGGATATAAAGTGGGTGGTATCTTCCAGGACCAGGCGGATATAGATAAATACAACCAGTCGGTAACCGACCAAAGTTCCAGTGAACAGGCGCCCGGCGATATTTATTACCAGAACCTTTATGGTGCACCTACTCCGGGATCAACAAAGGTGAACACTGTGCCCGACAGCCTGCTGAATGATAACGACAGAACTTACCTGGGTAAAACCATTCCCGGTTACTATGGAGGTTTCACGGTTTCCGGAACATTCAGGAATTTTGACCTGTCGGTATTTTTCCAGGGCAGGGGCGATGTGCAGAAATACAATGGCTTTCGTGCTGAGGGCGAAGGGATGAACGGTTATGGCCGCAACCAGTTGAGCACTGTGCTGAATGCCTGGACACCGGATAACAGGAACACTTCCCTGCCAAGGGCGGTGTATGGTGATCCTAATGGCAACTTGCGTACGTCCGACAGGTTCGTGGAAAATGCAGGGTTCCTGCGGCTGCAGAATTTGCAGCTCGGGTATTCGATTCCACAAAAGCTGCTGCAGAAAACAAACGCGATTTCGAGTCTGCGCTTGTACGTAACCGGCATCAACCTGTTTACCATTACCGAATGGTCGGGAATCGATCCGGAGAATGACCTGTATCCTTCAACAAGGCAATTTTTATTTGGTGTAAAAGCAACCTTCTAATTTGATTAATTTATTTATATGCAATTGAAGAAATCATTTATCTCTGCCGGAACTGCGCTGCTCAGTGGCGTCTTTCTTTACCTGGCCTGCAATAAAAAGCACCTGGAGATTCCGCCTCCAACACAAAGCGAGGCGTCATTCTTTACCTCCGAAAATGAGTTCCGTACAGCGGTGCTCGGCATATACGCGGGCATTACCGATTATTATTCCGCTTCCAATTCCGGCGGCGGCTCGGGCAGCGCAGAGCTGGAATCATTCTACCTGCCCGGAGATGATCTGACACTTACCGTCAATTCGAGCTTCGAGTTCTTCCGCGGTCTTACGCCCAGCAACGGTAAGCTCAACGAGATATGGAAAAGCAGCTACATCATCATCGGAAGAGCCAATAAAGTGCTTGAAAAGGTGAGGACGGTGGAAGGCGGTGTATTTACCACACCCGGCCTTAAAGAGGCCAACGAAGGCGAAGCGCTGTTTCTCCGTTCTTTCGCACATTTCATGCTGTGGAACCTTTTCGGAACCGCACCGGTGGATACCATTGTGGTTACTACACCCAGCCAGTTCAATATCCCCAGTTCATCGGGTGTGCAGTTGCTCGACCAGGTAATCACCGATCTTACGCGCGCCGCTGCGCTGTTGCCGACAACGCCCTGGGACAACAACAATACCGGCAGGGTAACCGCAAAATCAGCCTATGCATTGTTGGGCAAAGCGTACCTGTTTCGCGCAAATGCTACCGGCAACGCTGCTGATTACCAGGCCGCAGTTACTGCATTCGACCAGGTAACCGGCGCTTCGCTGCTCGCGGATTTCGGTAACAATTTTACCATCGACAATGAAAACAACGAAGAATCATTGTTCGAGTTCCAGGCCGGCCGCAATATTATTGCCACAGACCAAAACGCCTGGCTCGGTAATGATGTTTGCGACTGCGGAGTGACAGGCGCCTATTACCAGATGTTTTACGACGGCGACGGCACCTACATGGCCAGCGGAAAATTTCAACCGACACAAAAACTGATCGCCGCTTTCGATCCCGCCGATCCGCGCCTGCCATTTACCATGGTGCCGGACGAACAGCGCATCACTAAATATATTGTCAACGGCGACGTAAAGGATGGCTCCGTTCTTTCACTGATCAACAACAGGATCATCCGTTATGCCGACGTGCTCCTAATGAAAGCCGAAGCGGTGCTCCAATCGAATGGCGATCCTGCCTCAGCGATCGGGCTCGTGAACCAGGTGCGGACAAGGGCGCGCAACATGGTGACCGGCGGATTGGTTCCCGCTGACCTTAGCACCGCTGAAACCAACAAGACAACCATCATGCAATGGATCATGGACGAACGCTTCCGCGAACTGGCCGCAGAAGGTCACCGCTGGTTCGATCTGAGACGCTGGCACATTGCCGGCTTCATCAACCTGAACAATGCATTTTTCAGCTCATCCAACGATGCCGACATGTCCTTCGATGAGCACTACCTCTATTTCCCGATTCCCACCAATGAAACGGATGTCAATCCGAATATTGTGCAGAACGACGGTTATTGATTACTTTCGGGGGATTAAAAACGTGATCTCTTCCGCAAGGAAGAGATTTTTTCTTTTTAATATATTAAGAATTTGAATAATATTATTGAGATGTCAAAACACTGCCTGAGACGATGCTTTGTTCCTTTCATTTTGCTGCTCATCAGCAGTTGCCATTCGAAGCATACGCTCTTCAACAGGATATCGTCATCGCACAGCGGTATTCGTTTTGAGAATACGGTGACAGAAAACGATTCCATCAACCCGATCGATCTCGAATTTTTATATAACGGCGGTGGTGTGGCGGCGGCCGACTTCAACAACGATGGCAAAACAGATCTTTATTTCACGGCAAGTACGGTCAGCAATAAACTTTACCTCAACGAGGGGGATTTTACTTTCAACGACGTTACCGGCGAAGCAAAGGTGACGGGTGAAGGGCTCTGGGCAAATGGTGCGGCTGTTGTGGATATCAACAACGACGGATGGATGGACATTTACGTCAGCAATTCTATTAAGTCTGATCCGCACCAGCGCCGAAACCTTTTATATATTAACCAGGGTACCAGCGATAATAAAATACCGGTTTTTAAAGAGATGGCCGCCGACTATGGACTGGCCGACACTTCACTGTCGGTACAGGCGGCTTTTTTTGACTACGACAACGATGGCGACCTCGACATGTATTTGATGACCACGAAGCTGGCGAAGCGGGAAGGCGCACGGTTCTTCAGCAACAATGGCATCGACACCGTAAAGAGCGATGTAGATAAACTGTTTCGAAACGACTGGAGCGACTCCCTGCAGCATCCGTTTTATACAGATGTATCGGCACCGGCAGGAATTACTCACCCGGGCTTCGGACTCGGCGTTGCCATCGCCGACATCAATAAAGACGGATGGAAGGATATTTATGTTACGAACGATTTTTATGGCAGCGACCTCCTGTATATTAATAATAAGAATGGAACATTTTCGGAGGAGGTTAATAAAAGCATCAGGCACACTTCGCAGAACGCCATGGGCAATGACATTGCAGATATCAACAACGATGGCCTGGCAGATATCATCGCCGTGGATATGAATCCCGAAGATAATTTCAGGAAGAAGAAAAATATGGGCGGCGCCAATTACAATATTTACCAAAACCAGGTTTTCGCCGGCTACAGCATCCAGTACGTAAGAAATACGCTGCAACTGAACATGGGCCCGTCGGTGAATGAAAATGATTCACTGGGCAATCCCGTATTTGGCGACATCAGCTTTTTTGCCGGCGTTGCCGAAACCGATTGGAGCTGGAACCCTTCGCTCGCAGATTTTGACTACGACGGATGGAGAGATCTCATCATTACCAATGGCTATCCGCGCGACGTAACCGACCACGACTTTGCCGCCTACCGGTCTGAGCTGGGCAATATCGCCACCAAGCAACAACTCATCGACCAGATACCGCAGATCAGGATCAGCAACTACGCATTCAGGAACGATGGCAGGCTGCATTTTGAGAATGTGACAAAGGAGTGGGGGATGGATGAACCTTCATTCTCTAACGGGGCGGCCTATGCGGACCTGGACAACGACGGCGATCTCGATTATGTGATCAATAATATCAATGAAGAGGCGATGGTGTATGAAAATACGCTGATCAAAGAAGGAGAGAAAAGCGACGTGCATTTTGTTAAGATCAAATATAAGGGACCCCAAAAGAACCCGGATGGGCTCGGTGTTATTGCAGAATTGTACAATGACGGCCAGCGCCAGATCCACGAAAACTTTCCCTACAGGGGTTACCTCTCTACGGTAGAATGTAAAACTTATTTCGGTTTGGGAAATACGGCGGCTGCCGATTCGCTCAAAATAACCTGGCCCGATGGAAAAGTACAACTGCTGGCAAACGTTGAGGCCGACAAGGAAATCACCATTGATTATTCCAACAGCGGAGAGCCGTTGCCTGCGCAACAGCACGTTGCGGAAAGAGATTTTACCGACATCACCGGCAAAACGGGCGCTATATATGAACATCACGAAGTGGATTATGTAGATTACAACGACCAGCGATTGCTTCCCCATAAATTATCGCAGTACGGTCCGGGCATTGCTGCCGGCGACATCGATGGAAATGGGTTTGACGACATGTATATTGGCGGCTCGGGAAACTATGAGGGGAAATTCTTTCTGCAGCAAAAAGACGGAACCTTCAACATGCAATCGTTGCCTCGAAAAACCGGCCGCGACATCCGTTACCCGGAAAATATGGCCACACTCTTTTTTGATGCAGACGGCGACGGCGACCTGGACGTTTACTTTGCAAGCGGCAGCAGTGAACACCCGGAAAATTCCCGGAATTATGGCGACGAATTTCTGGTAAACGATGGCAAGGGGAAATTGCATTGGGACACTATCGCGATACCTGACAACTATGCAAGCAAAAGCTGTGTGAGGGCGGCAGACATGGACCGCGACGGCGACCTCGATCTTTTCATCGGCGGGAGAACGAGGCCCGGACATTATCCGCTGCCCGCCAGCAGTTTCATTTACAGGAACGATTCAAAAAACGGAAAAATATTATTTACGGATGTTACCGCCGAAGTGGCGCCGGTATTGAAGGATATCGGAATGGTTTGCGATGCTTTATGGACCGACCACGACAATGATGGTTTGATGGATCTGCTGCTCGCAGGCGAATGGATGCCCATAACAGTCCTGAAGAATACCGGCAACAAGTTTACCAACGTTACCTCGTCGGCAGGCTTGTTGAAATATGTTGGATGGTGGAACAGCATTGCGGCCGGCGATTTCGACAATGATGGCGACATGGATTACATCGTGGGGAACCTCGGCACAAATTCATACCTGCGCGCATCAGACCAATACCCGGTAAAAATTTACCAGAAGGATTTTGACAATAATGACATTACCGAGATCATTCCCACAATATTCATTAAGGATGAAAACGGCAACAAGCGCGAATTTACCATCAACAACCGCGATGAAATCATGGAACAGTTGCCCGGGTTGAAAAAGAACTTTCTCACGTACAAAGAATTCGGCAGGGCAGATGTACATACCATTCTTGGCAACCAACTGAACGATGCATTTACGCTTACCGCAAATTATTTTAAATCGGTTTGCCTCAGCAACGATGGCAAGGGCCATTTTACTGTAATGGAAATGCCTGTGCCTTTTCAGTTGGCGCCCGTTTTTGGTATGGTGACCGAAGATTTTAATGCCGATGGCAATCTTGATATTGCTGTAACAGGTAATGACTACGGCAATGAAGTGGCAAACGGCAGGTATGATGCGATCAATGGCATCATGGCTTATGGCAATGGGAAAGGAAATTTTTTGCCGGAACCAATTTCAAAGAGCGGGTTATTTATTCCCGGCAACGGTAAATCACTTGTCAAATTGAGGGGAAGCAACGGACAATTGTTAATTGCGGCATCCCAAAACCGGGGGCCGCTAAAAATATTTGCGGGCAATATAGAAGGAAAGCCGGTCGCATTGCATAAAGACGACAGGTACATCATCGTCCATCTGAAAGACGGGCGCCGGCGCAGGGAGGAGATCTACCATGGCAGTTCGTTTATTTCGCAATCTTCCTGCTTCTATTTTATCAATGATGCGGTCAGGTCGATCGATATCTTCAACGCCAAAAACGAGAAGCGGACGGTAACCGCAGGCATGGCCACAGCCAGGGCAACTCCTCAATAATAGTTCGGGAATAAGTATCTTACGCGGGTACTTTTACTAAAGGATGCCTGCATGAAAAGGATAACCGCTGCCTTTGTTTATTTGCTGTTTTTATTAGCGCCCGTTGGCAAATGTTTTTCACAGGCCATTACTGTGCATGACGAGCTGAACCCATTCAGAAACATTTCCCTGTTGCCGCAATACCGGGATGGCTCGACGTTGCACCAGGTATCTTCTTATGATACTTTAGGCGGCAACGACGATGGCTTTTCGGGAAAGTATTCCTTCATCCGCCGAAATGCCGACAGCTCTATTGTGATCTTCGAAGCGAAGGGTCCCGGCGTAATTAACCGTATCTGGACCCCAACACCCACTGACGACACACTTGATTTTTATCTTGATGACACTGCATTTTCCATTAAGTACAACGATCTTTTTTCGGGGAAAGTAAAGCCTTTTGTTGCGCCGCTATGCGGCAGCGAATTGGGCGGCAACTATTGTTATTATCCGCTGTTGTTCCAGGACAGTTGCAGGATCGTGTGCAGGGCAAAAAAGCTGCAGTTTCATCAAATACAATGGCGCAGCTACTCGCCCGGAACGCAGGTGGTCAGATCGTTTCCCGATGCGGCGGTACAACTCGATGTTCCTGATGTTGGCATGAGTGGCGGCAAAACATTTACCGCAGCGCCCTCAAAGCCTGTCACCCTGTTTGAAGGTGATAAAGGCGGGAGGATCGACGAAATTCAAATTTATCCTGCTTCTGTATTTGCCGGCAACGCCAAAGATGTTTGGATAATGGTTACTTATGACGATGATCGGCTTCCGGCAGTGAATTGCCCGGTGGCCGATTTTTTCGGTTTTGCCTTTGGGGCGCCATCGATGCAGTCGTGGCTGCTGGGTACGAAAAACAATGTGGCTTACTGCAGGCTACCCATGCCGTACGACAAAAACTGCCGCGTGCGCATCATCAATCGTGGAAACGAGCGGCTGCAGTTCCAGGCAAGTGTACATCACGCACCTCAAAAAAGAGATGCTGCGAAGGAGGGAAAGTTATTTACTTTTTATAACCATCAACGTTACAAAGGACACGATGGCCCCCATGAGTTGTTGAAGATGGAAGGCAGGGGCCATTATGTAGGCACGTTGCTGCAATCGCAGGGCACCAGGGCCGGGATGACAATATTTTTTGAAGGAGACGATTCGACGGTGGTGGATGGTGAGTTGGTGATGCATGGCACCGGCTCCGAAGATTATTTCAACGGCGGATGGTATGCTTATCCTGATCGTTGGGACGACGCGGTGAGCCTGCCGCTCCACGGATCGCTCGATTACAGTATCCCCTTTTGCCGTACCGGCGGATACCGTTTTTTTGTTTCCGATAAAATTCCCTTCCAAAAAAGTTTTTATCACAGCATTGAACACGGTCCCACAGACAACAATGTTCCTGCGATATATACATCGCTGGCGTTCTACTATGGTGAGCAGCCGGTGAAGCAGGCAGCCTTGGCGGAGAACACCAGTGTATTCGTTCCGGATACAATGATGATCTATCCCCATCTGAATAATTTCATGTTCTGGAGCGGCGTCACCATTAAAAGTATCGGTGCGCACGACACCGGCGGGCTGAGCAGCCTTTATACGGTTACTGATGAATCGAGAATAAGATTTTCACTGGAAGAGATTCCCGAGGGCCATTATGAATTATTCATGGATTATGACATGCTGCCGACAGGCTCGCCGGTGAGTATTTACCAGCGGCAAACGCTGATCCACGACTGGATGGATACGTACAATGCGCAAAACAAACGAGTGCCCATGCAAAGGGTAGGAGAGATCGTTATTACTCCATTTAAAAAAACGCTTACACTGCAGTTTGCAACAACGAAGGAAAGAAACCAGTTTTTTCTCAACAGGTTTATTATTGTTCGCAAGTGACGAAACCCATCTGACAATGCAATTGGCGATTTATGAATCGGGACATTTTGAAACGGCATACACGCTGATCCGGTTATTCGACCTTCCGGGCAATCACATCACCATATTTGCCGACGCGCAAACAGCCGAAAGGCTTGATGAATTGCTCGGCGAGCCGAAAGAGAAATACAGATGGGTGATACAGGGAGCCGAGGAAACAAACCGTAACTTTATCGGGAGGATGTATGCGGGATTTCGCTTGCGCGCGCCCGACCTATTACTGTTGGGAACGGTGGCACATAATTACCAGTTGCACGCGTTGTGGCTGAAGAGACTTCCATCCATGCGCTGCATCCTAACGGTACACGACATCAACTCACTTTGTGATGACCGGCTGAGGCCGGGATGGCGAAACGCAGTGCGCTGGGCCGGAAAGAAATTATTGCTGGGGCGCATAAAGGAATTGAATGTCATCGCCGAACCCATGGTTGCTGCGCTGCGACAAAAAACAAAAAATAAAATCATTCACCATTTACCCGGCGGAATATATGAGGGCAACCAGCGGGTGCTTCCCATCGCGCAGCCGGTCAAACTGGTTGTGCCGGGTACCGTGGAGTACAGCCGCAGGGATTACCGGCAGGTTTTCGGCTTGCTTGACCTTGCCGAAGCAGCAGGGCTTGCGCTTGAGATCACCTTGCTCGGCAGCGCGGCCGGAGAAGATGGACGCCAGGTGATCGAAAAGGCACGGCAGTACAACAACGGTATAACCAAAATAAAATTTTACACGGCAATCGTGGACCAGGCCGAGTTCGACCGGCAAATGCGGTCGGCCCATTTTGTATTTGCCCCCACTACGCATAATAGTATTTCGCACGACGGCATACCTGAAGTGTATGGTATTAGCAAGTCAACCGGAAATCTTTACGACATGATACGGTATGCGAGGCCCGCGATATTTCCGCGAACGCTTTCGCTTCCTGCAAACGTTGAAGCGGCCTGCTTTCGGTATGATCAAGTAAACGAAATGCTGGACTACCTTCTTCATCTCGTTGCCGTGCCTGCTGAATATGAAAACATCCAGGCGCGGGCGCTTGCCTGCGGCAGCAACTACACACCTGAAAAGATCAGAAAGGCAAACGGGGGATTATTTAATTAGCCGGGCGCTTTACATTTGCCAACATGCTACACGAATCAAGACAGGCCATTCAATCCGATCCGCGCCTCAAATGGGTGCTGCTGGGCGGGTTGATCATTCAACTCGCCACCAGCATCACGGCCATCGGCACTTCCAGCGCCGACCAGCACTTCCAGATCATTGAATTTTCGATGCATCAGCTGAACGAGCCAAGTGGAGCGGCATATGTTTGGGAGATGCAGCATTTTGTACGGCCCACGCTGCAGGTGCATATTTTTTCTGCCTATCACCTGGCTTGCAATTTCATCGGGCTTCACGATCCGTACGCACAGCTTACCCTGTTGCGCATCCTTCTCGGTCTCGGCATGTTTGCCGTATTTAACCTGCTCGCCATTCATTATTTTAAAAAGGAGCGGGCGCAAATTCTTTTTTATGTATTGCTGCTGGTGAATTTTTCGTGGTGCCTTCCTTACACCCGCACATTGTTCAGCTCCGAAATGGTTTCATCGGTGTTCTTCTTCGGAACATTGCTTTTATATGAAAAGAAAAAGGACGCGTGGAAAGGCTTTCTCTTTCCCGTTGCAATCGGATTTTTGTTCAGCCTCGCATTTTATTTTCGTTTCCAGATGGCGGCGGCAATGGCAGGCTTCGCCATTTGGCTCCTCTTCTTCCAGAAAAATTACCGGGCTATTTTGCCGATGCTTGCAGGGTTCATTATCGGCGCAGCGCTGAACACTTACCTCGACTTTGCATTTTACAAAGAATGGGTGGTAACGCCCTACGCCTATTTTCATGTTAATATCAACGAGGGCAGGGCATCGCAGTTCGGCACCTCCAGCTTTATGCGCTACATCGGCCTCATTCTGCTGGTGGCGCCGGCGCCGTTGTTCAGCATTGTCTTTTTTTATTACAGCATCAAAGCGTTTTTCAGCAAGTACAGGAACCCGGTGTTCCTTTCTGTGATGCTGTTTATTATTGCGCATTGCTTTGTTGGACACAAAGAAGAAAGATTCCTGTTTCCCATTTTTAACGCGTTACCGTTGGTGATAGGCTGGGGTATCGCCGACCTTCAGCATTTCTATACTCATACCAAAAAATGGGTAAGGCATATTCTGAAAGGATTACTGGTGTTTACCATTGTACTGAATACGCTGTTTGTGATTATTTTCAGCGTGGTGCCTTACTCGCAAACCATCCGGTTTTCCTATTTGCTGAAGAACCGCTTCGAAAATGAACCTGTAACACTGTATTGCCTCGGTCAAACCCCGTTTGAAACGCCCAACGGTTCGCCGATGATGTTCTACAAAAGCGGCGCAGAAAATATCACGCTTGCGAAAGTGACGAACACGGATACCCTTCGACATCTTCCCGCAGGAGCGTACGTGAGTGCAACTTACAACGACATCAAAGAGCATAAGGCGGAACTGGAAAAGATGGGCTTGCAGCCGGTGATGCATTCTTCAGATCTTTTATGGGGTGTCAATGAATTGCTGCACGCGAAAAATGTGAACACCATCAATGAGATTTGGGTTTTGTACAAAAAAGTTGAAACTAACTTTTAACTTTAACCATGCTGGACGCAGTAAATTTTAAAAACGAAAGCTTATGATTGTTGGCATTGCGACGGATCACGGCGGATACGACCTGAAGCAGATCATACAACCTTATCTCATTTCGCTGGGGCACCAGGTGATCGACTTCGGTGCATTTGAAAGAGATGACCTGGACGATTATCCCGATTATGTGGTACCGCTGGCCACCGCAGTGGCAACAAAGCAGGTGCAGCGGGGCGTAGCGGTTTGCGGCAGTGGCGTGGGCGCAGCCATTGCTGCAAACAAGATCGCCGGTGCAAGGGCATGCCTCATCACCGACTATTTTTCTGCGCACCAGGGCGTGGAAGACGATGATATGAATATTATTTGCCTCGGCGGCAGAATTACCGGTTTTGCACTGGCGAAGGATCTTGTAAAAACTTTTCTCGGCGCTGAATATTCGGGTGGAGAAAAGTATGCGCGACGCCTCAGGAAAATTGAAGCGCTCGAACAACGGAAAGGAAATATTTAATCACCAATTACCGATCTATTTTGAAACCGATAAAATCACAACCGACAATTTTCATCATATACGGTGCCACCGGCGATTTATGCTGGCGCAAACTCGCACCTGCATTGTTCAATCTGTACCAGGATAACTGGATGCCCGAGAAATTTCGCATCATCGGTTCCGGGCGTTCCGTGATCACAAACGATGATTTAAGAAACCGGCTGCTCGAAGGCGTCAATAAGTTTTCAAGAACGGGTACCGCACCCGAAGATAAATGGAAAGCATTTTCGGAGCACGTGTTCTACGAGCCGGCGAATTTTAGCGACCATGCATCGTATGCGGCAATCTGTGACAAGGTCAGGGAGTTTGAGGAAGAGTGCAAATCGCCGGCATATGTCATACATTATCTCGCCGTGTCGCCTGCGCTGTTTCCGGTTATCGCTACCAACATATCAAAGAACAAGATATCGGAACAGCGAAAACATTGCCGCATCGTTATCGAAAAGCCTTTTGGCCGCGACCTCACATCGGCACAGGAACTTAACCGCCTGCTTAATGAACACTTCACGGAAGAGCAGATCTACCGGATCGACCATTATCTCGGCAAGGAAACGGTGCAAAACATTCTCGCGTTCCGTTTTGCGAATGCCATACTCGAGCCTTTGTGGAACCGCAACTACATCGAGCACATACAGATATCGGTGACGGAGCAGCTAGGGATGGAAGGCAGGGGTGAATATTATGAAACGGCGGGTTCGCTGAGAGACATGGTCCAGAATCACGTGCTGCAGTTGCTGTGCCTCGTGGCGATGGAGCCGCCTAACAATTTCAACGCCTCCGAAGTGCACAGCAGGAAAGTTGATGTGCTGCACGCTATGAGAAGGTTTACCCCCGAAACTATTCGCAAGCTTGTGGTACGCGGACAATACGGAAAAGGTTGGATTGAAGGAAAGGAAGTGCCCGCCTACAGGGAAGAAAAGGGAGTGAAGGAAAACTCTTCGACCGAAACTTTCTCAGCCATAAAATTTCATATCGACAATTGGCGTTGGCACGGCGTTCCCTTCTATGTGCGCACGGGAAAAAGGCTCAACCACTCGGCATCGCTGATCACCATTCAGTTCAAGGATCTTCCGCATGTGGTGTTCCCGGCAGAGGCGGTGGAAAGCTGGCAGCAAAACAGGCTTGTCATCAGCATTCAACCCGAAATGAGCATCAACCTGCAGGTGCAGGGAAAAAGACCAGGGCTCGACATGCTGCTGAACACCGTGAACATGCTGTTTGATTACCGCACCACTTACTCGAGTTATACCCCCGAAGCATATGAAACGCTGCTGCTGGATATCATGCTCGGCGACCAGACACTCTTCATGCGTGGCGACCAGGTGGAGGCCGCATGGGAACTGCTGATGCCCGTTATACATGCCTGGGAAAACAAGCCTTCGCTCAGCTTTCCTAACTACGCGGCCGGTTCATGGGGGCCTGAACTGGCAGAAGGATTAATTGCAGAAGATGGTTTTCACTGGTTCAACCTCCCGCTAAACGGGAAGTGATAAAGTATAAAATTTTTTACGATGAAGAATGTGATCATCACCGGAGCGTCGGGATTCCTTGGAACAGCTACGGTAAAGTATTTTTTGGAGAAAGGATACAGCGTAACAGCATTCATACATGATGCGAACGACAGGCACAAATTGAGCGGATATCCTGCATTGAAATATGTGGCCGTTGACCTTGCAGATGCGGGAAAAGTAAGCGACCTGGTGCAGCAGGCAATACAGGAAAGCGGACAGATACACGCGTGCCTGCTCATTGCAGGGGGATATACCGGTGGCGATATTGCCGGTACAGGCGTCGATGTTATCAGGCAGCAGATCTCGTTGAATTTTGAAACGGCCTATAATGTCATCAAAAGCGTGTATCCTCATTTTAAAGAAAAGAACGAAGGCCGGATTGTAATGATCGGTTCGGAGCCGGCCTTGGTACCGAAGAAAGGAGGGAAGTCGCTGGCATATGCCCTGAGCAAGTCATTGGTATTTCAGCTTGCGGCGATATTGAATGAAGAGGCGAAGGGTACGAACCTTGTAACGAACGTTGTTGTGCCCAGCACAATCGATACGGATGCCAACAGGAAGAGCATGCCTAATGCCGATTTTTCAAAATGGGTGAAGCCGGAACAGCTTGCTGAAACCATGGAGATCCTGTGTTCGGAGGCGGCGAGCGCATGGCGCGAACCGGTGATCAAAGTGTACAATAATGCGGGATAAAAAAAGAACGGGAGATCGATATCCCCCGCCCAAGGTTTAATGGTCTTATGGGAAGCCCATATTTGTCTTTCAGACGCCGGTAACTCGAAAAAACTGCGCGCCTGGTGTTCTGATGTTATTATTTTTTTGAATGGTATGAACCGGTATCCTCTGAGGCACGGGAACCGGAATGTGGAGGGATCGCCGGTTGCAGTTGTTTCTGGCCCGTAAAAATTCGCCGGAGCACTTCGAATGTTTCTTTTGGCATGAGGATGGGAGCTGGAAGAAAGTTCTGTAACATAGGGTTGATTTTGATGAACAATAATTGATTTATTTCCTGATCAATAATTTAAAGGTCTGCGGTGCGCTGTTCGTATTCAACACTCTTACAAAGTAGTTGCCGGCAGTCATATCGCTCACTGACAGAACAGTGTTGCCATTTCCCTTTACCTGCTTTACGATTTGTCCGGTGTGGTTGATCAACTGGATCGTCAGCTTGTCGTCCGAACCATTACGCGTGTTGATCATCACATATGTCGCGGCGGGGTTAGGATAAATATTCATGTCCACTTTTCCAATGGCATTAACCGTGCGGATGGGCGAGTAAACGAAGCTTCCGTCCTGGTCGATCATCTTGAGCCGGTACTGCACCTTTCCACCTACTTTCAAATCATCCCTGAAGGCGTAAGCAGACTCACGTGATGTGTTACCGTTAGCGACAACAGTTCCGGCGGTTCCCCACATTTGTCCGTCATAACTGCGCTCGATCTCAAATTTTTTCGCGTTCATTTCAGTAGCAGTTGTCCACGTGATATCTACAAAGTAATCAGATGACTTAACTCCGAAAGAGGTCAGTTTTACCGGCAGAATCGCTGAGCCGCTCAATCCGCCTGTACCGAGCGTAGCGGGACCGTACACGCCAAAGAACGAACATGAATTTTTTCCGGGAGTGCCGCAGTTTAAATGGTTATTGTACGTGTTAATGGTCTTGTTTTGGTCTGCTACTTTATAGCCTAACAGGTTTTCGTATGAGTTGTTGTAGTTCGCTAAAGTGATGTACGAGTTGTCGTATTCATTTATGCTGGATATTCCAAAATTAGCGCTTGCAGTGCTGCTGGTGGTACCGTCGCCGATTGTGATCGAGCTTAAACTTCTCAGGTTAAGCGTTCCCCACGAAAGGCTGAAAGATGAATTATCGTTCAGTTTGATGCGGCTATTCGTCATGTCGAGCGTGCCGGCCAGATTCGCCTTCGAGCTATTATAAAAATTGATGTCTGAGTTTTTAACGGTCAGCGTTTGTGAATTTTCCAGTGCGCCGGTACCGTAAACTTTTACGTTCACATTATTCAGGGTGCTGGAAGTGGTGAACCGGAGGTCCTTATTTACTACGATGGTGCCACCATTGATGGTGGTGTTCCTGAAGTTGACATTCATGTTGATGGTCAGCGTAGCGCCATTCTGGATGTTGATGACATAATTAGAATAAGTGTCATCAAACAGGCCTGTGCTCATCACCAGGTTCTGGGTTACTGTGAACACTGATTGAGCGTTTGACATTGTGGCTGTCAGGATAAGGGCGATGGTAAGTTGAATTGCACGTTTCATAGGGATTGTGTTTACGTGCCAGTCTATATACGAAACAGGGGCCAGAATGCAGAGTGTTGATTACCAGCTTACTGGGAAGTCTACAATTGATTGCGTGTTCCCAAAAAAGGAAGGAAATATGAAGTTGGGAAAGATTTCCGCGGCGAATGCTGGTTTCCCGCTGGCGGGTCCTCCCCCGGTCCCTCCTTCGTGGGGACCACCCCCTCCAGAGGGGGATAGCCGGATGTCGGGTGGAGGGAGGCAGTGGGGAATGGCAATAGGCAAAGGGGAGAGGTCAGCGGGCACACGCATCCCCGCTGGCGGGTCCTCCCCCGGTCCCTCCTTCGTCGGGACCACCCCCTCCAGAGGGGGATAGCCGGATGTCGGGTGGAGGGAGGCAGTGG
>CAMPGT010000008.1 GCA_946885665.1 uncultured Chitinophagaceae bacterium | reverse complement strand
ATTCCATCCTTCCTCGATTCGGAGGCGCCGAAATACACTTTGTTCTTCGTATCTACCCGAATACATTGATAACCTCCATAATAACCCGGCGGCTGGTAGCCCACCTTGTGGCCCATTCTCATCAGCGCCCTGATTGTTTCATAGGGAAACCCAGACTCCAGGTACACCATTCCCGAACCGTCCCTCATTTCTCCCGTGGGCTCCGATGATCCCTGGTGATCGATCCGCGGGGCGTCGCCTGCTTCCTGCGCATTCATGCCAAAATCGATCATGTTCATAATGATTTCGGTATGCCCGAGCGGCTGAAAACCTCCGCCCATCACGCCAAAACTCATGTATGGCTGGCCGTCTTTCGTTACAAAAGCAGGGATAATGGTATGGAACGGCCGCTTATGCGGTGCATACGTATTGTTTTGCCCCTCTTTCAGGGTAAAGAGCTGGCCCCGGTCCTGCAGCATAAAGCCCAGTCCATCGGGAACCATGCCCGACCCGAAGCCCAGGAAGTTGCTTTGGATCAGCGACACCATATTGCCCTGTCCGTCGGCAACGGTCATATAAATGGTGTCGCCATCTTCGAGAGAGGGGTTGCCGGCCTCGAAAGTAGCTGACGCATGAGCGGTGTCGATCAGTTTTCGCCTTTCGGCGGCATATTTCTTCGAAATGAGTTGCTTAACCGGAATCTTCGCAAAGTTGGGATCGGCATAAAACTTCGCCCTGTCTTCGAAGGCGAGTTTCTTCGCTTCTATAAAACGGTGCAGGTGCTCGGGACTTCCCCAACTGACGTTGCTGAAGTCGAAGCCCTCCAGGATATTCAGCATCTGCAGCACACATATTCCCTGCCCGTTGGGCGGCAGCTCCCATACATCATAACCGCGGTAGTTCGTTGAAACAGGTTCTACCCATTCGGAGTGATGTTCGGCGAGATCGCGGTAAGACAAAAAACCTCCGTTCTTTTTCATGTAGGCATCGATCGTTTTTGCGATGTCGCCGGTGTAAAAGGCGTCTCTGCCATCGTGCGCGATCTTCTGCAGCGTATTGGCCAACTGCGGGTTCTTAAATATTTCCCCGCGCTTAGGCGCATTTCCGCCGGGATTATATACCTCCAGCGCATTCGGAAATTCTTCAAATGCTTTCTTCACGGCAGAAAACGCCATCGACGCTTCGTCTGCAACCGGGAAACCATTTCGCGCATAGTTGATGGCAGCCGACAGGATGGTGTCCATTTTCAATTTTCCGAAGCGCTGATGCATCGTGAACCATCCATCTACGCAGCCGGGCACAGAAACAGGCAGCGGCCCCCGCGCCGGGATATACTCGAGCCCTCGTTTTTTGAACTCCTCCAGTGTAAGGCTGTACGGCGACCGGCCGGAACCGTTCAGGCCATATAATTTTTTTGTTTTTGCATCGTAAATGATCGCGAAAATGTCGCCGCCAATGCCATTTACGTGCGGCTCAACAACGCCCAGCACCGCGTTCGCGGCGATGGCGGCATCAACTGCGGTGCCTCCTTTTTTCAGGATGTCGATGGCTGCCTGTGTGGCCAACGGCTGGCTGGTGCAGGCCATGCCGTGCTGCGCCATCACTTCACTCCTTGTGGCAAATGTTTTTCCCATGGGCCGGTCCTGGCCCCATAGCTGCAGGCAGCATAATATGCCCGCTGCAAGATGTAAACAGTGTTTCATCGTATATTTTTTGAAGCAGATTTCAATAAATTTACTTCATAGAATTTACTCACTGCAATTCATCTTGCGCAATCCAACCCATTTCATTGCCGTAGCTCACCAGGAAAAATTCATTGAACTTGCCAATAGCCAGGAGCTTCGACTTTTCGGGAACATCTTTCTTTGACGCAGCTAACAGCGAAGGATGGTCGAATAGTTTTGTCAATGAATCCGCAGAAATTTGATTTAGACGTTTGTCGGTTACGAGGCTGCTGCTGATATACCCCTGCCTGCCGTCGGGCAACCTGATCTTATACCAAACCCCGGTAGCGCCCTCCACTTTCACTGCGTCGCCGTCTTTTATGGTGAACAGGATGCTGTCTTTTCCGTTTGCGCCTGCACGAACATTTGCATTGACGCTGGCACGCACCCATTTTTGCAGGTACGATGTGTTGGCTGTGAGCTTTGCGGGTTCGCCCCGGTACCGGTCGATAAACGGCAGGGGATCCACTGCTCCGCCGCTGGTGTAAATGCCGAAGTGAAGGTGGGGAGGGGTGTGTATGGCATTGCCGGTATTGCCTACCAGCCCAATGACCTGCCCGGTTTTTACTTCGTCGCCATCCCTTACAATTTGCGTGTCGAGATGTGCATAATAAAGAGTATAATTCTTTCCCTTCGGCCGCATAAACACCACGTTGCCACCCAGCCTGTTCACCGAAACATTGCGGATGTACCCATCGGCAGGCGCCACCGCCGGCGTGCGGAACTTCGCACCAATATCCACGCCTTCATGACTGCGTACGCCGCCGTCGCGGGGATCGTCCCACACGCTGATCACCTTCGGGTTGCCCGATGCATCAACGGGAAACGCAAGCGAAGGGCCGGTCGTTATGGTAACATCATACTGAATGCCCTGCAACAATTCGGGTTGCAGCCTCACAATGTATCGGCCGTCTTTTTCAATGTCATGACTGATACGCATCGCAGAATCGGCGCTGGCCAGGAACTTTGCATCTTCAGCGTTTTCGGCATACTGCCAAAGCTCCACGAAAAACAACGAGATGTTTTCCGGCACGAGACTAACGGTCACCATCAACCGGTCGCCGCGCCTGGCATTAAATATAAGTCCCGCCGCTGATGGCTCGTCTGCCGCAAAATACCCTGTTTCATGATAGGGAAGGGTGACCGACAGCGGCTGTGCGATACTTTTGCCTGCAGCGAAGAACCACAGGCTGCCGAGCTTTGTTTTATCGAGCCCTGCTTCTTTTATCCTGTCGCCATATTTTTCATGCCCCGATCGCCTGGCGCCAAACAGCCCTTTATCCTGTGGTTTGCACGAAACAATAACAGTGGCAGACAGCAGAGAAAGTAAGATCATTGCGCCCCGCATAACTTTTTGAAAGGGGATACAAATGACGGGCCTATTCCGCCTGCCGTATCGTGCCAACGGTTTTCGCACGGTATTCGGCGCGCATTTTTGGCAAACTCTCAGGATAATTTTTCTGGATGAAGGTGATGAGGTTCTCGCGAATGTAACAGCGCAGGTCGAAGGCGATACCCGAGCTGGCGGCGCTTGCGAGTATCCGCAGTTGCATTGTTTTTTCTGTGGCATCCGTCACCTGCACCACTTTTGCGCGCCTGTCCCACAGGTCGGTCAGCTCCAGCAGCCTGTCGAATTCATCTCTCAGCGGCTGCAACGGCAGCGTATAGTCCACATACAGGATCACTACCCCCAGCAGTTCGGCGCTGTTGCGCGTCCAGTTCTGGAAGGGCTTTTCGATAAAATAATTGATCGGTAAAATCAGCCGGCGCTGGTCCCAAATGTTCAGCACCACGTAGGTGAGAGTAATTTCTTCCACGCGTCCCCATTCTCCTTCAACGATGAGTGCATCGTCTATGCGCAGCGGTTGTGTAAA
The DNA here is from genome assembly GCA_946885665.1 of uncultured Chitinophagaceae bacterium. The sequence goes on along the minus strand of CAMPGT010000008.1, from coordinate 33,604 downwards.
CGCAATCTGGAAGCCGGCCAGCAGGTTGGCTATGGACCGTTGCGCCGCAAAACCGATGATGATGCCGCCTACGCCCACACCGGTAAGCAGGCCCGTGCCCAGCTTGCGCAAATTTTCAAAGCTGAGCAGTATCACGCAAATCGTAACGATGACGATCACCGTAACGATCAGCTTTTTCAGGAACTGCAGTTGCGTTCTGATCTTTCTTTCCTTTAAGTTGTCGCTTTTGCTGAGGTCGTACCGGTGATAAACGTAATCCTGGCCCACTTTCACCAGTGCGATCAGTATGCCCGCGAAAGAAAGGGTCATCAGGATATCGAGTGTCTTATCAACAACGTAGTGATATTTTTCCGACAAGTCGGCAAGGGGAAGAAAGAAGTTGAGAAGGATGAGGATAACGAATATGAGTATCCGCTTTCCCAAGCGCCTGACGATGATGTCGAATAATGAAAATTTTGCGGTGCTTGTTTTTGCGGTCATCGTTTCACGTTATTTTAGCCGGCCTGCTGGCGTTCTTCGCCCGCAGCCTGCTTAAGGTTTCCAATGTTATGCCAAGATAAGAGGCGACGTGTTTGAGGGGTATCCTGTTGGCCAGTTCCTGCCTGGTTTCCACGAAATGCCTGTACCGCGATTTGGCATCGGGTATGCGGCAGATGAAAACCCTCTCTTCCGAAGCCGCATAATAGTGTTCGAGCAGCACCCTGCCCACCATATTCATTTCGGGAAACTTTTCATAAACCTGCTGCATCACTTCAAAGGGAATTACCACCAGCTCACATGCTTCCACTGCCTGGATATATTCGTCTGAAGGCATGTTGTTGCTCATGCTGCGAATGGAGGTGGTGATCTCGTTTTCGGGATTGATCCATATGGTGATCTCTTTCACCCCATACTTGATGTATGAGCGGAGTATTCCTTTGTGAATGTAATAATAGTGTCCGCAAATTTCTCCCGGCTTCAGCAGGAATTTGCCCTTGGGAAGCTTTTTGAAATAAGTGTTTTGCATGATGAACTGCCTGATCTCCTCCTTCAACGGGTACATCTGGTTGATATACTCCACCAGGGGAAGACTGTTGTGCACCTCATGTTGAATGTTTTTTTGTGCCGATTGATTCTCCATACTCAATAATGACCGAAATTTGTCCGAATTTATTGAATACTTATTACATCACAGGGTAATCCAGTCTCATGGATGATTTTATCGCCGCCCGTTCACAAATGGCCCTGTCACTGGGTTTTCATATTATATTTTCCTGCATCGGTATGGTAATGCCCTTTTTTATGGCCGTTTCACATTTGTACTGGATCAGAACGGGCAAGCCGGTGTACCTGAATATCACGAAAGCATGGAGCAAAGGTGTTGCCATTTTTTTTGCCACCGGCGCAGTTTCGGGAACGGTGCTCTCTTTTGAATTGGGTTTGCTGTGGCCCGGGTTCATGAAACATGCCGGACCCATTTTCGGCATGCCTTTCTCTCTCGAGGGAACAGCTTTTTTTATCGAGGCCATAGCGCTTGGCTTTTACCTGTACGGGTGGAACCGGTTCAACAGATGGTTCCACTGGATAACCGGTGTGATCGTTGGTGTGAGCGGGCTCGCATCCGGTATTCTTGTGGTTGCCGCAAACGCCTGGATGAACAGCCCCTCAGGATTTGATTTTGTGAACGGCGAATACCTGAATATAGATCCCATTGCGGCCATGTTCAACGACGCGTGGTTTCAACAGGCGCTCCATATGTGCCTGGCTGCTTTTGTGGCCACGGGTTTTGCGGTTGCCGGCGTGCATGCGCTGATGATCCTGAAGAAAAAGAACGTGCTTTTTCATGCAAAGGCATTCCGCATTGCTGCGATATTCGGAACCGTAGCCGCAGTGTTTCAGCCATTGAGTGGCGACATATCCGCCAGGCACGTTGCCAAACACCAGCCTGCCAAGCTTGCCGCCATGGAGTCGCACTTTGAAACATCCGCATCGGCACCGCTCATCATTGGCGGCATCCCCGACGTTGAAAACAAAAAGGTGGATTATGCAGTGGAAATTCCGGGGTTTCTCAGCTTCCTGGCCTTCCATGATTTCAATGCCGAGGTAAAAGGACTGAACGACATTCCCGAAGAGAACCATCCCCCCGTGGCCATTACACACTTTGCCTTCCAGGTAATGGTGGGTCTCGGAATACTGCTTGTTCTTATTTCGTTGCTCTATTTCATCGCACTGATGAAAAAGAAAAGCTGGCTGGAGAAGCGATGGCTGCTGAAATTGTTTGTCGTTTCCATACCGCTCGGATACATCGCGATTGAAGCCGGATGGACCGTAACGGAGGTGGGCAGGCAACCCTGGATCATCCAGGGCGTGATGCGCACGAAGGATGCCGTGACACCGATGCCGGGCATCGTTTATTCGTTCTATATTTTTACCGCCGTGTACCTGTCGCTCGCCTTCATCGTGACCTTCCTGCTGTACCGCCAGATAAAGATGGTGCCGTTCCTTTACGATGTGTCTGAAAATAATTAAACGGATTGAACATGTTGTACGTTGTCATGATATTTCTCTGGATGGCCATCCTGCTTTACTTATTGCTCGGAGGCGCCGACTTCGGCGCCGGCATCATCGAACTGCTCACCTCAGAGAAAAACAGGACCATCACACGAAAAACGATGTACCGCGCCATCGGCCCCATATGGGAAGCGAACCACATGTGGCTCATCATCACCATCGTCATTCTTTTCGTGGGCTTTCCGGTTATCTACGCAACCATGTCGGTGTACCTGCACATACCACTTGCCATCATGCTGCTCGGCATCATTGCACGCGGCACCGCCTTTGCATTCAGGCATCACGACGCAGTGGTTGACGACATGCAGAAAGTATATAACAAAATATTCGTGTATTCGAGCTTTATCACACCGTTGTTCCTGGGCATCATTGCCGGCAGTGCCGTGGCCGGCACAATAGATACCGATGCCGGCAATTTTGCAGATGCCTACATTTTCAGTTGGCTCAGCCTCTTCACCGTTTCAGTGGGCCTCTTTACCGTGTCCATTTGCGGCTACCTCGCGGCAGTGTTTGTTATTGGAGAGGCCGACAATGCTGAAGACAGGAAGCTGTTTACCCGCAAGGCGAGAATAATGAACATCCTCACCGCTATTTGCGGCGTCGTTGTATTTATTGCGGCGGCAATCGAGGGCATTCCGCTGGTCAACTGGCTGTTCGGCAACGTCATTAGCCTCACGGCGATCGTCGCGGCCCTGGCAGCTTTGTATTTGCAATGGAAAACACTGCGCAGGGGGCACAAGCGTAAAATAAGAATATATGCGGGCTTCCAGGTAACGATGATCCTGCTGGCCGTAACGGCCCGTCACTATCCGAATATCGTTATCCTGAAAAACGGCACCTACCTTTCACTGCTCGAACATGCCGGTCATGAACAAACGATTTACTGGCTGGGCGTCGCGCTGCTTGTGGGAAGCGTGTTTATACTGCCGGCTTTGTATTATCTCATCTACAGCTTTCACCGAAAAACAATTGCCGGATGAGCAGGCCTGAAGTGATCATACTCGGCGCTGGCGCTGCCGGTCTCATGGCCGCGGATGCGCTCAGTGAAAAATGCAACGTCACCATCATAGAATCGGCAGCAGCACCCGGGGGCCGGATCAGGAGCCTGCCATTGAAAGCCGGCGAGGGCGTTATTGAAGCGGGTGCCGAATTCGTACACGGCAACCTGCCTGTCACGGGGCAACTGCTGCAGGAGGCGCGACTTACCCTGTTGAAGATCGAGGGTAAGATGTTCAGGAAGGAAAGAGGAGAGTGGAAAGAACAACATGAGATGATAGAAGGGTGGGACGGGTTGCTTCAGGTGATGAAGGAGCAACAGCAGGATGTTACCATGCACGACCTGCTGATGAAACATTTTGGTGGCGAGGCGAATGCCGCCCTTCGCCGGCACGTGTACCAGTATGTGCAGGGCTTTGACGTGGCCGACCCGGCAAAGGTGAGTGTTCAGAGCCTGTATAAGGAGTGGTCGGCCGAAGAAGAAGAACTGTTCAGGATAAAAGAAGGGTATGGCGCAGTCATCGGTTTTCTGGCAAAGAAGGTGGCGGCAAAGGGCTGCCGGATAGTGCTGAATGAAACGATCAGGCAAATCGACTGGCAGCAAAATAGCATTACGGCTTATAACGCAGCCCGTAAAAAATACACTGCGGATAGATTGTTGATAACACTGCCGGTGGGCGTGATGACAGCTACCGGCGGTTCGTGCTCGCTTAATCTCACCCCACCTGCCGATGAATGTATCAACGCCTACCGGAACATCGGTTTTGGCGGGGTTGTGAAGGTGGCGCTCGAGTTCCGCGAAAAATTCTGGCCGAACGACATGAGCTTTGCATTCGGCGATGAGATGATCCCCACCTGGTGGACGCAGTTGCCCCTGGAGAATAACCTGCTCATTGGCTGGGCGGGCGGTCCCGTGGCGAACAGGATCGCTGCGCACACAGACGATGAATTACTGGAGATCGGCCTGCGGTCGGCCGCATCAATTTTTGGGATTAACATTGAAGAATGTAAAAATAATCTGTGCCAGTCGTTCGTTTTTAACTGGTCGGCTAATAAAAATGCTTTAGGAGCGTACAGCTATGCTACTCCGGCATCAAGGGCGGCGCTCGAAATCCTTAATAAATCACTGATTGGTACCGTTTTTTTTGCGGGCGAAGGATTGTTCGAAGGGGAATACCCCGGAACCGTCGAGGCTGCTTTCATGAGCGGCAAACAAGCCGCGATGAAGATGATTGAAACAATGTGAGATACAGGTTGATTTCTTCCCGTTTCTGAAAACTGTTTCCCATCCCCGGAACAAAAACGTCTGATGAAAATGCGAAACCATTGGTTCTCAGCATTTTTGTTAACGGTATATTTTGTGCGTATTACCGTCATTCGTACCCATGAAGAAAAATAGAAACATAATCCGTATTCCGATCTGCCTGCAAGGGATGATAACAGGAAGCCTGCTGGTCGCCACGTTGCTGACGGCACGCACGCCGGTTAATGCGCAGGCTGTTTCGGGAATTATTACGGATTATAATGGTTTCTGGAAGACTTCCTCGGCCGCAAAAAATGCGGTACAGCCCGACAATCACCACAACCTGCTGGCTTTTACTTACAAAGGGCAGCAGTATTCCACGGGCGTGAACGACGACCTGCTGACCACAAATGGCGAAACCTTCAATGCCGGTCAATACCAGGCGCTTCCATTGCAGAACGTGGGAACAGCTAATGCCAATACCAAAATTGGCCTCGGAGCGATGGTTGACGGCGTGGCAAATGGCCGCGGACCGTTTCCTTCGCGGAATATCGGCCCGTACCTGAGCGATGGGATCAATGGTTTGGATATGGGAACCTGTGTGGCCAACCTGCCCGCCGGAACCATGTTCATGTCGGTAAGCAACCTGCGCGCCGAGCGGATCGGCGACAGCGTCCCGGACATCCTTGTGACGCAGATAGCCGACCCTTCATCCAGCTACGATTCGTATGAGTTCACAGACGTGAATGGCGTAAGGATAGGCAATTCGCTGAATGTGGTGCTGAACAATATCCAGACCATCGGTTCATGGATGGCCGACTTTTACGAAGCATCCAGGGATGAGCTCGCCGCGGGTTATACAAAGACGCCGCGCGACATCCGGCTGTGGGCGATGGACCTGAGCTCGTTCGGCCTGAATGCATCGAACATCGGCGATGTTGCGTATTTCAAGATCAATCTCAGCGGCACCAGCGACATCGCTTTTGTTGCTTACAATACTACCACCATCACCGTACAGGAGATACTCGACCTGAACAATGTTCCTGAACGGATTGCGCGAACAGCACCCGAAGAACGGGTGGGAGCTTACTCGGTGTTCCCTAACCCGGCCAGGGCGCAGGTGAATTTCACGCACCCGAAGGCAGAGGCGCACGACAGGATCCTGGTGTATAACCTGAACGGGGTAGTGGTAAGGCAGGTTGTTCCGGCCGTACACAGTTCGCGCACTCCGGTAGATGTATCATCATTGTCGCCCGGTTCATTCCTGGCGGTGTATGTTGGCAATGCGGGGAGGGTGACGAAACGGCTGGTTGTTCAGTAACGGTCTGCATAAAACGAAATGACAATGATAACAGGAAAACAGATAAAAAAAATTGGCAGGATGTCAGTAATCTTTAATAAATTCATAGAGGCGATCACCGAAGATTTCGTGATGGGTTGTTTCGGGATAAACGATTGCCATCTTCCTGCCTTTGCAAAGCGTCGGTCTTTGTAGAAACTTTTATCCATCACCCTGTTGATATCAGTGAATAATATTTTGTATTACGGTGCAATATTAAGAGGCCTAAAGAGTTATACATTACTTAACTCCGGACCGGAATGGTTGGTGTGAGATTTGTAAGATATGCTCGACAAGGATTGAAAGTGAGCTTACTAAGCGTGAATTAGCGTTGTGCAAATTTTGATTTGCGGCTTATAAGATATACTTTCGCAGTTCCTAATATGTACGATATCCTGCAATCGATGTAGCAATGTGTCAGTCCTACTTTCTATTGAGAAAAGCCACCAGATCAGTCGATACAGAAAAATGAAACATTTATTGATAAAGCATCTATGAAAACAGGACTACTTACTGCCCGGAAGAGTTTTACAGCAATCCTTGTATTAGGTTTATTATTAATATTGGGCAGTTGTGCCGACACTAGAAAAGTAACTTATTTTAATAATCTGGGAGAAGGTGTAATCCCAAATTCGATAGTCAACCTCGAACCGGTAATACAAAAGAGCGACATTCTCAGTATTACGGTTACCAGTCCGAATCCTGAGGCTACCCAAATGTTCAATGCTCCAAACATGGCGTTGTCAACAACAACAACAGCCGGGCCTGGAAACATTGCCCCGGCATCAGGTTATCTCGTCAGCCAGGATGGTCACATCGATTTTCCCGGACTTGGAAAAGTGATGGCCGCGGGGTTAACAAAGCAGCGCCTCAAGGAAGAGATCACCCAGATGCTCGTAAACAGCAAGCTCCTCATTGATCCGATAGTTACCGTAAGATACCTGAACTACCGTGTTACCGTGTTGGGTGAGGTGGCGCGTCCAACTGTAGTGGCCGTACCCAACGAAAAGATTTCGATACTTGAAGCGATCGGTTTGGCGGGTGATTTGACCATCTATGCCAAACGCGACAATGTGTTGCTGATCAGGGAAGAGAAGGGCAGCAAAGTCATTAAAAGGATCAACCTGAACACAAGCGAGATCTTCACATCTCCGTATTACTATCTTAAATCCAACGACGTAATATATGTAGAGCCTAACAATGCCAAAGTGGCCAGCGCAAGCCGGTCGCAACAGTTGCTGCCGATCGTGCTGAGTGCACTGTCGTTCGTGGCGATAATCTTAACCCGTGTAATTAATTAATTTCTATGAGCATAAAGGTGACAAAGAAAAGCGGAATGCAGCAGGATGGCAATATTGTCAACCAGTTGCTGTTCAGGTACCTGCCGTACTGGCCGCTGTTTGTGGTGATGATCATCCTGGGCGTTGCCTTCGCATATGTGTACATCCGTTACAAGGTGCCTATCTACGAGGCCAATGCGTCCATCCTCATTAAAGATGAAAGAAAAGGCGCCGATGAGTCGAAGATTGTAGAGCAGATGAACCTTTTCGGTTCCAAAAAGATAGTAGAAAACGAAATCGAGATGATCCGCTCCCGCGGCCTCCTGAAGAACGTGGTGAAAAACCTGCGCCTGTATGCGCCGGTGTATGAAGAGGGACAGGTAAACGTGGTGCCGGCATTTGTAAAATCGCCCGTTGAGCTCGAAGTGCGCAGCATGGATTCGATCGTGGAGGAAAAAAAGATCTACTTCAGCTACGACAAGAATAAAAAGACCGTGCATGTTGAAGGGAAGGATTATCCGCTCGACCAATGGCAGAGCTCCCGCTGGGGTACTATCAGGTTCCTTGCGAATCCTTACTACCAGTCTTATCATGTTCAGAAGCCGCTTTTCTTTACGCTCGTTGAACCCAAGAAAGTTATCGACTATCTCGACAAGCAGCTTACCATCACACCTTCGAGCAAGCAATCGACGGTTATCACCATCAAAGTGAAGGACCCGGTTCCGCAGAGAGGTAAACTGATACTGAACGAACTGATCAACCAATACGACAGGGCATCGGTTACAGATAAGAACCAACTGGCACTGAACACACTTAAATACCTGGAATCACAGCTCGCCATAAAAGAAAAGAGCCTCGATTCGATTAACAAAGGCATCGAACAGTTCAGGACAAACTACAATGTAGTTGATCTCGGCATGCAGGGTCAGCAGTACCTCCAGGGAACCGCTGGCAACGACCAGAAGGTGAGTGAGATAGACGTCCAGCTTTCCGTTTTGAAAGAAGTGGAAAGTTACGTGAGGTCAAGAACCGACAACCAGGGATTGGTACCGTCGACGCTTGGCCTGGACCCGTTCCTCAGCAACCTGATCACCGAACTGTACAAAGCGCAGAGCGAGTATAAAAAGCTGATTGCGACAACCGGCGAGAACCACCCCATGGCGGTGACGCTGCGCCAGCAGATCGAGAGCCTGCGGCCCAAAATACTGGAGAACATCAACAGCCAGCGAAAGAACCTGCAGGCCAGCCGGTCCAACCTCGCTTCTAACGTGGGCAGGTATTCCGGGTTGCTGAAGTCGATGCCCGAGAAAGAAAGGCAGTTGCTGGAGATCAGCCGTCAGCAAAGTATGATGGTGGCCCAATACCAGGACCTGCTGAAAAAGAAGGAAGAAACTGAAATGAGCCTGAACGCCACCGTGGCGGACAGCAGGGTCGTAGACGAGGCTGAATCGACCACCGAGCCGGTAAGTCCCAATAAACTGCTCGTGTACCTCGCCTCCATACTGGGGGGACTTGGCTTGGCGGCGCTGATCATTGCGCTGAAAGAAGGTTTCAACCGAACCATACTTTTCCGCAGCGAGATCGAGAACTACACTAACGTTCCCGTTATCGGCGAGGTGATCCATGACGCCGGCGGCCAGCCGATCGTCATATCGCACGACAGAAAGAATTTTATCGCGGAGCAGTTCCGGCAAATACGCACATCGCTGAGCTACCTGGGCATCAGCTCCAAAAAGAAAAAGATACTGATTACTTCCAGCATCCCGGGAGAAGGTAAGAGCTTCATCTCTGCCAACCTGGCCATCAGCCTCGCACTTACCGACAAAAAGGTGGTGCTGCTTGAAGTGGACCTGAGGAAGCCGAAGCTGAGTGAAATATTCGGCATGAATTCCAACACCGCCGGTATCAGCAGCTACCTCATCGGCGAGAAGGAGGCCGACGAGATCATTAAAAGAACGGAAGCAAATCCTAACTTGTTTATCATTTCAGCCGGCCCGATACCTCCCAACCCTTCAGAATTGATCCTGAACGGAAGGATACAGGAATTGCTGGTTTACCTGGAAAACGCTTTCGACTATATTGTGATCGATACTGCACCGGTGAGCCCGGTAACGGATGCTTACCTGCTGTCGCAGTATTGTGATGCAACGCTTTATATCGTGCGTCACGCCTATACACCCCGTATGTATCTCCAGTTGCTGGACGACAACAACAGGGTGAAAGGGCTCAAGAATCTTGCCCTGATATTCAACGGCGTTAAATCGAGGGGTATCGGCAAAAATGGTTATGGGAATGGGTACGGTTATGGATATGGGGTTGGTTATGGTGACGAGTACTCAGCCACATCAAAGAAGAGTAAGTCCTTGTTTGGTAAGGCTTATAGATAGTTAAGGGTAGAATATTGCTCTGGTTCGTAGAAAAATGAAGAATAAAGGCCGTCACCCACCCTCTGTGAGTGAGGGGGCGTAGCCTTTCAAAAGAAAATTGTTGACAGCATGTTTAATCGTTATCTGCTATGAACATTGAGAAAGCTACATGGTATGCATTGTACACCAAGCCCAGGTGGGAAAAGAAAGTGGCGGATCTCCTGACCAAAAAGAAGATCGTTAACTATTGCCCGCTGAACCGGGTGCAGAAACAATGGAGCGACAGGAAGAAGATCATCCTGGAACCCTTGTTCAGGTCTTACGTTTTCGTGTGCATTCCTGAAAACAGGCAAACAGAGATCAGGCAGACCGATGGCGTCATCAATTTTGTTTACTGGCTGGGAAAGCCCGCCGTTATCCGCGATAACGAAATAGATGTTATTAAAAGATTCCTTCACGATTATGAGAATGTGCAACTGGAGAAAGCAGAAGTGAACCTCAATGATACCGTGCGGGTAACACACGGGCCGTTGCTGTTCATGGAAGGAAATGTTGTGGAAGTGAAACACAAAACTGTTAAAGTTCTATTACCGTCACTCGGCTTTACGCTCGTAGCCGAAGTGGATAAAACACATATCGAAAAAGTGAAACTGGTCCGGCAGTTCGACCTGTCGCATAATGACAATATCAAATTGTCGAATTAGCCAGTTGCTTAATGGAAGTCGCTCGTTTGATTTGTTGTAAAAAATACCATGTTGGCAACTGAAGCAGGCATTCGACCCGGCAGCAAAAAGGGTGTCGTCAAAAATGTCTTCTCGCTGGGCGTGGTTCAGTTGTGTAACTACGTTTTTCCCTTCATCACCATTCCCATCATATCGCGGATCATCGGTCCCGATAAGTTTGGTGTGATCAATTTTGCGGCTGCCTTCATGACCTACTTTACGCTGCTGATCAATTACGGTTTCGATCTGTCGGCCACGAGGGCAATAACGAACAGCAATAACGATCCTGCAGTCAGGGACAGGATATTCAACCAGGTGATGCTCGCCAAGATAGTGCTGTTCAGCGTATCACTGGTGGTTTTCCTTGTTTGCCTGTTCACCGTGCCACAGCTAAAAAATGAAAAAGCTGTTGCCCTCTTCAGCTTCATCCTTTGCTTCTCATGGGTGATCACTCCCAACTGGCTGTACCAGGCCATGCAGGAACTTTCCAGGGTGGCGATATTTAACGTGTTTACCAAGATCATCTTTACCGTGGTGATCCTGGTCATGATAAAACAAAAAGACGATTATATATGGCAGCCGCTGGCCATGAGCCTCGCGCAACTGATCGTTGGTATCTTTTCCTTCGCCTATGCGATAAAAAGATACCGCATACACCTGCGGCTGGCAAAGCTGAAACCGGTAATGGAGCTGCTGTGGAACGAACGGGTTATCTTTTTTTCGATGGTGGTGATCAACCTGTACACCACTACAAATGTGGTGTTGCTGGGCTTTTTGCAGTCACCCACCCAGGTGGGCTATTATACCGCCGGTTACCGCCTCATCATCATCCTGCAATCGTTGATGATGATGCCTATTTCGCAGGCGCTGTTTCCGTTTATTGGCTCCGCATTCTCAGTAAGCAAGGAGAAGGGGCTGGACACAGTAAGGCAAATCGTACCAGTAATCAGCCTGCTGACCGTTTCGGCGGCGTTGGTGCTGTTTCTCGTTGGTCCCTTTATCATTATGATACTGTACGGCCATAAATTCGAACCGAGCATTATCGTGTTCCGGATACTGGCTTTTCTTCCCGTAATAATAGGGTGGAGCAACCTGTTGGGCATTCAAACAATGCTTAACCTTAAAATGGACAAACAATTTTTCAGGATAACAGCAACGGGTGCAGTGTCGAGCATTGCGCTCAATTTTATACTCGTAACACAATTTGGCTTTGTGGGCTCTGCGCTTACATGGCTGTGTACTGAAATATTCATCGTGGTGGCGATGTATGTGGTGCTTTCAAAACATAACATCAACATCGTTGAAAAAAAGTACTTCACAACGAGCCACTTCATGAGATACCTGAAGCCAATTATTCTCACCGTTAAACACAAGATCAACAAATAGCCGAATGAAGAGATATTTAATAGTGGGTGCCGGCTTTTCCGGCGCCGTTATAGCCGAACGACTGGTAAATGGACTGGACTGCAAGGTGACGGTAATTGATGAAAGGGATCACATTGGTGGCAACTGCCACACGAAGAGAGACGAAGAAACCGGAGTGATGGTGCATACCTACGGGCCGCACATCTTCAATACCGATAACCTGGAAGTATGGGAATACATCCAGCGCTTCGGTAAATTTGAACCTTTTGTGAACCGTGTAAAAATCGTTTACAACGGCCAGGTATATTCGATGCCCATCAACCTGCATACCATTAACCAGTTTTATGGAAAAACACTCAACCCCGCAGAGGCGAAGAAATTTGTTGAGGGACTAAGCGACTCGTCGATCGGCGAGCCGAAGAATTTCGAGGAGCAGGCAATGAAATTTATCGGAAAGGACCTGTACAAGGCATTTTTTTATGGTTACACAAAAAAGCAGTGGGGGTGCGAACCCGCCGAGCTTCCCGCGTCCATCCTGAAAAGGCTGCCCGTGCGCTTCAACTATAACGACAATTATTACAACAATCCCATTCAGGGCATCCCTGTTGACGGTTATACAAAAATATTTGAGAACCTGCTTAACCATGAGGGCATAGAGGTGAGGCTCAGTACGAAGTTTGATGATTCTTTCGACACCTCGGGCTACGATCACATTTTTTACACGGGGCCGATAGATGCGTTCTTCAATTTCAAACACGGCAGGCTTTCGTATCGCACCGTTTTTTTCGAGAAGCATGTAACCGATGGCGATTACCAGGGCAATCCCGTGATCAACTATTCAGAAGAATCGGTGCCCTACACGCGCGTGCATGAACACAAACACTTCACCCCCTGGGAAACGCACGAAAAAACGGTTTACTTCAAAGAATACAGTAAAGAAACCACCGCTGAAGATATTCCGTATTATCCGAAGCGGCTCGCTGCCGATATGAAAGTGCTGCAGCAATACCAGGACGAAGTGGAAAAACTCAATGGATATACTTTTCTCGGAAGGCTCGCCACATACCGTTACATGGATATGCACCATGTAATAGCAGAAGCGCTTACCGCGGGCAAAAAATTTATTGAAACCGTAAAATGACGCACAAGAAAATCTTTTTAAGCACCGAGTTCCTCACGGAAAAAACGGCCAAAACGAAGGCCAAGGTGGATGTGATCGAGATACTGGAAAAGGCCGGCTATCACAGCATCTACTTTCCAAAGATCAAGAGCCTCCGCGAACTGATCACGTTCTGGAAGGCGCTGTCTAAGATTGTTGAAAAAGACAGCCATTTGGTTCTTGAATATCCCTGCTATCCGCGCAAGAGGATATGGGTGATCTCGACGTTCAAATTTCTGAAACGCATAAAGTTGTACGGCATCATTCATGATATCGGCGACCTGCGCTTTACTGAGGTGAAAGACGGGCACGACATGCACTTCCTGAAGAAATTCGACGGGCTGGTGAGCCACAATGCCTTCATGACAAAATGGTTGAGAGACCATGGTTTCAAAAAGCCGATCGTTGACCTCCATGTATTCGACTATTGTTTGAAAGAAGAAAAGGATTTTAACGAGGCGAACCTGAATGGAAAGGTGAAACTGGTGTATGCGGGGAATCTCTCCTACGCAAAGGCCACTTACATTTACGACAAGAAGCTCGAGTCGCTGAAAAATATCCACCTCGATGTTTACGGGCCCTACTTTGAACAGGAAAGGGTGAACGGCTCGATATTGAGATACCAGGGAATGTTCGATCCGCAATCGCCCGACCTGAAAGACAATTATCATTTCGGGCTGATATGGGAAGGTGAAAGCACCGAAACCTGTTCGGGACAGCTCGGTCACTATATCCGTTTCAACAATCCCCACAAGTTTTCCTTATACCTCTCGCTGGGATTGCCCGTGATTGTATGGAAAGAAGCGGCAGTGGCAAAGTTTGTTACCCAACACGACATCGGTCTCACCATTGAATCGTTCAGCGACCTGGAGAACATGTCGGCGCGTTTTACAGCAAGCGACTACCAGCGTTTCAGGAACAACACCCGGCAATTGACGCCGCAGGTACGGAATGGATATTTTCTTAACAAGGCCATCGGCGAACTGGTAAAATCATAATATGCGCGCGGCGATTGACAATTTTCAAAAGACGATTTTTACCATCCTGCTTTTTTTGACTTCCTGCTCGGGGCTGATAGCAGATCTGATGGGCCTTTCCGGCAGGGGCGGTTTCTACATCGTTTTCGATGTGACCATACTCTTCCTGGCATTGCTCAGCATCTCTTATTTAAGGGGGAGTCTTTTGTTTGTGCTGTTGTTTATTGTAGCCTGCATCGCATTCAACTTCTCATACAATGGCAACAGTCTTTCCTATTCGCTGAATGGCATCAGGGAAATACTGAATGTGCTGTGCCTGGCGGTATTCTTCAATCATGTATTCAGTGAAGAAAACGAAGAGCTCGCCGCGGAATACGTGGAACTGTTTAGAAAATTCGCGATTTTCTTCGTCATTGCACAGTTGCCCGCGGCAGCATACCAGTTCAGCCTTCACGGACCGTCAGACTGGGTAGGCGGCACATACGGCAACTTCGGAAGCGGCAACCTTACGCTTTCCGTTACCTGCCTGGTGTTCTTTCTTTCGCATTTTACGAGGAACCTTACACAGCGGCTGTTGCTTTATGCGTGCCTTCTGCCACTGTTCCTGAACGAAACGAAGGTTTCATTCATCCTTATCCCGGTACTGATCCTTTTTATACACTTCAAACCAAAATTAAAAAGCATTCTCGGCGCAGCATTTGCCGCCGGCATTGCGCTTTTTATCTTCAATAGATATTTTACGACCAATATCGGTGTTGATTTTGACAACAACCTTACCGGTATATTCAGTGAAGATTTTATAGAAGGCTACCTGTTCGGTGATATTTACACCTACACCGATGTGCCCCGTTTTACCAAGATCATCCTCGCCTGGAAGTTGCTGGCAGAAAATGCCACCACGCTGTTGTTTGGATTTGAATATGGCATATTCAGGGGAGGAGAAGTGGTGGAAATGTCGCAGTTCTCGCAATCGGTGCAGTGGCTGATGACCGGTACGCGCCCGTACCTCTTTTTCCTCATGATACAGGGTGGAGTATTACTGGTGACGGGATTTGTACTCCTCATCGCACAGATCAACAGGTTTTTTACAAAGTATAACAACAAGTACAAGACATTTCTTTTCTTGCTGTTCATCGTCATATTGTTTTACAATGACGCCCTGAGGAGCCACAATATCCTCATCGTTTACATGTTCTCCATCTATTATGCCAATTCCGGTATCTACAACGATAACCTGGATGAGCTGGAAGGAGAGCTGGCTTAAGAAATTGCCTGCTTACCCGGGTAAACAAATAATGAAAAGTGTAGTATATATAGGGCCGGATCACAGGAACCACCGCGGCGGAATCGGAGCAGTGCTCGATGTATATTCGAAAAACATCAGCGACTTCAGGTTCATCCCTACCTATGTCACCAAATCTTTCCCGCGGCAGGCGGCCGTTTACATAGCCGCTATCTTTAAATTGATCTGGCTGTGCCTTACCGACAGGAGCGTGAAGATCCTTCACATTCATCATGCATCGAGAGGCAGCTTTTGGCGCAAATCGTTGCTGCTGCTGATCGGTAAACTTTTTGGCAAAAAGGTCATCCTGCATATTCACGGTGGCGGATTTCACAACTTTTACCGGCACAGCAAATTGACAAAGCGATATATCCGTTTTATTCTTGAACATGCCGATGCGGTAATCTGTCTTTCCGACAACTGGAAAAAATATTATTCGGAAACATTTAAGCTCAAAAGGCTGGAAATTATCAACAACGTGATCGAGACGCCGATGATCAGGGAAACAATTAAAAACGGCACCGTCAACCTGTTGTTTCTCGGGCATATCAACGAAAAGAAAGGTGTTTTCGACCTGCTTTCGGTGCTTGCCGAGAACCGGCCTGCATTCAAAGACAAGGTTAGCTTCACCATTGGCGGCATTGGAGAAGTGGAGCGCCTCAATAATACTATCGCAAAGTATGACATCAACGGAGATGTGCAGTTTGCAGGGTGGGTAAGCGGTCCGAAAAAGGCCGACCTGCTCAACCAGTGCGACATATACGTACTGCCTTCCTACAATGAAGGACTTCCCATTTCCATACTCGAGGCCATGTCGTATGGCAAGCCCGTGATTTCAACAAATGTTGGTGGCATACCCGAAATCGTCCGGCCCGGCTTCAACGGCTGGCTTTTTAAACCCGGCGACCTGGAAGCGCTGAATAATATTATCGAAGAAGTGCTGAGCAATAAAAGCGTTTTGAAGGAATATGGATTGAATTCGATGTCTGTGAGCCGCAATTACACCGCCGGATCGGTAGTCAGATCACTGGAACAGTTATACACCCAAATGAATACGGCTTAATGGTTAATCAAATCAAGGAGACGATCACTTATTATACCCGGCATAATTTTTTATTGAACAGGCAGATAGCAAGGCTGGATCTGCTTGATAGCAAGGATCCGGAAGAATTAAGGCTTATCAAAGAAAAAGAGGCCCTTAGAATGATCCGATTTGCAGCAGAACATTCAGAATTTTATAAAAACCTTTACAACGGAATTGACCTGCGCGGTTCTTTCGGCGAGGTGTATGCGTCGCTGCCCGAAATCAGCAAAGCGGATATCAGGGACAAAGAAGAGGCCCTGCTTACCTCACGTGCGAAGATGTTGAAAAAGGCATATACCAGCGGTACTTCCGGGTCGCCTCTTAACCTTTACCGTTCGGCAGGTTCGATACTGAAAGAAAACGCCTATGTGTGGCAATACAGGAAGACCATGGGGCTTGCTGTGGGCGAAAAGCATATCTCGATGCGCGGGGTGCTGGATAATAAAACCCTGAATTATTTCAACAAGTCGGAGAACGCCCTGTATTTGTCGAGTTACCTGCTGTCGAGGGCCAATATCAAAAGATATGCGAAATACATCCATGACTTCAGGCCGAAGGCGATCGTGGCATTTCCCAGTTCCTTGTTCACGATGGTGAACCTATTTGAGCAGGAGGGCCTGCATGCGCATGTGCCTCTGCTGTTTACTTCTTCTGAAACATTATATCCGTTCCAGCGTGAAAAGATCGAGAATTTTTTCAAAGGGAGGATATATGACCGGTACAGCACCGCGGAGCGATCGATCTTGCTGCATGAATGTGAGCACGGTAATTATCATGAAGCGCCCAAGTACAGCTTTTTTGAGTTTAAAGATAAAGGGGTGGTGACCACCTCGTTTATCAACAAGGCTTTTCCGCTGATCAAATACAGGATCGACGACACGTTTGTGATGATGGACGGGCCCTGTGCATGCGGCAAGGGAACCGGCGTCAGCTCGATAGAAGGCAGGATGGATGATGTTGTGGTATTGGAAGATGGTACGCGGATAGGCAGGCTGGGAGTGGCCTTCCAGGGCATCCCGCACCTGCGGTATGCACAGATTATCCAGGAAAAACAGGGAGAAATTTTGGTGAACGTGGTTACCGCCGACGGATTTAATAACGACAATCAGGGGTTGCTGGAGAAAAAGCTTCGCCAAAGGCTTAATAACACGCTCGTAATCAGGTTCAACAAGGTAAAAGAGGACGATATTCAGAAAACCAGGTCGGGAAAATTCAAGCTGGTGGTGTCGAAACTGACATAGCTTGCGATTGTAAAGAACTAAAGGTAATTTTATTGTTTAATATATATGGTGTCCGCTAAGAAGAGTTTAGAACGTTTAATGAGGTATTGTGAGAAGGAAGGTTTTAAGGGCTATGACCCTTACGATGGCCTTAACAGCCGCCTTTTTCAGAGCCTTCCTTTCGCGCGTGCCCGGTATCCCCGGCTCGCCTGGATCCAGCTCTTCAAGAAGCTGCCGGTTAACCTGCGGCCACTGGTGGGCATAAAGAAAGATTACAATCCCAAGGGGCTGGCCCTGTTTCTTACCGGGTACGTGAACCTGGCCCGTGTGGAAGGACTTGAGAAGTATGCGGAAAGGATAGAATTTTTGGCCGGCAGGTTGATTGCGATGAAGTCGCCGGGATACTCCGGAAACTGCTGGGGCTACAATTTTCCGTGGCAATCGAAGGCCTTTTATTTTCCGAAATTCACCCCCACGGTAGTGGCCTCGACGTTCGCTTCGAACGCTTTGCTGGATGCCTATGAACTGACCGGCAACCAACTGTATTATGATGAAGCCGTTTCTACGAAAAACTTCATTCTCAGGGATCTCAACAGGACTTTTAATAACAGCGGAAATTTCGTATTTTCCTATTCTCCTATAGACAAGACCTCCGTATTCAATGCATCGCTTTTGGGTGCAAGATTGTTAAGCAGGATTTATTCTTACACGAGGGAAGAAGAATTGATCGAAGCGGCGAAAAAATCGGTGGCCTACTGTTGCGAATACCAGAATGCCGACGGGTCGTGGTTTTACAGCACGTTACCCTGGCACCAGTGGATCGACAACTTCCACACCGGGTTCAACCTTGAATGTATCATTGACTATCGCCGCTTTTCCGGCGACGATTCATTCGACGGCTGTATCGACAAAGGGATGGATTACTACCTCCGTAATTTTTTCGACGAACAGGGCCGCTCGTTCTATTACAACAACTCGCTTTATCCTATAGACATTCATGCACCATCACAGCTTTTCGTTACCCTTCACAAAGCAGGAACGTTTCAGCGCCACAAGGATCTGGCAGAAAGAGTGATGAAATGGACAGTGGAGAATATGCAGTCGCCTGAAGGCTATTTTTATTATCAGAAAAGAAAATACCTGACCAATAAAATAGCGTATATCAGGTGGTCGCAGGCATGGATCTTTTATGGCCTGTCGTATTACGTAATAAATAATAATTTCGACTCTATATGCAAGCGAGTAAACAGTCCCGGGTTGATATCCTCGGAACGCCCATTGATAACATGACGATGCAGGAGACTATCCAGTTGATCGCGAACGCCATAGACAGCGACCAGCGGCTCAGCCACACGGTAGTCAATGCAGGTAAAATCGTGCTGATGCACAAGGATCCCGAGCTCAAGGAGAGTGTGGTGACCGCCGACATCATCAACGCCGATGGGCAGGGGGTGGTTTGGGCGTCCAGATTTTTGGGACAGCCATTGGTCGAACGCGTTACCGGCATAGACCTGATGGATAACCTGGTGGACCTTGCGTACCGCAAGCGCTACAAGATATTTTTCTTCGGTGCGAAAGAACACGTGCTGAACACGGTGGTACAGCATTACGCTTCAAAATATTCTTACAACATCATTGCGGGTTACAGGAACGGCTATTTCAAAAAGGCCGACGAGCGCGCAATTGCGCAGCAGATCGCCGACAGCGGCGCCAATATGCTTTTTGTGGCCATCACATCGCCGGTAAAAGAGAAATTTTTATATGAGAACCGCGACCTGCTCCGTTCGGTCAATTTTACAATGGGAGTAGGCGGCAGCTTTGACGTGATTGCAGGAATAGTCAAGCGAGCACCCCTGTGGATGCAAAACAGCGGCCTTGAATGGCTGTACAGGGTTTACCAGGAACCCAAGCGCATGTTCAAACGCTACCTGGTGGGCAACTGGAAGTTCATCGTGCTGGTGGTGAAACACCGCTTCAAGCCGATGAAATCGAACATCTGATGGATGAATAACCATTCCGTACATACGAAAACAAAACTTTCAAAATAACTATGATCGTTGCTATCATCGCAGGCGCACGTCCCAACTTTATGAAAGTGGCGCCCATTATTAAGGCAATACACGAGGCGCAGGCCAATGAGCAGGACATCGACTACCGCCTAATTCACACCGGGCAGCATTACGACAAGAAGATGAGTGGTGACTTTTTTGAGCAGTTGGGCATTCCCGAACCGCACGTTAACCTCGAAGCAGGCGGAGGGTCGCAAGCCGAACAAACCGCAGCGATCATGACGCGGTTTGAAAAGGTGATGGAAGCCGACAGGCCCGATGTGGTGCTTGTAGTGGGAGACGTAACCTCCACCATGGCCTGCACGATCGTGGCAAAAAAATTATGCATTCCGGTGGTACATGTGGAAGCCGGCATCCGTTCGGGCGACATGACCATGCCCGAAGAGATCAACAGGATCGTTACCGATTCCATTTGCGACCATTTCTTCACCACGAGCGAGGTGGCCAACAAGCAGTTGCGTAACGCGGGAGTGGAAGAAAGCCGTATTCACTTTGTTGGCAACACTATGATCGATACGTTATACCAGAACCTCGATCGCCTGCAGCAGCCTGCCCTTTGGCAGCAGTTTGGACTGCAAAAGTCGGGGTACTTCCTGGTCACCCTTCACCGTCCGGCAAACGTGGACGATCCATATAAGCTGAAAGCAATGCTCGATGCCATCCTGGACGGAACGGGCGAAACACCTGTTGTTTTCCCGGTTCACCCGAGAACCCGGCAAAAGCTGGAACTCATCAGCTATAACCACCCGCGGCTGCTGCAGGTGGAACCGATGGGTTACCTGGAATTCATTTATATGGTACAAAATGCAAAGGCAGTCATCACCGATTCGGGCGGCATCACCGAAGAAACAACAATACTCAAGGTACCCTGCATGACGCTCCGCGATTCAACCGAGCGCCCGGAAACGGTAACCCTTGGTTCGAATGAACTTGTAGGCACCGATCCTGCCCATCTTGCCCCTTATCTAGACAGGTTAATGAGCGGAAAATGGAAAAAGGGCGGCGTGCCGCCGCTATGGGATGGAAAAACATCGCCGAGAATTGTGGAGAAGCTGATTTCACTGTATGCCGCTTCTCCGGCTTTAACTTAAGCTGATACCTGTTGCGCTTCAACCTGGATTTTTTTAATGCTGTTCCTCATAGCATCTCTTGCCGCTGCAGGTGTATGCGCGTTTTTCAGTTTTGACTTTTAAGTTAACATCATGAACTATCGTTTTATCAGGTTCCTTCAGCTTGTGCTGGCGGGCCTGGACCTCATCACGCTCAACCTGATTGTGCTTGTTGCTCAATTATGGTTAAGCGAATCCATCCCGTTACAGGCATTCGTTGTATATGCCAGGTTCTGGCTGTTCCTGAACCTCGCATGGATGCTGGTGTGCTGGGTGGGCAACATGTATAACGAAAAATACATCAACACATTCGAGGTGTTCGCCAGGCGAAGCATGCGCATCTATTTCGGCTGGCTGGGCATCGTTATGCTTTACCTCTACTTTTTCCAACAATACAGGCTATCACGCATATTCATCTCTGTTACCCTTTCAAGCATGGGAATCATGCTGATGGTTAACAGGTTTATTTATCTTATGATAAGACATTACTTCAGGCACCAGGAATACCTTGTAAGAAAGGTGGTGATCATCGGCTACAACGATGTAGCAAAAAAGCTCGTGAATTACCTCGAAGAGGAAGGTATGAATACCGAGATCGTCGGCTTTTGTGAAGAGGCGAAGAACGTTCACGAGCTTTCCAACTATCCCATCGTCAGCAACATCAGAGATGTGATGGACATCTCAAAACGGTACCAGGTCAATGAAATATATTCGACCATCGGACCCGAACAGGATGCTGAAATTTATGAGCTGATGATGCAGGCCGACCAGGAATGTATCCGCTTCAGGATCATTCCCGACCTCTCTTTCTTCATCAAGCGTCCCGTGTACATCGACTACCTGAAAGATATGCCGGTGCTCTCCATTCGCACCGAACCGCTCAACGACGTGAGCAACCGTATCAAAAAGCGGTTATTCGACGTGGTGGTGAGCATCCTTGTCATCATCTTTATTCTTTCCTGGCTCGTTCCGCTGATGGCGCTGCTCATCAAGCTCGAATCGAGGGGCCCCATCTTTTTTATACAGGAGAGAAGCGGCCGCGACAATATGCCGTTCAGGTGCTACAAGTTCAGAAGCATGAAAGTGAACACCGATGCCAACAGCAAACAGGCCACAAAAAACGATTCGCGCCTTACACGCATCGGCAAATTCATGCGGCGCACCAACGTCGATGAGTTTCCGCAATTCATCAATGTGCTGAAAGGTGAAATGAGTATCGTTGGCCCGCGGCCGCACATGCTCAAACACACCGAAGATTATTCAAAGGTGATCGGCCAGTACATGATCAGGCAGTTCCTGACCCCCGGTATTACAGGTTGGGCGCAGGTGAACGGCTTCAGGGGCGAAACAAAAACCATCATGCAGATGCAGCAGCGTGTTGAACACGACATCTGGTATATGGAGAACTGGAGCGTTTGGCTCGACATCAGGATCATGTTCCTCACTGTTTACAATACCTTCCGGGGAAACAAGAACGCCTTTTAAGTTTCCATGCTGCAAAAGTTCCGGAAATTTTTCGCGGCGCTGGCGTTGCTGTCTGTTGAGCTGGTCATTGTAATTGTTCTCTTCATTCTTTCGCTCGTCGCCTTCTTCTACATAACCGATGAGATCATTGTTGAAAAGGACAATGCATTCGACAATGCGGTTTTTGCAGGTATTCATCCCTTCATCAGTCCTTTCCTCACTAACGTTATGCGGGTGGTGACCCTCTTCGGGTCCCATAACTTTCTCATTCCCGCCAACATTATTCTCGCTGTATTCTTTCTTATCCGCAAGCACCGGTGGTACTCGATCAGCGTGCCCGTGGTTTCTTTGGGCAGCTTCATCGTGATGTGGTCGCTGAAATTATTTTTCAGCCGGCAGCGGCCCGATGATCCCGTTTACCAGGCAGCAATGGGGTTCAGCTATCCGAGCGGCCATGCCATGTCGGCGATGACCTTCTATGGCCTGCTCGTCGTTTTGGCGTGGCGCTACGTTAGGAACAAGGTCTTTCGCGCCGCCTTGATTATCTTGCTTTCGTTATCTATTTTGTTGATTGGATTCAGCCGCATCTACCTTCGTGTGCACTACGCCAGCGACGTACTCGCAGGATTTTCGATGGGAGTGATATGGTTGGTGCTTTCGTTGTGGACGATGAAGAAGATAGAGAATTATGTGGGCAGAAAAAAGCCCGCAATGAATAAAAACTCCTGAAGAAATTATGAAAAGGTTACTGCCCCTGCTAATGCTGTTTTTCGCGTGCAAGAAATCAAGTACGCAAACAGAAACGCCGCCGGCGCCAGGTTATGAAAGCGCCCCGCAGGCCATTGCCTTAACCGGTACCAAAGTGAAGGAGGCATCGGGCATCACCTATAGCAAGGTCAATAAAAACAAACTATGGGTGGAACAGGATAGTGGAAACCCGCCCTTGCTGTACCTGCTGCAAAATGATGGAGCGATCACGGATTCTGTTTTGCTCGATGGTGCAACAAATCGCGATTGGGAAGATGTGGTTACGGGAAACGGGCCGGCAAACGGTAAATCGTTTCTTTATGTTGGCGACATAGGCGACAACAACCAGCAATACGACGAATACTACATCTATCGTTTTGAGGAACCCGCGGAAGGCGTGAAGCAGGTAACCGTTTTTGATAAGATAAGATTTACTTACGCCGACGGCAAGCACGATGCGGAGGCGCTCCTGGTGGATAACACCACTGGCGATATTTTCATCATTACCAAAAGAGATGCAAAGTCGCGCGTTTACAGGTTAGCTTACCCGCAGAACACGACATCCGTAAACGTTGCGCAGTTCGTGTCGGAACTTACTTACAGCGGTGTTGTGAGTGCCTGCCTGTCGCCGGCCAACGATGAGATAATTATAAAAACCTACACAGACCTGTATCATTATACAAGCAAGCCGGGCGAAGGGGTGGCGGCTGCCCTGGCCGCGGCGCCCGAACAGTTGGACTACCAGATGGAGGCGCAGGGCGAGGCGGTGTGTTTTGCTGCTGACGGTTCGGGATTTTATACGTTAAGTGAAGAGGCGCTGGGCGTGGTGCCCACACTGAACTTTTATAAACGAAAAAGTTCGAATCCGTAAAGCATTTTCTAAATTAACTGCGAAGCGATTTCCTGCATATTTATTCCCATATGGCTCTCGTCGTATATGCATACGCCGTTCCTGACCATGAGCACCTGCGGTGATTCATGATGTATCCCAAAAATTTCCGCTATTTTATTGGAAACTGATCTGTAACGTACCAGGTCGAGGAAGTAAAAATCCACATTGGCAGGCGCCGGGGCCCGTTCCAGCCTTCCCTTTGCCACGGCGCTTATGGCACAGCGCGAGCTATGTTTAAAAATTATTTGTGGCCTGGTCCCGGAGTTTTTGATGATTTCCTGCAGTTGCCCCTCTTCATTCAACACTTTCCAATCCATGTTTTCTTGATTTGTAACTGTTAGTCGCCGATCTTCCGGCGTGCAAGGTACAGCCTGAAAGATTCATGCGGCTAACAATTACAAAGATTTTCCTTTATCTGGCTCCATATCCTACATATCCCCGGGTTGACTGGCAACCTTGCTGGGCGGTGCAGGAGGCAAAGCCTACAGCAGTCGCTATTATCAGTGCCAATGCGATAAGCGTCCTTTTCATTTTAACGTATTTAAAGTGAATGAATAACCTGGTTAGGGGTTAACGATCACATCAACATGATGAAATTCAAAGGAGCGGACCGGGAAATAAGGGGATTTTCAGGGATAGACGAATGCAGACATCAAAGTAAATAATAAAAACCTGTAAATGCAAGTATTGGCACTGCTTTAACCAAGATTTTGATGATATAT
Source organism: uncultured Chitinophagaceae bacterium (assembly GCA_946885665.1). The sequence goes on along the minus strand of CAMPGT010000008.1, from coordinate 9,018 downwards.
TGTGATCTTTTCGGCATTGAACGGCGCAATGCAGTCATTGGCATGAATGATGCCGGTTACCCCGGACGAGTGCCCGAAATTTGGTGATAGGGATATGCTTAAATTTGCGAATCAAGTAAACTGATATAATCATTAAACCTTGTGATGTTACAATTAACAAAGCCGCTTGCAGTCATTGATATCGAGGCTACGGGGATGAACCTGAGTACGGACCGTATCATAGAGATCGCAATTGTGAAGATTATGCCCGATGGCAGGAAGACGGTGAAGAGAAAACTGGTCAACCCGGAAATGCCCATTCCTCCCGCCGTTACAGAAATACACGGCATTACCGATGAGATGGTAAAAGATGCGCCGGTCTTCAGGCAGGTGGCCAATGAAATCCGGCAGTTTATCGATGTTGCTGACCTGGCGGGTTACAACTCTAACCGTTTCGATATTCCTATGCTTGTTGAAGAGTTCCTGCGCATATCCCTGGAATTCGACATGAAGAACCGCAGGCTGCTGGATGTACAAAAGATATTTCACCAGATGGAGCAGCGCACCCTTGCCGCGGCTTATAAATTTTATTGCAACGGCATGCTCGACAATGCGCACAGCGCAGAAGCCGATGCCGTGGCAACGTGGGAAGTGCTGCAATCGCAGGTTGAACGGTATCCGCAACTGGGCCTCACCGTTGACAGTATCCTCAAGTGCATCGGCGAGGAAAATACGGTTGACTTTGCAAGGAGAATGATCATGGAGAATGGCAGAGAGGTGTTTAACTTCGGCAAGCACAAGGGACGCGTGGTCACTGATGTGCTAAAAGCCGAGCCGCAGTATTACGACTGGATGATGAAGGGCGATTTCCCCCTTCACACGAAGCATAAGCTGACAGAAGTGTTTAACCGTATGATGCTAAAGAAAGGCTAATTGGAAAAGCTCGTCATTATACCTACCTATAATGAGAAGGAAAATATTTCCCCCATCATCAGGGCAATCATGGCCATTCAACAGAATTTCCATGTGCTGGTGATTGACGATGGTTCTCCCGATGGCACCGCCGCCATCGTGAAAGAGCTCATCGCCGAATATCCGGCCTCCCTTTTTCTCGAAGAACGCACGGGAAAGTCGGGCCTCGGCACCGCTTACATTCACGGTTTCAAGTGGGCGCTGGAGAGAGGGTATGACTACGTCTTTGAAATGGATGCCGATTTTTCGCATGATCCCGCCGACCTGGTGAGGCTTTATGATGCGTGTTGCAGCGGCGGCGCCGATGTGGCCATCGGTTCGAGATATGTGAAGGGTGGAGGAACGGTTCACTGGCCCAAAAACCGCATCTTGCTCTCGAAGGGCGGCTCCATCTACACAAGGCTCATCACCTGGATGCCGGTTAAAGACACCACTGCGGGATTCATCTGTTACAAAAAGAAAGTGCTCAATAGCATCAACCTCGATGAGATCCACTTTCTCGGCTATGCTTTCCAGATAGAAATGAAATTTGCCGCCTGGAAGCTTGGTTTCAAAATTGTGGAGGTGCCCATCATTTTCCAGGACAGAAAGTTTGGTGTGTCGAAGATGCATAAGGGCATCGTTAAAGAAGGCATTTTGGGTGTACTGAAAATGAGATGGTACAGCTTGTTCAAGGACTACAGGAAAGACGAAATTCTTCACATTTAACTTTTAACTTCTGATTTTTAAGCTTAAATTGATAGTAGGATTTTCTTACTAAATGCAACTTATGAAAACACTCTCCGAAACATGGTTCGCAGATGGTTACATAGATTTTGAGCTTAAAAAATATACGCTGCTGGCGTATTTGCAGGAAGTAAACAAATACTTCGGAGAAAACAAGCTTTACCCTCAGCTTGCCGACATCATTTTTCACTACAATAATCTCGTTGCATTCAGGGAAAACAAGAAATACCTGCAGGAGCAGTTCCCGAAAAAGTTATCCATGATTCAAATGGAAAAATTGCAGATGCTGTATGAGCAGATGATCGGGGATGATGAGCTGATGCTTGAACTGGAAGACATCATCAATTATTCGGCCGATGAAATAAAGAGCACCATTTCCAATGGCACCGAGATTTATGAATTTGTTGAAACGCAACTGAATATTTTTCCTGTCGGCATTGTGCCGCTGGAGATCAACGAAGGGTATTTTTTTCTTTCTGAAATGAAACACAAGAGAACGAGGGTGTACCAGTACAGCCTGAGTATCTTTCACCAGCAGGATGAAAAATACCGGTCCATTAAAACGGAGCATATCAATGACTGGAGCCGCGGCATTGTAAACACGTATGAAAATATCAAGACTGAGTTGCTGAGAATGAAAAAAGATTTGCCGAATCCTGCGGTGTATTGTATTGAAACCGGCCTTGCCTTCCCGATCGATGAGACGCTGCTTCCCGTTGCCAAGAGATCTTTGGTGAGATATATTAGTGCGGCTTAGAAAACTTAAAACTTAAAAGTTAAAAGTTAAAAGTTAAAGCCATCTCCCGTCTCACGTTTCCCGTCTCCTGTTTCACGTTTCCCGTCTCCCGTCTCACGTCTTCAGTTTCACAAGTTCTTTAATTTCGGATCTTCCCAACCCCCTGACCCCTCCCTCAGGGTGGGGAAATATTTTTTCTTTTTTATTTTAAGTGTTGCTACTTGGTATCCCCCGCTGGCGGGGGTGGCGCGAAGCGCCGGGGGTGGACCTTTGCCCTTCAGGTAAAACTTAAAACTTAAAACTTAAAACTGAAGTTCATTGCCGATTGCCGATTGCCCTTAGCCCTCTTCTCAAATCTCCCTTTCCGCATCAAAATTCTCCAGCTCTTTCGCTATGGCGTTGAGGAAAGTGGAGCCCAATGCACCGTCAATGATGCGGTGGTCATAAGACAGTGAAAGGATCATCATGTGCCTGATGGCGATGGAATCCCCCTGTGCAGTTTCAATCACTACCGGTTTTTTCTTGATAGCGCCAACGGCGAGGATCGCTACCTGCGGCTGATTGATTATGGGCGTACCCATAATGCTGCCGAATGAACCCACATTGGTTAAAGTAAACGTTCCATCCGCAGTGTCATCCGGCCTCAATTTATTTGAACGTGCATCGTTGGCGAGCCGATTCACCTGGCGGGTAAGTCCCACGAGATTCAACTGGTCGGCGTTGCGGATAACGGGAACGATCAGGTTACCGGAGGGCAGGGCAGTGGCCATGCCTATATTGATATCTTTCTTTACGATAAGCCGTTCTCCATCCACGCTGCTGTTCAGCCACGGATATTTCTTGATGCAGCGGATAACCGCTTCGATGAACAAAGGAGTGAAGGTGATCTTCTCGTTCTCTCTTCTTTCAAATTCCTTCTTCACCTTTTCTCTCCACATAACCATATTCGTAACATCGGCTTCGGCGAAACTCGTTACATGTGCGCTCGTGTGTATGCTTTCCACCATGTGCCTGGCGATCATCTTCCGCATCCTGTCCATTTCGATGATCTCCACGTTGCCGGTGTAAACAGCGGGCGGCTGCTGCGGAGCCGCGATGGGCTGGTAATGGTGAACCGGTTCGTTGATCACTTCTACGGTGGCATATTCAGTGTTGCGGCGGTCCGTTGCGTGTTTGCCATCGCCGTTGGCCGATTTACGGTCCACTACATATTGAAGAATATCCCTCTTGGTAACCCGGCCTTCATTGCCGGTGCCGGGGATAGATTCCAGTTCCTGCATGCTCACTCCTTCGTTGGCGGCAATATTCAGCACCAGCGGGGAGTAAAAGCGGTTGGTGCCTGCTGTTGGTCTTTGCGAAGCGTTTGAAAAGGAAGGCTTGGGCTGCGCGGGTTCGGGTCCGGCGGATGCTTCAACCGGAGCAGGCTGCGGTGCGGTATGAACCGGTTCGGCGGCTTCCGTTTGTATGCGGGCGATGATGGCGCCCACCGGCACCACATCGTTTACCTGGTAAAGTTGTTCATGCAGCACGCCTTCAACGCTCGAGGGCACTTCACTGTCTACCTTGTCGGTAGCGATATCCAACACTGTTTCATCCATTGCGATGGTGTCGCCGGGATTCTTGTGCCACTTCAGAATGGTGGCTTCCATAATACTTTCTCCCAATTTTGGCATTACCAGGTCAACTATGGCCATAACAGTGGATTAGATATTTGTTCCGGACAAAAGTAAGGAATTGCATTTTCTAAGGCGAAAAAAAACTAACGGGTGTTAGCGGCGCACTGTGCGCGAAATCTTTTTAAATTGAAAAATATTGCGTCTCCCCTTTGCCCTTTCGCCCTCACTCCCCCATCTTCTTCCTCAGCAAATTCAACGCCTGCATCGCCGTGGTCTCGATGTTGCGCATGCGGTCAAACCGGAACTGAAAACGGTGCGTTACCACACTATCCCTGTCACCAACCGCCACCCAAACCGTTCCCACCGGCTTCGCCTCGCTGCCGCCATCGGGACCCATGATGCCCGACGTGGCAATACAGTAGTCGGCTTTCAATGCGGCGATCCCTCCTTTCACCATTTCCTTTACTGTTTCTTCACTCACCGCGCCAAACGATTCGATCGTCTGCGGGTTTACCTGCAACACATCCGTCTTCACGCCGTTTGCATAACTCACCACGCTGCCCCTGAAGATCGAAGAAGATCCGGGGATGCTGGTGATCAGGTGCGCAATATATCCACCTGTGCAACTTTCGGCGGTGCACAGTGTCTTATTCTTTTCCCTCAGCAACCTGCTCACCACCTGCGCCATCGTAAGATCTTCATCCGTTACCATCCATGTGGCGACATTTTTTTTCAGCACCGAAAACCGGCCGTCTATCTCACGCGCAAGCGCCTCGCGGTTACTACCGGTGCCGGTTATACGTAAACGAACCATGCCGTGGCCGGGCAGGTAGGCCAGTTTTAAATAGGGCGGCAGGGCCATTTCCCAGTTGTGGATGTGTTCGGCCAGCGCCGATTCTCCAATGCCCACCGTCAGCAGTGTTCTGTGCAGTATCGCTGCCGGCGTAAACTTTTCTTTGAGCAGCGGAATTACCGTGGTGGTCATCATGCCCTGCATCTCGTAGGGTACGCCGGGCATGGAAATAAACACCGCGCCGTCTTTTTCGAAAAGCATGCCCGGTGCGGTTCCCCGTGCATTGTGAATCACGGTGCAGGCTTCGGGAACTTCAGCCTGCTTCCTGTTTATGTCGGTGAAGGGCCGTTTAAAGACATCTTCAAAGAGGTGCCGCACGTGTTCCAGCACATCCTGGTTGACGATCAGCCTGCTCCCGAAATATTCACACAAAAGAGGTTTTGTAATGTCATCGGCCGTAGGGCCGAGGCCGCCTGTGATCAATATTATTTTGGAGTGCCGTCTTTCCTCGTCGAGGGCTTCGCGTATCTCCGCGGCGTTGTCGCCAACGGCAACTCTTTTTCTCACCCAAAATCCCTGTTCGTTCAGTTGCCGGCCAATCCATGCACTGTTGGTATCGATCACCTGGCCAATCATCAGTTCGTCTCCAATAGTGATGATGGAAGTCATCACCGGTTCGTTATCCATAGCTAGTAAAATTTATGGCGCCGGGTTCTTTACATCCGGCATGCCGCCTGTTTTCACCACCGTTGCGGGATTGCCCACAACAGTGGAGTAGGGCGGAACGTTCCCGGTTACAAAAGCGCCGCCGCCCACCCGTGATCCTCTGCCGATCACCACACCGCCCACAATGATCGCATGCGGACCCACCCACACTTCATCTTCAATTACAGGATATTCGTTCGAGCGCGTTCCGTCTTTTGCGATCCGTTCCCTTTTACCTAATGTAACACCGTTGAAGAAGGTAACGTTTTTGCCGATGATCGAACGTCCGTTCACCACCACGCCCCACCCGTGTACAAGCGCAAAACCTCCGTCGATTTTTGTTTTCCAGGGCAGGTCTATGCCGGCCTTGTTGCAGGCCCGGCGATGCAGGAGCCGGAAAAAAATGTGAACCATCCGGCCGAAAAATTTCGCATCGCGCGTAGCCTGGCACACCCGTAGCGTGATCATCGGTCTGAATGTCCGGTCAGTAAAATAGCCCGATAACAGATACCTGAATGAATAGCTGCCCCTTTTCCTGATGGTATCGGACTTCAATGCGGTTAGCTTCATCGGCTGCTTATTTCGTTATCATTCCGTCGACGCTGATCCTGCCAGGCCCTAAAATGAGAATGATGATAAATATGAGTACAAAAAGCGCGGCATGCTCGCCTTCTCCCAATATATCCATCTTGTGGCCCTTTACGACGGCGACGGATACGTCAATGATCAGGGGTATGGCGGCGAGCCTTGTGAATAACCCGAGCATAAGAAAAACAGAACAAAAAAATTCAGCGAAGATCACCAGTGAGAGACTGACCGGGGCGCTCATCCCGAGGAAGTGTATAAAATTTTGCGAATACTGGTTGAAATGAACGAGCTTGTCGTATCCATGATGGATCATCAGGATGCCCGCCCCCACCCGTAGTACAAACATCGCCAGGTTAAAAGAAGATGCGCTGTGGCTGGTACTGAACAGTTTTTTCATGGTTAGTTTTTACGTTCGAATGCAAAGGAATTTGAAAGCACTCAATTTATCAAAAAAGATTGTTAATCCTCCCATTTATCCACACGTGTTTGGAATGATGTTTGGTCAAAAATAAAATATTTAGAATCTTTACCGTTGCCGTCTCAAAAGACCTATAACGAATAATTTTCCAGATGAAGAAACCGCCTGTACTACTCCTGTTGATCGGTCTTTCGTACTTCGCATCAGCACAGCAATCCCGTTTCATCAACGACCCGCAGGCTTCCTTCAACCAGGCAAAGGAATTTTTTCAGAAAGAACAATACAGTCTTGCCTACCCGATATTAAAGGACCTTCAGTTGCGACTTCGGGAAACCGACAGGAGCAATGATGCCCTGAACTACCAGGAAGTGCGGTACTATACCATTGTGTGTGCCCTTAAGCAGAACGAAGAGCGCGCCGAATACAACGCACAGGAATTCGTGGACCTCGAAGACAACAGCGCGCGGGTGCAGATGATGAGCTACCACCTGGCTGAGTACCATTTCAGGAAACAGGATTATCCCAAAGCGATTGCGGCATTCGAAAATGTGAACATATCTAACCTTTCGAATGATGAGATAGCCGTCATGAAATTTCACCTCGGCTACTCGTACTTTACCGTTAAACGCTTCGAGCAGGCCAAGCCCCTGCTCAACGTCATCCGGCAGATGCCGAAAGATCCCAATTACGAAGACGCCAATTATTACTACGGGTTTATTGCCTTTTACGATCGCGACTACAGCGATGCGCTCGAAGCGTTTCGCATTGTCGAGAATCACCCGCAATACGGGAAAGTGGTTCCTTATTATATTTCCACGATCCAGTATTCGCTGAAGCAGGAAGATAAGGCTTTGGCCTATGCGGAAGATAAACTGAAAGGCGGCAGCCAGGTGTACGACCTGGAAATGCGCCAACTGGTGGGCCATAGCTATTTCGAGAAAAAACAATTCGACAAGGCGTTGCCTTACCTCGAAGAATATGTGAACAAATCAAAGAAGGTAAGCCGCCAGGACCTGTATGAATTAAGCTATTGCTACTACCAAACCAAGAACCTTCCTAAAGCCATCGAGGGCTTCAAGCAACTGGGAGGAAAAGAAGATTCACTGGCGCAGGACGCCATGTACCTGTTGGGCGATGCTTACCTGAAAACGAACCAGAAGGCAAATGCCCGCAACGCCTTCCTCTTCTGCTCAACAAACAGCAGCAATGCCAAGCAGAAAGAAATTTCAGCGTTCAATTACGGGAAACTTTCCTTTGAGCTCGGTCACCAGGACGTGGCGCTGAAGGAACTGCAGAAGTTTATCCAGGAATTTCCGCAATCGGAATACAATGCCGAGGCAAAGGACCTGCTTGTAGCAGTGCTGGCCAATACCAGCAACTACCGCGAGGCGCTCGTGATGATCGATGGTATGCAAAACCCATCTGCAACGGCCCGCCAACTGTATCCGCGAATACTGTTCGGGCGTGCATCGGAACTCATTAACGACGGCATGCTGGCCGAGGCGAAGGAACTGCTGACGAAGGCAGAGAAGCAGCCCAACAATCAATCGGTATTGCCCTTCGTGCAGTTCTGGAAAGGCGAGATCGCCTACAGGCAGAACAATATTGACGAAGCCGTGAGGTATTATTTCGACTACCTGAGGAGCAGCCAGCCGAGTGGCGAAATTTCGCCGAAGGCCGCAAAATACAATCTTGGCTATTGCTACCTGAAAAAAGAAAACTACAACCAGGCTGCAGGCTTTTTTGAGGAGATTGTGAAAACACCAAAATTGAATGCGGAGCCGATGGAGCAGGATGCGTTCCTGCGCACCGCAGACTGCTACTACATGAACCGCGACTACCGCAAAGCAGACGCAATCTATTCGAAGGTGATCGACTATTCATGGCCGTCGTCGGATTACGCTACTTTTCAAAAGGCATTGATAGAAGGCGTGAGCAATGGGAAAAGAAAAATCGACCTGCTGACCACCATGATCAGAAGGTATCCCACCTCCGCGCTGCGTGCCGATGCAAACATGGAAATAGCCAACACGTACCTCGCCAACGAACAGTACCGCGAGGCCATTACTTTTTTGAAGAATGTGGTAAACGAATCCGCTTCTTCATTAAAGCCCACCGCGCATTTGCGGCTTGGCATCGCTTATTATAATTTAAACAATAATAAAGAGGCGCTCAATCAATACACCACGCTGCTGGAACAATTTCCCAATTCTGCCCAGGCCGAATCGGCCCTGGAAAATGCCCGCACCATTTATATTGATGAAGGGAGAAGCGCGGAATACGTAGAGTTCGCACGGAAAATGGGCAAGGACATTTCTTCGTCGCAGGAAGATGAACTTGCCTACCAGGAAGCGGAAGTGCAGTTCAACAACGGCAACTTCAATGGCGCGGTGACCGAGTTTGAAGACTATCTTTCAAAATTCCCCAATGGGAAATATTCATTAGTGTCGCTGTATTATAAAAGCGAAATTTACATGAACCAGAA
>CAMPGT010000007.1 GCA_946885665.1 uncultured Chitinophagaceae bacterium | reverse complement strand
ACAGGAGTAATTACAACGACTTCAGAAATAAGCGTAATTCCAAATTCCAGTCCCGCGGACGCAGCGGTGACAGCAGAGACGGCAGGGATAATAGAGACAACCGGAATAACGGTAATTCAAAGTTTAATAAGAAAAGATATAAGTAATATCTTTTGCCAATAATCATTCATGCCATCGTTTGAAGTAATTGGAGGTAAAAAATTACAGGGAGATATCATTCCGCAAGGCGCCAAAAACGAAGCCCTGCAAATTATCAGCGCCGTACTGCTCACCTCCGGTAAAGTAACGATCAGCAACATTCCCGACATCATCGATGTAAACCTGTTAATTGAGCTCCTCGGAGAGATGGGCGTGAAAACAGAGCGGCTTGACAGAGGCACCTGCACTTTCCAGGCCGATGCTGTGGATACCGGCTATCTCGAAACAGAAGCATTCAGGAACAAGGGTGGCAGGCTGCGTGGCTCGGTAATGACCGCGGGACCGATGCTGGCCCGCTTCAAAAAAGCCTACATCCCCCGGCCCGGAGGCGACAAAATTGGCAGGAGAAGACTGGATACGCATATCGTCGGCTTTCAAAAACTGGGAGCCAACTTTTCCTACGACGCCGATGACGGCTTTTTCCACCTGACCGCCGCAAGGCTGAAAGGTGCGGGCCTGCTGCTCGATGAACCATCGGTAACCGGCACGGCAAACATCATTATGGCAGCAGTGCTTGCGGAGGGCACCACCACCATTTACAATGCCGCCTGCGAACCTTATATTCAGCAACTCTGCAAAATGCTGAACCGCATGGGCGCCCGCATCGAAGGCATTGGCAGCAACCTCCTCACCATAATTGGCGTTGATAAACTGTCGGGAACCGAACACCGGCTATTGCCCGATATGATCGAAGTGGGCTCCTTCATTGGAATGGCGGCTATGACGCAGGGAGACATCACCATCAAAAATGCCGGCATCGGCAACCTCGGCGTGATCCCTGAAAAGTTCAGGCTGCTCGGCATCTCCATGGAATTTTCGGGCGATGATATTCACGTTCCGGCACAGGACAGTTACGAGATTCAAAGCTTCCTGGACGGATCCATCCTTACCATTTATGACCACCCCTGGCCGGGCTTTACGCCCGATCTTTTGAGCATTGTGCTTGTGGTGGCCACGCAGGCGCGGGGATCTGTTCTTATTCACCAGAAAATGTTTGAGAGCCGGTTGTTTTTTGTTGATAAGCTGATGGAAATGGGTGCGCAAATCATTCTTTGCGACCCGCATCGGGCGGCCGTGGTGGGCCTTGGGCGGCAACATTCGCTTAGAGGAATAACGATGAGCAGTCCCGATATTCGTGCAGGTGTGGCGTTGCTGATAGCGGCGCTCAGCGCCGAAGGCAGAAGCATTATCCAGAATATCGAACAGATAGACCGGGGCTACCAGCATATAGATGAAAGGTTAAGAAACCTCGGTGCACAGATAAAAAGGCTGCCCTGATCGTAAATTTGCAAGCCAATGGAGAACGGTACCCAAAAAATTCTGATCATCACGGCGCCCTCCGGTGCGGGTAAAACGTCCGTGACCACACACCTGTTGCGGCATGTGCCTGAGCTTGCATTCTCGGTTTCCGCTGCCACAAGGCTGCCACGCGAAAACGAGATCAGCGGAGTGGACTATTATTTTATGTCGCCGGAAGAATTTAAACAAAAGATACAGGCCAACGAATTTGTTGAATGGGAAATGGTCTACGAAGGCAAATACTATGGAACGCTGAAGTCGGAACTGCAGCGAATTTGGGCAAACGCCAAAATTCCCGTGCTCGACATAGACGTTAAGGGCGCCATTCACGTACAGCAACAGTTTCCGGATAAAACATTCTCAATTTTCATAGAGCCCCCCTCCATCGAAGAACTGAAAAGAAGATTGCAGGGCCGGGGCACCGAAACCAAGGAATCGCTGGACGCCCGCATCAACAAGGCGTCGTACGAAATTTCGTTCAAACACTCGTTTACGCACACCATTGTGAACCATAACCTGGACGCGGCAAGAAAAGAAGCGATGGATTTTGTAAAAGGATTTATTGGCGACACCGCGCCGGCCGCACCAAAAAAAGTTAAATAACGCTTTGCCCGCAGTGTTTTTAGTGGAAAATTCAGGAAATAGCTCTTCCCGCGATAATTTTTTATGTATAATTTAGTGGTCATCTTTTGATATGGACGTTTACGTTATTATCGCGATCTGTATAGCTTTCCTCTTTATCGCATTTTTTTCCGGTATCGAAGTGGCGTTTGCAAATGCAAACCGGCTAAACATAGAGCTCAAGAAAAAGCAGGGTTCGGCAAGCGCCGTTTTTTTGTCAACACTGTTTGAGCATCCGTCGAGGTTCATCGGTACGGTGATCGTCGGGTTTAATTTTTTCCTCGTAATTTTTGTATTGCTGGTCAGCGCATTCTGGAACCTGCTGCTGAATAAGACGGGGATCATCAGTTCGTTTATCCTCCCTCTCCGGCTGATGCTGGAAATCTTCCTTTCCATGATCGTCGTGATCGTGCTGGGAGAGTTCATCCCCAAGGCGGTATTTCGTACCAAAAGCGATGCGTTGCTGATGTTTTTCACCCGGGCGGGCCTGCTGGGCCTGTGTTACAACATTTTTCACACGGTGGCGCGGATGTTCATTGCGCTGTCGCAATGGATCCTCAGGATCATCTTCGACATGAGGATCGACAAGAAGAAAGAAAGTTTTTCGCGCGCAGACCTTGAAACTTTTTTCCAGCAATCGAAAGAGTTTAAGGAAGAGAACCAGGATCTGAACGCCGACCTTTTTGAGGCTGCGCTGTCGCTTCACAAGGTGAAAGTGAGGGAGTGCCTGGTGCCGAGAAAGGAGGTGGAAGGAATATTGCTGAACACATCTATTGAAGAGGTGCGGAAAAAATTTGTTGACACAAGGCTGAGCAAGCTGGTGGTGTACGACGGGAACATCGACCAGATCGTTGGTTACATCCACCAGTTGGATATGTTCACCAATCCTGCTACGGTCAAAGATATATTGCTTCCCATACCCGCGATTCCCGAAAGCATGAGCGCCACGGACCTTATCAGCAAATTTTCAAAAGAAAGGAAAAGTATTGCCTGGGTGGTGGATGAGTTTGGGGGTACATCGGGGATCGTGACGATGGAAGATATGCTGGAAGAAATATTTGGTGAGATAAAGGATGAATACGACGTGGAAGAATTCGAGGAGAAGAAAATAGCGGAGGATGAGTACATCCTGTCGGGCAGGCTGGAGCTGGATTACCTTATCGGCAAGTATGGTTTTGAATTCCCTGATGAATCGTCGGAAACTTTATCAGGATTCATCATCAATGAGCATGAGTCGATACCCAAACTGAAAGAGCGCATTATTATCAATAACTATGAGTTTGAGATTCTCCACGTGAGCGACACGAGGATAGAAATGGTGCGTTTAAAGATCCTGCAATAAGTGGGAGAGATTACCCTTAAATTTGCGGCGCTATAAGCGTACAGAAGTAAATAAATAAATGGCATTATCCTTTTTAAACAAGCGGAGCCAGGACAGGGAGATGAGTTTCGTGGACCACCTGGAAGAGCTCCGCTGGCACATAGTGAGGTCCCTTCTCGCCATTATCGTAGTGGCCATTCTCATCTTTATTAAGATGGATGTGTTTTTTGATACGGTGATCCTGGGGCCCATACGGCCGGATTTCTGGAGTTATGACGCCCTTTGCCGGTTCAGTCATTGGGCGGGAATGGGCGATTCGCTTTGCATGCCCGCCGTTACGGCGCACCTGCAGGCTACCACCTTTGGCTCGCAGTTCATTTCGAGCATTTCCATAGCTTTTGTAGGCGGCTTTATCGTCGCCTTTCCCTACATTTTCTGGGAATTTTGGAAGTTCATCAAACCCGCACTTACACCTAAAGAGGTGCAAACCACGAGATTCGCCATCTTTTTCGTTTCGGTGTTCTTCTTCACGGGCGCGGCATTTGGCTATTACCTGCTGGCGCCGTTCACCTTCAGCTTTCTGAGCAATTACCAGTTGGGCACGCTCAATATACTTGAAACGAGGCCGATGCTTTCCGATTACGTTGATAACCTCGTGAATATTACCCTTGGAGGAGCCATCTCCTTCCAGTTGCCCGTTGTGGCTTATGTGCTTACGAAAATTGGCCTTATCACGCCGATGTTCCTCAAAACATACCGCAAATACGCTTTCGTGGCCATCCTTATTGTGGCCGCCATTATAACGCCGTCTCCTGACTGGATGAGCCAGATGCTGGTTACCGTTCCGCTTATCCTCCTGTATGAGTTCAGCATATTGCTCTCTTCCAGGATCTATAAAATTGAAGAGGCGAAAATGAGAGAATAGAAAAAAGTAACTTGCGTTTTATGCGAGACAACATTCAACCGATAGCCATCGGCAGCGATCACGCCGGCTACGAATTCAAAATAGCGCTGGTGGAGTTTCTTGAAGAAAAGGGGTTCCAGGTGAAGGATATGGGTGTTTATGAAAACAAGTCGGTCGATTATCCCGATTTTGCACACCCCGTGGCCTATGCCGTTGAAAAGAGAGAAGTGTCGGCAGGCATCCTGATCTGCGGAAGCGGCAACGGCGTGGCGATCACGGCCAATAAGCACCAGGGCATCAGGGCGGCCCTTTGCTGGACGCCGGAAATCTCGAAACTTGCGAGGCTGCATAATAACGCCAATGTGATCTGCTTACCTGCGCGCTTTGTGAGCATTGCAGAGGCGAAAGAAATGGTGGAAGTGTTCCTCTGCACGGATTTTGAAGGCGGAAGGCACCAGGCGAGGGTAGATAAGATCTCGTGTTAATAATAACTTCTCACCACCCCAGCAAATAAGCAAAGATCAGCGGCGCCACAATGGTGGCATCACTTTCAACAATGTATTTCGGCGTGTTGATGTCCAGCTTTCCCCAGGTGATCTTTTCATTGGGTACCGCGCCCGAATAAGACCCATAAGACGTTGTGGAATCCGAGATCTGGCAGAAATAACTCCAGAACGGAACGTCGTGCCACTCGAGATCCTGGTACATCATTGGCACCACGCAGATGGGAAAATCACCTGCAATGCCGCCACCAATCTGGAAAAAGCCGACACCCTTTCCCGATGAGTTGTTCCGGTACCAATCGGCCAGGGCGGTCATATATTCAATGCCGCTTTTCATAGTGGACGCCTTCAGCTCATTCTTGATCACGTACGACGCGAAGATGTTTCCCATGGTGCTGTCCTCCCACCCCGGAACCACCAGCGGAATATTTTTTTGTGCGGCCGCCACCATCCAACTGTTTTTGGCGTCTATTTCGAAGTACTGTTCCAGTTCGCCGCTTTGCAGCAGTTGGTACATGTATTCGTGAGGAAAATATCGCTCACCCTTATCATTGGCCCGTTTCCATACCCTGAAAATGTGTTTTTGCAAGCGTCTGAAGGCTTCTTCTTCGGGGATACATGTGTCTGTAACCCTGTTGTAATGATTTTCGAGGAGCTCCCATTCCTGCTGCGGACTCAGGTCGCGGTAGTTGGGCACTCTTTTGTAATGACTGTGCGCCACCAGGTTCATAATATCTTCTTCCAGGTTCGCACCCGTACAACTGATGATGGCGACCTTATCCTGGCGGATCATTTCTGCCAGGCTCAGCCCAAGTTCTGCCGTACTCATGGCTCCGGCCAGCGTGATCATCATTTTGCCGCCTTCGGCCAAATGCTCTTCATATCCCTTTGCCGCATCTACGAGTGCGGCTGCATTGAAGTGCCGGTAGTGATGCCGGATGAATTCAGAAACGGGTCCCTTGCTCATAGTCCAAAAATTTAGCGCAATATTAATCCTTAATTCATAAATGGGCGCCGATGCCGGCGGAGGTGATGAATGAATAAAAAACGGGGCCCTGGAAACAGGACCCCGATCGCGTGGGCAATTAAAACTAAACTGACTTTACTTTTTCTCTTTCTTGTAAACCGACCATCCGCTTGCGCCTGTTGATTTCAAAATAATTTCGTGAGTGGCAGAGTGGACCGTTGCGTAATACGCTGTTTCATTATCAGTGGCCACTTCAAACAGTTCGGTGAGCGGGTATTTTTTGTAGCTATCCTGCAAATCGGCAGCGAGCGTAATCGGCAACTGAGATACCATGAGATTTCTGGCAACGGCCAACTGCTCTCCGGCCTCGTTGTAATAAGCAAACATTGTTTGGCCGTCGATACGAAAAGTGGCTTTATAAACCTCATTCGTTACTTCCCATTTTACGCTTTCAGCATTTGCAAATTCTTTGCTAAAAGTTTCGACAACTTTCTTGTTAACCACTCCGGTAGTATGCGAAAATGCAGTTGTTGCAACTATGGTCAGCATGAGCGCCAACGTGAGAATCTTTTTCATTGTAATTATTTTTGATTGTTTTTGATTTGTTTTTGTTTTTGATCTTGTTTTTCTTGTCACAAACGCGTTGTATAAATCTGACGCAGTACCTGAATAAAGGTTACAGGGGCCATGATTTTTTTTGTAAATTCATTTGTGAACTACCTCGCACATGCATATCTATCCTTTGGAGACCCGGAGATCTTAACTGGTAACCTCATCAGCGATTTTGTTAAAGGCAAAAAAAAGTACGACTATCCCCGGCGCATCCTGGCAGGCATAGAGTTTCACCGGCAGATTGATCACTACACCGATAGTCACCCCGTAAATAAAGAAGCGGCCCGCATCTTTAAACCGGCGTACGGCCTGTATGCCAGCGCATTTCTTGATGTTGTGTACGACCACTTCCTGGCGCTTGAACTGCGCAAAACAGGTGAAGAGGAGTTTCTGAATTTCACCACCACCGCATACAGCCAGTTGGAGCGTTTCCGGGAACTATTTCCTGAAGTCTTTAACAATATTTTTCCCTACATGAAGCAACACAATTGGCTGTTTAACTATCAATACGCCTGGGGAATAGAAAGAAGTATGGCCGGGCTGGTGCATCGGGCTGCATACATTACGGACAGCGGCCCGGCGGTGAAGTTGTTCGCCGATTGCTACGATGATTTACGGTCGGCCTACGAGGCATTCTTTCCCGGGTTACGGTCATTTTCTCTCGAAAAATTTTCAGATATTCACTAAATGTTTTTATCCATAAATCGCATCCTGCCAGCATGGCTTACCCTCATTACCCTATTTCTTTCATGCAGCGAAAAACAACCACGAAAAAATCCCCCGCCACCGGTAAAGGTTCAGCCTACGGCGAACAATGCAGAAGAAAGAGCAAGGTTGTATAATATTGATAAGTCGCCGATGGACATGATCTATTTTCCCGAAGACTTTCCTATCATGAAGATGTCGGGCAAATTTACCGGCCATCCCGTGGCAAGGGTTATTTACAGCAGACCCTCGAAAGACGGCAGGCAAATATTCGGGAACGTTGTGAAGTATGGAACGTACTGGAGGCTCGGCGCCAACGAAGGCACTGAAATTGAATTTTTCTCCGACGTGCAAATAATGGGTAAAAAGGTAAAGAAGGGCAGGTACATTATTTATTGCATTCCCTACGAGAAAAAATGGACGCTGCGATTAAACGATGACCTTTACACCTGGGGACTCAGAATACACAGCAAGAGGGACGTGTATTCATTCGATGTTCCTCTTCAGCGAACCGAAAATACCTTCGAAATATTCAGTATGCAATTTGAAAAAACGGACGATGGCGCCAAACTGCTCATGGCCTGGGACACCACAAAAGCCGAGTTGCCGTTTAAATTCTGATCATGTGTGGCATAGCCGGCATCATATCGCCCGATCCTTCACGCATCCAGGAAGACAAGCTGGCTAAAATGGCCAGGTGCCTCGCGCATCGCGGGCCCGATGACCAGTCCACATGGATCAACCCAACCAATAACGCCGGATTTGCACATCGGCGGCTATGCGTGATCGATACCAGCAAATTAGCATCGCAGCCGATGCACTGCCTATCCAGATATTCGATAGTTCACAATGGCGAAATCTATAATTATACGGAAGTACGGGAGATACTGGAGAAGAAAGGATACCTCTTTGCATCACACTCCGATACTGAAGTGATCCTGGCCGCTTACGCGGAATATGGACGCAGTTGCGTGGATTACTTCGACGGTATGTTTGCATTTGCCATTTGGGATGATCTGCAGAAGGAATTGTTTTGTGCGCGCGACAGGTTTGGTGAAAAACCTTTCTATTATTATTACGACGAAACAGACAACACATTTTTGTTTGGCTCCGAGCTCAGGGCGCTGTATGAAGCTGGCGTCAAGCAAACCGATAACTACTCCATGCTGCTACGCTTTTTAACGCTGGGCCACACTTCAGACGCATCGGATTTATCGGCGACGTTCGACGCTCGAATAAAAAAATTACCGGCCGCACACCACCTCCACTATTCATTAGATGCACCGTCGCCGGTTATTAAAAGATACTGGGACCTTTCACTCGAAGTGATTCCCGTGCCGTTGCAAATGGCGCAGGAAAGACTGAGTGAACTGCTATCTGTTTCCATCAGGAGAAGGCTGCGTAGCGACGTTCCATTGGGAACCAGTTTAAGCGGCGGACTGGACAGTTCCGCAATTGCGTATCATATTGCAAAAAGCAGCACGGTTCTAAAAACATTTACCGCGGCATTTCCGGGTTACAGAAAAGATGAATCGGCCGAAGCTGCGGCGGTGGCCCGGCAATTGGGACTGGATAATTTCCAGGTGCAGGTAACATCCGGCGACTTTGTCAATGACTTTGAAAAATTGCTTGGGTACCAGGAGCAGCCCTTCAGTTCGGCCAGTGTGTATGCCCAATTCAAGGTTTTTGAACTGGCCTCACGGGAAGGAGTAACCGTATTACTGGATGGCCAGGGCGCCGATGAAACGATCGCAGGGTATGTAAAATACCTCAATTGGCGAAAGCGAACCATTTTTCCTGAGCCCCTTTCCAACTGGCTCATCAACCGGGATAGAACCGCGGTCCACCAAAATCCGTTCATTAACAAAGAATTTCTTGCCGCATATGGCACGTCCGCCAAAGTTGCGAAGCCGGTTGTCAAAAAACTCAACGATCTCCTTTGTTTTGATACACTGTATCAGGGCCTTGAGGACCTGCTAAGGTACGCCGACCGCAATTCGATGGCACACGGCCGCGAAGTGCGCCTGCCTTTTTTGAGTCACGAGCTGGTGAGCTTTATTTTCAGCCTGCCCTCAAAGTTGAAAATCGGTAAGGGATATACGAAGTGGATACTGAGACAAACGATGGACGGCAAGCTGCCGGATGACATTGTATGGAAAAGAAGAAAGACGGGGTTTGAGCCACCTCAGCAGGTGTGGATGCGGCACCCCCGCGCGCTTGATTATTTCAGGGAGGCCAGGCGTACACTTGTGGATAACGGTATTTTGAATGAAAAGGCGCTGGCGAAAAAAATTGAGTTTCATGAAGCTTATGCGAGAGATACCACTGAATGGAGATGGATGGTTGCCGGAGCATTAATGCAAGTCAATAAAAAAGGGGTCTGAATAGAAATTCAACCCCGTTTTTAAAATCCAATATCCTATGAAAAACCGTTGTAAATGTAAGTGTATGGCGCGACATACACAATATAATTTTGTCGGTTTAAGTGTTTTTTTGTCAATTCTTCACCAGCTTTTCCTGGTACATGACGGCGGTCAACTTGTTACTAAATCGAATCAGGTAGATACCCTTTTCAAGGGAGGAAACATTGATGGTGCCCAGACCATTAACGGTGGACCGTGAAATCCGCACCTTGCCATTTGCATCAATGATGTGAACATCGATTGGCGTTTCCGATCGCACGATAAGGATGTGATCGACAGGGTTTGGATAAAATTTTATGGACACATTTGCGGTGACCGACGCCGCCACTGTTTTTGAATACAATGAGTCGGACGGCTTAAAGGAATACCTGAGCCGGTATAAATTTCTTCCGTTGCGGGGCGCTTCATCGGTCCATTGATAAAATTTTCGTCGTTCGAGGTTGCTGAGCACCGCCACAATTTCAAAGTTTTTGCC
This sequence comes from uncultured Chitinophagaceae bacterium, assembly GCA_946885665.1. The sequence continues at coordinate 28,356 of CAMPGT010000007.1, read as the reverse complement.
GTCGTCATTGCTTCGCTCTATCGCAAAAAATTCAGGAATGGTGTCGCTCACGCGCCAGGTCAGGTTTACCTTGCCTTTTTCATTCACTATCGGTACGATGTCGGTGATTGTTTGGCCGGGATCTTCTACCACAACTTCGGCCGGGCTGGTCACGTCGGGAGCAGCGGTTTGCGCAGCCAATGAAAGCGCACTTAGGCTCACATAAAGAGAAAGCAGTACTTTCAGCATAGAATCTAATGGGTAGAAAAATGGGAAAAAGTTATTAACAAAAGTAATGCCTGATTGTGGAAAACTACATATTGCATTGAAAATTATGTAAATGATAACAAGAAATGTACTCGCCCGAAAGCGAATTGCGCTGGTGGCACATGACAATAAAAAGAAAGAGCTGGTGGATTGGGTGGAGGCAAACAGGATGGAATTGTCGCGTCACGAGCTGTTTGCAACGGGAACCACGGGCAAAATGATGGAGGAGCAACTGGACAGACCCGTGTCGAAATTACTTAGCGGCCCCATCGGCGGCGATCAGCAGATAGGGGCAATGATTGCCCAGGGCGCCATCGACATCCTTGTATTTTTCTGGGATCCTATGGAGGCGCAGCCGCACGACAGCGACGTTAAGGCGCTTCTGCGCGTGGCGATAGCCTGGAACTGTATCGTGGCCTGCGACAGCTCCACGGCTGACTTTTTGCTTACATCTCCTTACATGCTGAAAGAATACGAAGTGAAAGTTCCGGACTACACAAAATATCTCCAGCGGAAGATCGATTATTAAACATTAAAACGGGATCGCTGAAGTGCTGAAAAGGGTTTTACGATACACGCTTACGGCGCTCGCAGGCCTCCTGGCGCTCATCGTTTTGGTTTGGATCATCTTGCTGGTGTATGTGAATGCGAATGAGAAATCGCTCATTCAAAGAGCCGGCACCGCAATAAAGAAGAGAACGCACGGCGACGTACGGATAGGCGGGTTGTCCGTAAGCTTTTTCAGAACCTTTCCTCTCCTGTCGCTACAGCTTAAGGATGTGGAGCTGCGCGACAGCCTTTATCCCCGTCACCACAAACCGCTTTTAAAAGCGACGGATGTTTACCTGAGGGCGAGCATTCGCGGACTGCTCACCAACACACGACCAGTGGGGCGGGTCATCATCAGAAATGGTGAAGTGAACCTGGTGACCGACACCGCAGGATTTACGAACGAATATGTGCTGAAATCGGATAAACCGGAACCCAGCGAAAGTTTTTCGATGCCCGACATCGTGCTGCACTACGTTACGCTCAGTTATGAAAATCCTCTCCGCAGCAAACTTTATCACGCACTCGTCAGGTCGTTAAGATGTTCGGCTGCAGAGAAGAAGGACCATTTGCTTTTTCACGTCAACGTGCGAATGCTGGTAAAGAATCTCTCCTTCAATACCATTAAAGGCGCTTACCTGGAAGAAAAGCTCGTTGACGGGAAATTCGACCTTGCCTATTACCCCTCGAGTCAGGACATCATCGCCGACCATGTTACCCTCTATCTTGGGGGCCATCCATTCATGTTCGACGGGAAATTCAATACTAATAACAACGACGCCCGTTTCAGACTCGCCATCACAACGAAGGATGTTCTCTACAAGAGGGCAACGTCTTTTCTTACCAGCCAGCTTCGGAAAAAATTAAATAAATATTCGGTAGTCGAACCTGTCGATCTCCAGGTGAATATTTCGGGCAAAACTGCTTATGAGAGCATACCGCTGGTCGAAGTTTTCATGCAGGCGAAAAACAATAGGGTGCTAACGCCAAAGGGCGTCTTCGAACTTTGCAGCTTCAACGGCTCGTTTTCAAATGAAAAAGTAAAGGGGAAGCCCAGGTTCGATGAAAATTCATTTCTTCAGTTCAAAGATTTTTCCGGTAAGTGGGAAGGCATCCGGATCCGTTCAAAAAACATCCTTATCGCTAACCTAACGAGCCCGTTCCTGGAATGTGATGTATTAGCTGATGTGGATATGGAGTCGTTGAACAACCTGGCCGGCAGCAGTGTATTTCGCTTCAAAAAAGGAAAAATGTCGCTCGACGTCGTTTACAAAGGATCTGTTGATGGCGACGACAGCACGGGCGCCAACATCAACGGCGGCATCACCTTTCATGATGCGGCCATTCAGTACCTGCCGAGAAATTTCAATTTATCGAAATGCGAAGGAAGCCTCAGGTTCGTTAATAACGATCTTTTTGTGCATAAGTTCACGGCGCTTGCGGGAAAAACAAAACTTGTCATGAATGGCAGCGCCAAAAATTTCCTTTCGCTGCTGGACGTAAGCCCTGAAAAACTGGTGGTTGACTGGCAGATAAAATCACCGGCTATTCATCTCGCCGATTTCAGGGGGTTTTTGTCGAAGAGCAAGGCGCGTGATGCAGAAAGAAAAGAAGCGAGATTCAGATGGGCCGCGTCGAAGGTAGACAGGATGTTTTCAGAGGGAGATATGTATATCCGCGTGCAGTCGCCCTCCATGGATTATGGAGCGTTTACGGCAACAGATATCGACGCAAAAGTGGTACTGAAGCCAACCGCCATCGCCTGCGAAAAGGCCAACATGAAGCATGCAGGCGGATCAATGGAGATCAGCGGCTCCCTTAAAAATGGAGCAGAGAATAATCCTGTGTCGCTTAAGGCAGTGATGCGCGATATGGACGTCCCGAGATTGTTTGCTGCCTTCAACAACTTTGGCCAGGATGCGGTGACAGAAAAAAATCTGAACGGCACCATGTCGGCAAATATCATCTTTAATACGGCCATTAATAACGACGCAGAACTTGTGAGGGAACAATCGGAGGGCAGCATCTTCTTCCTGCTGGAAAATGGAGAGCTGAACAATTTTGGACCGTTGCTGGAAATTTCGAAGAAGGCTTTCAAAAAGCAGGACTTTTCGCACATTCGGTTCGCCGACCTGGGAAACAGGCTCGACATTAAAGGGTCGGCTTTTGTTGTTAACCGCATGGAAATACGTTCGACTGCCCTGAACTTCACGGTGGAAGGCGTGTATGACGTAAAGAAGGGCACAGATATGAGTATCCGTTTTCCGCTGAACAACCTCACGAGGAGCCAGGCCAAAACGGATATCAGTGCAGGGGGCAAAGCCAGGAAGGGCGTGTCGCTGCGTTTGCGCGCAAAAACAGGCAGCGATGGCAAACTGCAGATTACCTGGGACCCTTTCAGGCGGTCGCTGAAGAACAAGGACGATGTAAAAGACTCTGCCGGGTCCAAAAGTTAGTTTCGGTAAATTTGCAGCCGCATCATGGGATTCAAATTACATACAGCATATCAGCCGGCAGGCGATCAGCCGCAGGCAATTGAGCAATTGACGAATGGCATTCTTGATGGCGAGCCTCACCAAACGCTGCTGGGCGTTACGGGATCGGGTAAAACGTTCACTATTGCGAACGTTATACAAAACGTTCAGCGGCCAACGCTGGTGCTTACCCACAATAAAACACTCGTGGCGCAGCTATACGGCGAGTTCAGGCAATTTTTTCCGGAGAATGCTGTTGGATATTTCGTTAGCTATTACGATTACTACCAGCCCGAGGCTTACATGCCTGTAAGCGACACCTATATTGAAAAGGACCAGAGCATTAACGAGGAACTCGACAAGCTGAGGTTGCAGGCTACGGCGCAATTGCTGAGCGGCAGAAGAGACATCATTGTGGTGGCATCGGTAAGCTGCATCTATGGTATCGGAAACCCTACAGAATACGAGAACAGTATTATTCGTTTGCAGCCGGGGCAGGTGATTTCGCGGCAGGGTTTTCTGCATTCGTTGGTGAATTCGTTATATAGCCGCAGCCAGGGAGAATTTGGCAGAGGGTCGTTCAGGGTGCAGGGCGATACGGTTGATATCAACCTGCCTTATCTGGATTACGGATACCGTATTTCCTTTTTTGGAGATGAGATTGAAGAGATCGACAGCATCGATGTGAAGAATGGTAAAAGGATCATGAAGCTGGAGAATGCAGCCATCTTTCCCGCCAATTTGTACCTCGCGCCGAAAGACATGATGCAGCAGATACTCGCGGAAATACAGGATGAGATGCAGGCGCAGGTAGGGTATTTTAAATCGGTGGGAAAATTTATTGAGGCGCAGCGCTTAAGCGAACGGGTGAATTTTGATGTTGAGATGATCCGCGAGCTGGGTTTTTGCAACGGCGTAGAAAACTACTCGAGGTTTTTCGACAGAAGGAAGCCGGGCACACGGCCCTTTTGCCTGCTCGATTACTTCCCGAAGGATTTTTTATGCGTGATAGACGAGAGCCATCAAACCATACCGCAGGTGAGCGGCATGTATGGCGGCGACCGCAGCAGAAAATTGATACTGGTGGATTATGGGTTCAGGCTGCCCTCGGCACTCGACAACCGGCCGCTAAATTTTCATGAATTCGAGGGCATGCTCAACCAGGTGATCTTTGTTTCGGCAACCCCCGGCGATTATGAGCTCGAAAAAACAGGAGGAGTGGTGGTCGAACAGGTGGTGCGTCCAACGGGATTGCTCGATCCGCCAATTGATATTCGGCCGAGTGTTAACCAGATTGATGATTTACTTGACGAGATAGATAAGCGCGTTACGCGCGGCGACCGTGTACTGGTAACAACCCTTACCAAACGGATGGCCGAAGAAATGGACAGATACCTGCACAGGATAAATATAAAATCGAAATACATCCACAGCGAAGTGGATACGCTCGAGCGTGTGGAGATATTAAGACAACTGAGGTTGGGCGAAATAGATGTGCTGGTGGGCGTGAACCTGTTAAGAGAAGGATTGGATTTGCCGGAAGTGTCGTTGGTAGCCATACTCGATGCAGACAAAGAAGGTTTTTTGCGGAATGAGAAATCGCTCACCCAAACTGCCGGCAGGGCGGCGCGCAATGTTGACGGACTGGTCATTTTTTACGCGGATAAGATGACGGAGAGCATGCAACGCACGATTGATGAAACCAACCGCAGGAGGGAAAAACAGATTGCATACAACATCGAGCACAACATCACTCCGAGAACAGTGAAGAAGAGCAAAGAACAGGTGTTTGCACAAACATCGGTTCTCGATATAAAAGGATTTGACCCGAAAAACCCTCATGCGCTTGGCGCCGAGGAAGCGCCTGTAACGCTGGCTGCGGAAGAACAGGTGGAATACGTGACCATCCCGCAAATGGAAAAAGGAATTGCCAAGATCAGGAAAGAGATGGAGAAAGCCGCAAGGGACCTGGATTTTATGGAAGCTGCAAGGTTGAGGGATGAAATGTTCGCCATGAAAAAAAGGCTGGAAGAAATGAAGAGCGCATAAACGCTATTTCTTTTTTCGCAGCCCCTGCCTGAGCACCTCAACGCCTCCCCGTAAAAAGATACCCGCATCCAGCAGCAGTGAAAACGGTCCCCGGCCATAATGTTTTTTCGCAAACTGGCTCATGGCGAGGTAAAACTGTTTCACATACCTGAAGTCTTTTTTTGTACTGGCGCCTTTATAGTGGATGATGGCGGTTTCGGGAAAATAATAATTCTTATAGCCGGCTTTCAAAATACGCCAGCTCAGGTCGATGTCTTCGGCGTACATGAAAAAACGCTCGTCGAAGCCACCAGTAATGTCCAGCACTTTTTTTCTTACAAACATGAATGCGCCCGAGAGCACTTCCACCTCGCTGGTTTTGTTTTCGTCGAGATGGCCCATGTAGTACTTTGCAAAAACTTTCGAGCGCGGGAAGAGCTTAATAACTCCCGACAGTTTCCAGAAGGAGGTCATGGGACCGGGTATGCCCCGCCGGGACTCTTTAAGGAACTGGTTGTCGCCATTCAACATTTTTACGCCGAGGGCGCCGGCTTCCGGGTGTTCATGCATGAAGGCGATGCACAGTTGAAAGCAATCGGCAGGCACCAGCGTATCGGGGTTGAGAAAAAGAACAAATTCGCCGGTGCACAACGCGAGTGCCTGGTTGTTGGCTTTCGCGAAGCCGGTGTTTGTGGTATTGCTGATGAAGTGGAACCCGGGAAACAACGCGGGTAGAAGTTCTGCGCTTCCATCTGTTGACGCGTTGTCAACGATGAACACTTCCGAATCGATCGTTTCGGTGGCCCTGCTCACCGAAGCGAGACATTTTTCAAGCAGGTCTTTGACGTTGTAGCTTACGATGATGATAGAAAGCGTCACGCGGCGAAGATAAGAAACAGGAGAGGTGAGATGATGCCACTTCTCGCCCTTGTGTCTCCCGTTTTTCCGTATTTTTGGCAAGTCCGTAAAACCGGGCCGAATATCCAATGGCTTTATTCGATATCTCACTGCCACCGAACATTGCTAAAGCCTTGCATCTTCCGCGGAAGTCGCCCGAAAGGCAGCAGCTTAAGGTATTGAAGAAGCTCCTTGCCAAGGCGCGATTTACGGAATTCGGGCAAGCCTTCCATTTCGACGAGATTCTCCTTTCGCGTTCGATGGCCAAAGAATTTCAGAAACGCGTACCATTATTCGATTACAATAAAATTTACCGGGACTGGTGGCACAAAACACTGGAGGGCAAGCCAGATATATGCTGGCCGGGCAAGATCAAATATTTTGCGCTCAGCTCCGGCACCTCCGAGGCTTCCAGCAAATACATTCCCATTACGAGCGACCTGATGAGGGGCAACAGGATGATCATGATCAAACAGTTGATCAGCCTGCGGCATTACAATGACATACCCGTACGGCGCATCAGCAAAGGATGGTTGATGCTTGGGGGCAGCACCGACCTTGAAAAGGGCCCGGGTTACTATTCCGGTGACCTCAGCGGCATCACTGCTAAAAAGGCGCCGTTCTGGTTCTCCCCTTTTTACAAGCCCGGGAAAAAAATCGCCAAAACCAAAGACTGGAACAATAAGATCGATGCCATCGTGGAAGAGGCACCCAACTGGGACATCAGCTTTGTGGTGGGTGTACCTGCTTGGATACAGATGTGCATGGAAAAAATTATAGAAAAATATAATCTAAATACCATCCACGACATTTGGCCCAACCTGTCGTTCTTCGTACATGGCGGCGTGTCGTTCGAGCCCTACAAAAGAGGATTTGAAAGACTCATCAGCAAGCCGCTCACTTACATTGAAACATACCTCGCTTCGGAAGGATTCATTGCCTACCAGGACAGGCAGTTTGCAAAAGGCATGCGCCTGGCGCTGAACGAGCACATCTTTTTTGAATTCGTTCCCTTCAACGACAGAAATTTCGATGCCGACGGCAACCTGAAGGAAGACGCCGAAACACTGATGATCCAGGATATCGGGGAAGGAAAAGATTATGCAATACTGCTCAGCACTTCGGCAGGAGCATGGCGGTATCTGATAGGCGACACCGTTAGACTGGTGGATAAGAAGAGAAGCGAGATCGTCATCACCGGCCGGACAAAACATTTTCTCAGCCTCGTGGGCGAGCATCTCAGCGTCGACAATATGAACAAGGCAGTGAAATTGGCGAGCAGCGAATTGAATATCTGCATTCCCGAATTTACAGTGGCCGGTATCCCCTACGGGCTCTTCTTCGCACATAAATGGTGGGTGGCCTGCAACGATTACATTGAACCGGAGGAGCTGAAGAAAAAAATAGATCAGCACCTGGTTCAGTTGAACGACGACTATGCAGTCGAAAGAAAAAGCGCTCTCAAAGAGATTTATGTTGAAATATTACCGGAGTCGAAATTCATGGAATTTATGCAGTCGAAAGGCAAGGTGGGGGGGCAGCATAAATTTCCCAGGGTGATGAAAGGTAAGATGCTGGAAGATTGGATCGGCTTTTTAGAATAAGGTACATTTGTAGGATGTGGCAGGCGATATTAAGCGGATTTACTTTGGCACTGGTATTGGTAATATCGGTTGGTCCTGTCATCTTCACCATCATTAAACAAAGCCTTAACAACGGCAGGGAAGGCGGCTTCAGTTTTGTTGCCGGTGTATGGCTCAGCGACATACTCCTGATAATTGTTACCAACGCTTTCTCCGAACTGGTCACCAACATTATGGCTTACCGCCACTTGCTGGCGCTGATTGGCAGCGGCTTCCTGATATTGATGGGTGTGTTCTATGTTTTCTTTAAAAAGATACGGCTGCAAAATCCCGATGGCGGAATTATCAAGTTCAGCAGAGCCGACATGGTGAAAATTTTTACTTCCGGATTTTTTATCAACACCCTTAATCCAAACGTGTTTCTGTTCTGGCTCGGCACGGCCACCGCATTTGCCAGCCGCTACACCTTCAACGAACGAATACTCATCTTTTCAATCTGTCTTATTGTGAATGTTGCGGCCGACTGCGCAAAGGTTTTAATGGCCGGCAAACTCAGGAAGCGCCTAACGATACATAACATTTCGCTCATCAATAAAATTTCAGGAACAATTCTTATCGGCTTCGGGATCGCATTGCTGGTAGGTACCATGCTGATCTGAAAGTAGCGATAACTAATTATCTTGCAATCAAAGCCGAGGTTTAATGGCGGTGAAAACAAAAGGCCTTGTACCCAGGATGTGGCGAAAGCTGAAACGCATCCTTCTCGTTCTGTTTCTTCTTCAATTCATTTACATACTGGTGTTGAAATGGGTGGATCCACCTGTCACAATAACCCAGTTGGGAAGCCTTTTCGGCGGCGACGGATTAACACGGGATTATGTTGATATGAAAGACATGTCTGCCTATGCGCGCCTTGCGGTTATTTCAGCAGAGGACCAACTCTTCCCGGATCACAGCGGGTTTGACTGGAAGAGCATCGGCCGGGCGATGGATCACAACAAACGTAAGCCTAACAGGATTCGCGGCGCATCTACCATCAGTCAACAGGTGGCCAAGAATGTGTTTTTGTGGCAAGGCAGAAGCTGGTTTCGAAAAGGCATGGAAACTTATTTCACTTTCATGATCGAGTTAATATGGGGCAAGCGCCGTATTCTGGAGATGTACATGAACGTTTCGGAAATGGGCAAAGGTATTTTTGGAATTGAAGCCGCGGCGCAGCACTATTTTAAAAAACCCGCAAAAAAATTAACAAAAAGAGAATCTGCATTAATCGCCTCGTGCCTTCCCAACCCGGTTACGTATACCGTAGTTCCTTTATCGCGGTATGTTGCGATAAAGTCGCAGAAGGTAATGAAGTATATGAATAACCTCGAAGGCGATCCCGACATACAGAAGTTGCTCGAATAGCCTATTTTACCGAAAGGGTAAAGCCCGTGCTATTTAATGAGGGATGCCCCGGCACACAACTGCTTATCGCGAGCTTGCACCTGTACTTTCCGTTTGGCAATTGAGGGTCGGTGGAAACGATGTGATGCTGGTCGGCCATCATGATATCTTTGACCGTCATGCTCACCGGGTGGTATTTCATGAGCGAATCTCCACTAAAGACCGCCAGATACACTTGTGCGGTGTCGTAAGGCGATTGTTGAAAGAGCGGCAGATACGTTACTGGTGACGCCGATTTGAACGAAATGCTGAATTGATTTGAATCGCGCCGCACAACGTCCACATCAAAAAGTAAAACGCGCGAAAACGAATAATAGCCGGATACTCTTTTACCTGCACTCGTATTGAGACGCAGTGATGTAAATCGTTCGGTGAACAGTGAATCTTTGTAATCGCCAATGACATAAGCCTCACGGCCGAAGAGGCTGTCTTCGACCGGCCAAAAATTGAAGTTATTTCGGCGATATTTTGGTGTGTTCAGGGAGAAGGCAGTATCGCCGGAATAGAACCAATATTTAGATGGCTTCTGGTAGCTGTTAACGAACACTACCGGCAAATTTTCCGAACGTTGCCTTATCTCCGCGGTATTGATGGCGTTGCCGTGAAACTCATCCTTAAAAATCCACCAGGCGGGTGGCAGGTCGATCATCATGATGCCGCGGCCCGCAAATACAATCACTAATGTTAACGGAACAGTTTTATACAAAATTCTTCTCAGCCCTTCATGTTGCGACAGGTATCCATGGCTCAGGATGATCAGCCCGATAAAAGCGGGAATGGTCCAGTTGGCTTCAGCCTTTCCTTTTAAGGTGCTGACGAGAAAAAACAGGTAGATGCCGATGAGCGAATATTTCAGTGCCCGCTCGGTTTCAGAAAGCGGTTTATATTTTATTGCCGCCCACATCAGCAACCAGCCGGTTACCGGTCCGGCGAGGAGCACCTGCCCAACGATATAATCGATAGTGTTGAAGAAATTGTATTCCTGCGAATTTCTTTCAAAGAGATGAAATTGCACGGAAGGAAAATCGTGTGCCGCCTGCCAGTTGAGATGCGGCAGGAACAACAGCACTGCGATAAGTGCGGCAACATAGCTCTGGTACTTTTTGAACAGGCCCAGGTTGGACAAAGCAGTAAATAAGATAATCAGCACCGCCTGGTATTTGGTGTACAGCATCAGCGCCATGCAAATGCCGAGGAACACCGTGTTGGCGAAATTCATCTTCTGTGTAAAGCGATGGTAACTGTAAAAGAAAAGGGCGACAAAAAACATCAACGGGCTGTCAGGCACCGCCATCATTCCTCCTATTTGAGCGATGGCAAGCGTGCAGCAGATGGCATAAAACAGTACAGCGTTTTCTTTCGCCAGCAGCAATTCAGCAAGGAACAAAGCGCCGGTGGTGAGGATGGCGGAAAGTATTCTTACTCCCAATGCGTTGGGAAAAATTGCATATCCGGCTTTGATCAGCGCCGCGATCATCGGCGGATGATCATAATAGCCCCAATCGAGGAAACGGGAATACACCCAATAGTAAGCCTCATCGTCGAACAATTCGGTGGTAAGCGACTGGATGAGTAAAACCGCCAGCCAGGCGGCGTAAAACAACGGCCTGTGATATTTTTGAAAAATATTCTTTTGTATTGCTATCACGGCAATAAGTTACAGTTATGCGTGTGTGAACAGGCCAGTGACAGCCTGGGCGGCCATGTTGGTCCGCATCTCATCACTTCCGCTTATCGTGGTCCAGGGAACATGCTGGTTGATCATGATGTCCCTGTAAATATGAAAAAGCTTTCTGCGTGATATAAGGTCGGGGTATTCCCTGAGTTCGTCTTTCGTCCATTCAAGATCTGTGTCGCATAAAAGGTAAAGGTCGTAGCGCCGCTCCACTATTTTATCGAGTATCCACTGGTGGCACTTTCCAAATACGAATTCGCACCAAACCTTCATTACATACATGTTGGTGTCGATGAAAAGCATACCCGAGCTGGTTTGGTAGGCCATTTCATCTTCCAGGGCCAGTTGTTTTTTAGCGATGACAAGCAGATCGTCGTAGTTATATTTTATTCCTTCTTTGAGCAGATGTTCGCGGGCATATTCGGGCACCCACGAAGTATGAAACCTGTCGGCCAACTGTTCACAGAGCGAACTTTTGCCCGTTGACTCCGGGCCTATGACCACTATTTTCTTCATGAGGAATTATTATTCTCTGCTTTCCTTTTTCATCCTTTGGGAAAGTAAAGGTGGTTTGAAGCAATATTTGTTCCGATCTGCAAACTGTTAGCAGGACAGAAAAAAAATACAGCGCTGCCGGGCCTTAGGGCAACGCGCAACGCTGTATAAATATCATGGAGAGGGTGACTAACCCTGCTGAACAAACGAGAAAAATCAACTATTCAGCTTCAGCAACTACTTCCTTCACTTCGGGGATCATTCTCTTCATCATGCCTTCAATTCCTGCCTTAAGGGTGATCATGGACGATGGGCATCCGGAGCACGAGCCCTGGAGCATCAGGTTCACAACCCCTTCATCGTAACTTTTGAACTGTATGGCACCGCCGTCCATTTCTACCGCCGGCTTCACATAGTTTTCCAGGAGTTCCTTGATCCTTTTTACTACGTCATCATCATCGGCGCTCACGGCGTTGGTGCTTTCTTTCTTCATCGAAGCCACTTCCTCCTCATTGATCACCGTTTTATTCTGTTCGAGGTAATCTTTGAGAAACTGCCTGATGGAAGGGATCACATCCGCCCATTCCGTTTCATTTGTTTTTGTAAGCGTTACGAAGTTGCTGGCAATAAATACTGCCCGGATAAAAGGAAAGCCGAATAGCTCGGTAGCCAAAGGTGACGCTTTTGCGCTTTCAACATCGGGGAGGTCGATGCTCTTTCCCGGGTACAGGAGCTTGTTGGCCACAAACTTCATTGTTTCCGGATTTGGAGTCATCTCGGTGTATATACTGATAACCGGGTTGCCTGTTTTAATCATAACTCACTATTTAACTGCAAAAATAGCAAACGCCGTGCAAAATGCCGGAAAACCTTTAGTGGTTGCAGTCGTCCGTATGCGCATGATTGTGAACGCGGCAGGCTTTGTAATTGATAAAGTGGGCAGTCACGATCATGAGAATGGCAATGGGCAGGAGCCAGTACTGGAACTCGTGCCATACCTGCTTGGCAACGAGGAAAATGATGCCGGCACTGAATATCAGTACGGGCACCTTGCTGTGGTGGTGACGGCGATAGCCGTGCCACAGCGAGTAGACGCCGATGGCAAATGCCAGGAAGATCATAAAATATTCAAAGCGCACATTGTCAATGAGTTCAATACCGAGAATCGGTAATGTGCCCAGCATCAGCGGAAGTATGGCACAATGAATGGCGCAAGCCACCGAAGCGGCTATTCCCAAAGCATCCCAGTTAATTCTCCCTTTCATGCGGCAAATATATGGATTAAAAAGCTCCTATTGCAACAAAGTTGCAAAAATTTCCGGACGCAGAAAGAAACATTGTACCTTTGCCATCATGAGCAAAAAGTCCATCTTCTATATCGTCTTTTTTACCGGCCTGGCGGTAGCTTTTTACTTCGTTCTCAGGCTGATCGTACCCGGTTACGGACAGGAAAAGTTCCAGGTACTCAGCGTGGTAAAGCCGTTTTATTTCACCAACCAGGATGGCAAAACCGTTACCAGGCAAGACGTTGAAGGCAAGGTGTATGTTGCGGAATACTTTTTTACCACCTGCCCCGGGATTTGCCCGATCCTGAACACCAACATGAAAGACATTTATGAAGCGTTCAAGGACAATCCTAATTTCCTGATCCTGTCACACACCGTGGATCCCGAAACCGACAGCGTGGCCCGGTTGAAGGTATATTCAGATTCCATGCAGGTTGACAGCAACAAGTGGTACTTCCTGACCGGTTCGAAAGACAGCCTGTACAACGCGGCCAGGGTGAGCTACCTCCTTGACGACCCCAAAAACAATGTTGGCAACATAGACGAGCAATTTCTGCACACGCAGTTTTTTGCGCTGGTAGATAAAAAAGGCAGGGTGAGAAAGAAGATTTATGACGGCCTGAAAAAAGGCGAGTTAAAAGAACTGAAAGAGGACATTGCAACGTTGCTGAAAGAACCGGCGACGGATCATGGATTTACAAATAATCTCTTTACCAATTGAAAGAATGATCATGCATACCGACACAGATAGAACCATACAAATAAATGACATACTCAGGAAGAACCAACTGAGTGTTACCGATAGCAGAAAAACGATCCTTGAACTTTTTTTGCACAGCAGCGGCGCCCTCGCGCATGCGGATATTGAAAAAAGAAGCGGTGAAAAATTTGACCGTGTAACTGTGTACCGCACACTGCAATCCTTTATGGAAAAAGGCATCATTCACACGATACCAACTGCGGATAACTCCATCCGTTATGCACTCTGCAAAGATGATTGCAGTGAGGGACATCACCACGATAACCACGTGCATTTCGTGTGCAATGTGTGCGCAACAACAACGTGCCTGGAATCGGTTACGGTTCCTGAAGTGAAGCTGCCAAAGGGCTTCAGGCCATCAGAAAGGCAAATGATCGTTAGCGGAATTTGTGGTGAATGTCAGAAAGCAACTGAATAAAAAACAAAGCCCCGATGTGGAAACACCGGGACTTTTTGGTTAAGGCTCTGATTAGTAGCTATTTTAAATACGTTATTTTTTTGTGGGTGGTTTCAGGCATAAAGATATACTTCTGAAATAACACTTTCTATATACTTCAGTCAAAAACTTACATTTAACGTTTCACTTAATGTCCCGGAACTCAGCCCTTCTCCAGGGCAACCAGTTCGGATTTGACGAACTCCATCAGGTCGCGGATATGGTCCGGCGAGAAATTGAACTCGAGGCCTGCTGCTTTATACAGTTCAGGCAGCGTTTTCGTGCCTCCTTTGCTTAATGCATTGATGTAATTGTTAAGCGCCTGTTCCTTGTTTTTCTTGAACTGCATCCAAAGACCGATGGCTCCCAACTGCGCGATTCCATACTCAATGTAATAAAAAGGCACCTCGAACAGGTGCAATTGTCTTTGCCAACTGCTTTTCCTGTATTCATCCAATCCGGAAAAATCCACTTCCGAAGAGGAGAACTCGTTCAGTATTTCCACCCATTTCTCCGTTCTCTCCTGTTCCGTATGGCCGGGATTTTCGTACACCCAATGCTGGAACTTATCTATAGTCGCGATCCAGGGGAAAATGGTAATCACTCTTTCCAATTCTTTTGATTTCGCCCTGTTCAGGTCATTTTTATTGCTGAAGAAAAACTGCCAGTGGTCCATGCTGAAAAGCTCCATGGCCATACTGGCCACTTCGGCGATCTCCATAGGGTATTCCTTGAAGGCGCTGAGTTCCAGCGGGTGGGCAAGGAACGAATGAACAGCATGGCCGCCCTCGTGCACCATGGTGGTGACATCGCTGGTTTGGCCCGCGGCGTTCATGAAGATGAAGGGTGCACCCGTTTCGGCCAGGGGACAGTTGTATCCGCCGGGCGCCTTTCCCTTGCGGGAGTCCAGATCGAGCCTTTTCATCTCGTTCATTTTCTTCAGGCAATCGGCAAAAAAGGGACGGAGCTCATTAAAACATTCAATGGTTTTATTGAGGAGGTCGTCGCCGTTTTTGAACGGATGCAGCGGCTCAACGCCCTGCGGTTCGGCTTCCAGGTCCCATGGCCTTAGCGAATCCAAACCCAGTTTTTTCCTTTTCCCGGCGTAGATGATGTCAACGAGGGGCAAAACGTGTTGCTTAACCGCTTCGTGAAACTGGAAGCAATCTTCCTTGGTGTAATCGAACCTTCCCAGCTCTTTGAACTTATAGTCGCGGAAGTTGTCGAAACCCGCATTTTTTGCGATGCGGTCGCGTTTTTCGATGAGGGTATTGTAGAGGTTGTTGAGTTCGCTCCTGTCCTGGAGCCTCCTTTCGTTTATCTTACGGTAAACTTCTTCCCTCAGCTTCCGGTCGTGATCTTCCAGGAATTTCGCGGCCTGCTGCAGCGTGTATTCCTGGCCCTTAACGGTAACCGTCATTTTTCCGGAGATAACCCCGAACTGCTGTTGGAGCACGCTCATCTCCGCCTGAATGGGAACATTCGCTTCGCGGAACAACTCAATGTTTTTGCGGATGCTGCGCAGGTAGGTGAAATATTTTTCCTGGTCGAGATCTTTTGCAAACGGTGTGTCGATGAGTTTTCGGTTCAGCTTATCGGCATAAGGCTGAATATGCGGCTGAATGTGCATGCAAAAGTATGTGAAGGCCTCTTCGAGCGCTTTATTTTCAGTGTCGCAGGTCATATTGATCTGGCGCCAGCAGGCGTCTTCACTTACAACCGCTTCCAGCTCGCTGATGTCTTTCAGCCATCTTTCCAGGTCTGCCTTTGAGGTGATGCCCCTGTCGAGCAGCTCCTTAAAATAAGGTTCTAATTTATCCCAGGTGGTAATGTTGAAATCTTCGGGTAAAAATGTTCTTGGAGCCTTTTGAATGTCAGCAGTCATCTTTCTTAATTTAATCCTTCCACAAACAAGTTTACGAAAAGAGCCTATTTCTTCTTCGGAGCAGACTTTTTCGCCGGAGCCTTGCTGGCTTTCTCCGTTTCTGATTTTTTCGCGGCCGGCTCTTTTTTAGTCTCTTCTTTTTTGGGTTCGGCCTTTTTCTTTACGGCCGCCTTTTTGGGTTTTTCGGCGGTTTCCTGTTTTTCTGCGGCATCGGCGGCAGGGGCCGCCTTGGCTTTTTTCTTCGCCGGCGCCTCGTTAGCAGGAGCTTCTTGTGCTTTCGGCTCTTCAGCTTCGGATGCGTTCGCCTCTTCCTCTTCTTCCTGCGGCTGTTCGGTCAGCCTGATCTCGACATTATTGGCCTTCAAAACGTCGTACCATTTGGTCATTTTCTTCAGGTCGCTGGTGTAAACCCTTTCAAAGTCGAGGTCGGGATATACTTTTTCGAAGTATTTTTTCAGGGCCGGGGTATCTTTTCCATCTGGCACCTGGCCGCCTTCCTTTTCCATGGCATGAAAAATATCGATGAGGTTGACGTTATCACGTACCGTGAACACTTCTATGCTTTCGAGGTGCGAAAAGTTGTGTACCCGGGATGAGACGAATTTTGTGGTCTTATCCTCGAGGGACCTGACTATTGCCCCATCGTTCTTACTACTTAACAACTCAAACAAACCGGGTAAACCCGTCACTGCAATAATTTTTCCGTATTCCATGTAATCTGATTAAAAAAAGGACTGCAAGATAAATGATTTTCTTCTCATCGGCCCGCGGCTCCTTTTATACGTTTTTTCCGTAATATCGCCACCTGCAAATTGCCGCATTTGAATGAATGGAACTTAATTGAACGTCTAAGGCAGGGCGAGGATTCGGCTTTTAAAGAAATCGTAGAATCCTCGCAGGGTCTGGTTTACAACACTGCTTTGGGTATTGTGCAAAACGCCGAAGATGCCGAAGACGTGACCCAGGAGGTATTTGTTCAACTGTATGAGTCGATCCATTCCTTCAAAGGCGAATCAAAATTGTCGACCTGGCTTTACCGGATCACCATTTCGAAGGCCATGGACCATTTGAGGAAGAAAAAAAGAAAAAAAAGATTTGCGTTCGTCCAGAGCCTTTTTGGCGCCAATGATGAGCTTTTGCATGATCCTCCCGATTTCACACACCCGGGAGTTTCGCTGGATAACAAAGAAAAGGCAAAGTATTTGTTTAGAGCGATCCAACAATTGCCAAACAAGCAAAAAGTGGCCTTTACGCTCAACCGGATCGAGGGACTCAGCTACCAGGAAATCAGTGATGTAATGAAACTGTCGGTGGCCTCCATTGAATCGCTTTTGCACCGGGCCAGAAAAAATCTTCGCAAAACGCTAGAAACCATTTATCTTGAAAATGAGGAATGACACAAGTTTTCGTTCCCATTCTCGTCAAATAGAGTGTTATGAACAAGAATTCAGATATACAACGTCGTATTGATGAGACCTTGGAAAGCATCGTCAACATTCGTCGGGCAACACCTAAGCCGTTCTTTTACACCCGGTTACATGCCAGGATGACAAAGAACGAGAGAAGCGAGTGGGAAAGGATCAGCAGGCTGGTAACCCGACCCGCGGTGGCCGCGGCCGCTGTTTCATTGGTGCTGCTTCTGAATGCGTTCGTGATCATACAGGGGGTATCGGCTCAAAGCAGCCAGGGCGAGCTTAGTGAAATCAGCTCTACGGAAGATCTGAGTTACACTACTTTTTACGATATTGAAAACGCTCAGCCTTGATGAACCAAATGTCAAGAAATAAAATATCGCTTGCCATCATTGCCGTCCTTCTGATCACAAACATCGTGATGCTGGTTTTATTTCTTTCCATGTGCAACAAAGAAACCGAACCCAGGAGGAAAGGGTTTACGGAAAGACTGAAGACCGAAGTGGGTTTTACGCCCGAACAAATGACGGTGTATGATGTAAAGAAACAGGCATTCATCAACGGGATTCGCGAGCGGTTCAATGAAATCAAGAAAACGAAAGAAGACTTTTATTACCAGATGTACGATTCCACGGTAACCGATTCGGTACTGCAGGCAAAGGCCTCGGTAATAGGAGAACAGCAAAAAGACCTGGATATGCACGTGATCAGGCACTTCAGGGATGTCCGCAAAATGTGCACGCACTCACAGCTCCCAAAATACGATTCCCTCCTTCCTTACATCATTGAAAAAATGACAACCCGGCCGGGTAAGAGAAAATAACTAGGCCATCAGCACTTTTCTTTTCAACACCTCTTCTATTTCTTCAAGCCTGAAGGGTTTCGACACGTAATCATCCATACCGGCCGCTATGCATCGTTCCTTATCACCGATCATCGCATCGGCGGTCAATGCAATGATGGGAATACTCTTCCAGGGTTCGCCCATCTTCCTGATCAGTTTCGTTGTGGCGTAGCCGTCCATTTCGGGCATGTTCACATCCATGAAGATAAGCGCAGGGTCGATTTGCGGCAACATTTCAAGCGCAAGCTTTCCGTTGTCGGCCTTCACGACGTTGAATCCCATTTTTGTGAGCACCTCGTTGATCAGCATCATATTGATTGCATCATCTTCCACAACAAGGATCGTAGTGGCATCGCCGATCTTTTTAATTTCGGGCGTGGCAGTAACGGTTTTTTCAACCTGCTTTGTGGTCACAAACATTGAACACAGAACGCTGTACAGCTCATACATTTTCACGGGCTTTGTGATCATCTTAAAAATGCCCGCTTCTTCCGCTTCGTGCGTGTAAATATTCTTTTCGAGCGACGAAAGCATCAGGATGTGCGCGCCGTTATTGCCAAATGTTCTTTTCCTGATTTCTTTCGAAAGTGTGAGGCCATCCATTTCGGGCATGTGGTGGTCCATAATGATAAGGTCGAGAGGCTCGTTGTTGGATTCGATCCTTTGGATCTTCATGAACGCCTCCCTGGCGCCCGACGCCACTTCACATTCAATGTTGAAGTATCCCAGTATCTCCTCCATAAGGTTCCGGTTGGTGGCATTGTCGTCTATCACCAGCACCTTTCTCAGCGGCGGCTTGTATTCTGTGGATATCTGCGGCTGCACATTAATGACTTCGAGAGGCATGTGGAGGGTGAAGGCACTTCCTCTTCCGGGATCACTTTTAACCGTAAGATTGCCGCTCATGAGCTCGGCAAGGCTTTTTGAGATTGTGAGGCCCAGGCCGGTCCCGCCGAATTTCCGTGTTGTTGAACTATCGGCCTGTGTAAAGCTTTCAAATATTTTACTCAGTTTTTCCTTGCTGATGCCTATGCCCGTATCCTTAACGGTGATCTCGATATCGAGATACTGCTTATTGAACTTGTTGTATATCCTGCCCGCCGGAATTACCGAAACGAGTATTTCTCCCTGTTGTGTGAACTTGATGGCGTTGCCGAGCAGGTTCACCAGCACCTGCCTTATCCTTACGGGGTCGCCTGAAAATTGGGAAGGCAGGCTGGGGTCTATGTGGCAGATCATTTCGAGGTTTTTCTCGAATGCCTTCACGGTAAGTATATCAACGGTTTCCTCTACCAGTTCATCGAGCCGCAACGAGATGTTGTCAATGAACAGTTTTCCTGCCTCGATCTTCGAGAAGTCGAGGATGTCGTTGATGATTTCGAGCAGGCCGTAGGCCGATTTTTTAACGTTGCTCAGGTAGTCGCGTTGCGATTTCTGCAGCTCGGTGGTCAGCACCAGGTCGGTAAACCCGATAATCCCGTTCATCGGAGTTCTTAATTCGTGGCTCATGTTGGCCATGAACTCACTTTTTGTGGTGCTGGCTTTTTCGGCGATGTCTTTGGCAAGCACCAGTTCCTGCTCCATCTGTTTTCGTTCGATAGCCGCCGCAAGCGTAGAAGCGAATGATTGCAAAATGGAAAATTCGGTGATGGTCCACTCGCGTTCCGATTCACAGTCGCAAAAACATACGAATCCCCAAAAGTGATTGAGTGTGAAGATAGGAATTGCGGAAAGTGATTTTATATCCCATTCAATAAGCTCCCGCTTTAATACTTCGTCTGTAAGATCGTGGGTATTTCCGCAGAAGATATCTTCCTTTCGCAACGTTTGAACAAGTTCAGAATCGTCTGACAGCAACTTGCTTTGTCTTTCAGGATGATTCGATATCAGTTCCCCGGTCGAACTTTCCCAATGCACGAGTTCATTGGTGTAAATTTTCTTGCTTGCCGGTTCAACAAAATTTTTAAAGACGTTGACGATGTTCACGTTCATCTTAATTCCCAGCAATTGTATGGCCTCACCGATCGCGTCCTCGAGGTTGTTGTTGATGATGAGCTGATGGGTGGCCTCCGCAACGGCCTGCAGCAACTGGTCTTTTTTACGTAAGTTTTCTTCAGTTTTTTTGAGCTCGGTAATGTTGTGCACAAATCCCAGCACGCCCCACACAAATCCTTCTGAGTCGACCAGTGGAACCTTTACCGTACTCATCACCTGCGGTTTGCCGTCGATGATGGACGGTTCTTCCATGATGAATTTCGATTTACCGGTGTTGATCACTTCACGGTCATCCGACCAAAATCCCCGTATGCCCTTTAGCGGGTCGCCCTTTACAATTTCCTCCGGGAACCCGATCTCAAGATCGTTTTTACCAACAAACTCCTGCGGAGGCAGATGCATGCTGTCGCCAAATGCCTGGTTCACCAGCAGGTAACGGTGCCCAAGATCTTTGATGTATATCCAATCGGGTGTAGAATTAATCACGGTTCTCAGCAATTGCTCGGACTGTTTCATTTCGGCGAGCAACTGTTCCCGCTCGGCTTCTACCCTTTTACGTTCTGTAATATTCCTGGATGTACAGATGAACTTCACGATCTCGCCGTTCTGCTTCATCGGCTTGGCAATCGTTTCCAGCCAAATGAACTCTTCCTGCTTGTTCTGTATGCGGTATGAAAGGGTGAGCGCATCCGCTTCCTTAAGCGTTTTGAGATTTTGCCTCGCTGCGTAATTCCGGATGTCGTCGGCATGCACAAAATCAAGGAACTGCCTGCCGATGATGTCTTCCTTCACATATCCCAGCACCTTTTCAACCGAGGGAGTGATGTATCTCACGGTTCCGTCGGGTTCATGTTCAGAAATAATATCGTCCGAGTTTTCGGCCAGCAGCCTGAATCTTTTTTCGCTTTCCAGCAAAGCATTTTCCGCTTCTTTCCTGGATTGCTCGGCAAGTATCTTATCGCTTACGTTAATGCCGATGCCCTGGATCTCCGACACTTCGCCGTGATCGTTTTGCAGGCTGATAAACTCCCATTCGGTCCATAAATAATCCCTTCCGTCGTTGATGGGCTTCCGGATCAATATTTTATACCGCACGCCGGGGTTCTTCCAGCTTTCGGCGGCAATTTGCGTGCACCTGACCGCATCCTTCGGATACAACAAATCATAAAAAGGCGTGTATTGCAGTTGTTCGCTGGTGAGGGAAACGATTTTCAGAAACTCAGCATTGGCATAGGTAATAGTCCCCTGCCTGTCTATCCGCACCACGTAGTTGGTTTGCGAACTCAGTATTGAAGAAAGATATTTTTGTTCTGTCAGCAGGTTGTTGCGTGCATCCTGCAGATCCTTAAGGTTGCGAAAATTTTCCCTGAACAGGGGTTCGAGCACCAGGATGGCCAGGAAAACGAGGGCGATGACGAGAGAAACAAGCTTGGTGGTATTGATGGTGTTTGCTTCTTTGGCCTTCTCATCCATGGTGCTCACCAGCGTTGTGTTGAGTTCCTCCATCAGCGGAGTGAACCGCGATTCGTTGTACATCAGTTGACGCATGTAGATGTCGCGGTTAACGGTGAGGAGCACCGAATCTTCACCGGCAATCTCTCTTCCCGTGGCTACCATGCTTTTTACATAGGTGTCGAGCTTGGCAAGTATGTTGTTGACCTCAAAGCTGTTAGGCGTAGGTTCGATGTTGGGAAACGAAATTTCACCTCTAAGGAATTTATTGTTGTTGTTGAATTCGACAAGGTCGTTTTTCAGGTTGTTCCTGACTTTTTCGCGGCCCTTATCGTTCCCCTTTATCGAAAGGATCATAAAGGCATCCTTGACGATCGTTTGGCTGAGCATTCTTTGCCGGGCAGCGAAGTTGACCATCACGGACATCTTCTCATTTTCTTCTGATTTCGACCGGATCAGGTAATACCCGAAAAAGTTAAACAGAATGGTGAGAGAGATGAGAACGATCGCGATACGGATAAGTTTCCGGAAAGGGGTAGTCATGGTCTATCGATAGGATTTACTCAGACTATAACTCCCAATGCCTGCTTTGTATTGCAGGGAAAACACTTACAAAATGATTTTTTTATCAATAATCAATTAATTGTTCCTCAATCAATTCGGGAATTTCGCGGAATTCATATTGCTGGTTCCTGAGCTGTGGCTCGAAGCCTGCTTCGCGAATGGCTCCCTGGATGCTTTTGTAGGTGAAACGGTGGGGTGCGCCCGCCGCGCTTACCACGTTTTCTTCTATCATGATCGAGCCGAAGTCGTTGGCGCCGGCCTGCAGGCAAAGCTGCGCCGTTTGTTTTCCAACGGTGAGCCACGATGCCTGGATGTTTTTGACATTGGGCAGCATAATGCGGCTGATGGCTATCATGCGGATGTATTCTTCGGGCGTGGTGAGGTTATGAACCCCACGGATCCTCGCCAGCAGCGTATCCACGTCCTGGAAGGTCCAGGGGATGAATGCCAGGAAGCCTTTTGCACCGGCCGGTTTTTTCGCCTGTACTTCGCGAAGCTTAACGAGATGCTCGAATCGCTCGCGTACCGTTTCAACATGACCGAACATCATCGTTGCGGAAGTGGTAAGGCCCTGTTTATGAGCCTCATGCATGATGTCCAGCCACTCCTGGGAACCGCATTTGCCCTTCGAAATGAGCCTGCGGACGCGGTCGGTCAGGATTTCGGCGCCTGCGCCGGGGAGTGAGTCGAGCCCCGAGGCTTTCAGGGCGGCCAGCACTTCCGCGTGCGTTGACTTTTCAAGTTTCGTAATGTGGGCCACCTCCGGCGGGCCCAATGCATGCAGCTTCAACGTGGGGTAAAGCTCTTTGAGCTCCCTGAAGAGGGTGGTGTAAAACGAAAGACCCAACTCAGGGTGATGGCCGCCCTGCAGCAGCAATTGTTCGCCCCCATACCGGAAAGTTTCCTCTATTTTTCTCTTGTACGTGTCAATATCGGTGATATAAGCCTCCGCATGGCCGGGCACCCTGTAAAAGTTGCAGAATTTGCAGTTCGCAATGCATACGTTGGTCGTATTGACATTTCGATCGATGATCCAGGTAACCTTGCCGTGCGGAACCTGCTTTTTTCGTAGTTCGTCTGCAACAAACATCAGCTCGGCGAGCGGGGCGTGCCCGAAAACGAACATTCCTTCATCTTCCGTAAGAAATTCGAGATCCAATGCACGCTGATATAGTTCCTCCAGTTTCATTCTTCAAAAATTCCCTGCAAAAGTAATAAAGGCGATTTATACCGGCGGTGAAATAACATCGCGCAAATGAATTAACTTAAGAGGGCCAAAACTTGATGAATGCCATTAAAAAGGATACTGGCAATAGTATTTGTCTTCTGTGCAGTTGCCGCAAAGGCGCAGGAAGAATTCGTCCCATCACCTTCGCAGTTCATCACCGGGTTTCCATTCCGGATGCTTACAGGGGGCATTATCATCATGAAGGCAACTGTGAGCAATTACAGCGATTCGCTCAATTTCATTCTGGATACGGGCAGCGGTGGCATCTCGCTCGACTCGAGTACAGTCGTCAGCCTCGGTGTAAAAACGCAACAGAGCGACCGCACCATCAGGGGCATCGCCGGCATCAGGAAAGTTAGGTTTGCCTACAACCATTCACTCAATTTACCGGGGTTAACGGTCGACAGCCTCAATTTTCACATCAACGACTATGCGGTGTTGTCGAGCGTTTATGGCGAAAAGATCGACGGCATTGTCGGATTCAGCTTTTTGTCGCGGTACATCGTGCGTATCAATTACGACAGCATGAAGATTTACGTGCATACACGTGGCACTGTGAAGTACCCGCGTGGCGGTTTCCTGTTGAGGCCGGTGATGGTGAGCATCCCCGTAACTTCTGCCGTGGTGAAAGACGAATTTGAAGTAGGCGCGAGGTTTTACTTCGACACGGGTGCCGGCATGTGCCTGCTGCTCTCCTCCGATTTTATCGAAGACAGTTCGCTGCTGCGTTCCAAAACAAACTGGTACACCTCGCAGGCGGAGGGGCTGGGTGGAAAGGCGCTCATGAAACAGGGCGTCATCAGATGGGTAAGGCTGGGTCCTTACAAATTCAGGAACGTTCCCACTTATATTTTCGATGATGAATACAACATCACCTCCTATCCTTATCTCGGCGGCCTCATTGGCAACGACCTGCTCAGGAGGTTCAACCTCATCATCAACTACGAAAAAAAGGAAATCTACCTCACACCCAACTCCCATTTCAGGGAACAGTTCGATTACTCCTATACGGGCCTCGGCATGTATTATGTGGACGGCGTAATAAAGGTGCTCGACGTGATGGAGGGATCGCCCGCAGAGAAAGCAGGCTTCCAGGAAGAAGACATCATCATGGCCGTTAAGAATAACTTTACGCAGAACATCCAAACGTATAAGAACCTCATGCAAAATCCCGGCGAAAGGGTCAAGATATTGATTTACAGAAAAGGAGAGCCGATAGTACTGACGATGCGCGTACTGAACCTGATGAAATAATTTATGGTTAATTTGCAGCCCTTATGCTAGAATTTAACCGTTTTACAATGGATAACGGGCTGCGGGTGATCGTTCATGAGGACGCCTCCACCCCGATGGCCGTGGTGAATGTAATGTACGACGTCGGCGCAAGGGATGAGGACCCCGATAAAACAGGCTTTGCACACCTTTTTGAGCACCTGATGTTTGGCGGGAGCCTCAACATCACCGACTTCGAAACGCCGCTGAACATGGCCGGCGGCGAGAACAATGCCTACACCAGCAACGATGTAACCAACTACTATATTCAACTGCCTGCCGAAAATTTGGAAACCGCCCTGTGGCTCGAAAGCGACAGGATGCTTTCGCTGGCATTTAACGAAAAAAGCCTCGACGTGCAGCGAAAGGTTGTTGCCGAAGAGTTCAAGGAGCATTACATCAACAAGCCGTATGGCGACGTGTGGTTCAGGCTGCGGGAAATGGCTTACAAGGTACATCCCTATAAGTGGATGACGATTGGCAAGGAACTGAGCCACATTGAAAACGCCGCGCTGCGCGATGTAAAGAACTTCTTTTACAAACACTATACGCCTATTAATGCGATACTGGTAGTGGCCGGGAATGTAAAAACCGCACAGGTGAAAACGCTCGTTGAAAAATGGTTCGGCGACATCCCCGCAGGTACGAAATATAACAGGAACATTTTGGCTGAACCTCCTCAACAGGCGCCCCGCAAATTGGAGGTGAGAGCAGACGTGCCGCTGGATGCCCTGTATAAATGCTGGCACATGGACGGCCGGCTCGATCACGGATATTATGTTGCCGACCTGATCACGGAAGTACTGGGCGGGGGCAGTTCGTCAAGACTTTTCCAACGGCTCGTGAAAGAAAAGCAATTGTTCAGCAACGTTGAATGTTACCAGTTTGGAACGATTGACAAGGGCCTTCTTGCCTTTGAAGGCAAGCTGGTGAAAGGCGTCAAGATGGAGGACGCCGAAAAAGCGGTGCAGGAAGAGATTGCACAATTGATGACGAAGGAGATCTCGGAAAAAGAACTGGAGAAGATCAAGAATAAAACGGAATCCGCGATTGCCTTTGAAGACATGAGCGTGATGACGAGGGCAAACAACCTTGCGTTTTATGAACTACTGGGCGATGCGGCCCTGTTCAACAAGGACCGCGAAAAATATTTTGCCGTAACCTCGGGCGACATCCTGCAATACAGCGGAAAAATTTTCGACGAAAACAATTCGAACACACTTTATTATTATAGCGAAAACTGATGATAAAAACTGATGAGAGCCGGCTGAATAAGCTCGTGCGGGCGAAGGCCCCGACTATTAAGGACCCTGTGGAATTTGAGGTTAAGCTGCCACCTTCATCTGTACATACGCTTTCAAACGGTGTTGAAGTGTACATGATGAATATGGGAACGGAAGACACGATGATGATAGACTGGGTGTTTTACGCCGGCAACTGTTTCGAGAAAAAGAAAACAGTGGCAGCGGCCACGAACCACATGCTTAAGAATGGTACGTCGCGGCTGTCGGCGTTCGAGCTGAACGACCACTTCGAGTTCTATGGTTCGTACCTAAGCAGGCATTGTTACAATGAAACGTCCGAAATAGTGGTTCACTGCCTCAACAAGCATGTGAAGCAACTGGTGCCGGTGGTGGCCGAAATAATCGCCGACAGCATATTCCCTCAGAAGGAACTGGAAATTTATATTCAGAATTCGAAGCAAAAGCTCGAGGTGAATCTGCAGAAATGCGAATTCGTTGCATCGCGATTGATAGATGCACATCTTTTTGGCGAAAATCATCCCTACGGAAAATACTCGAACCATGAAAATTACAGCGCTTTACATCGGGAAGACCTGCTTGAATTTTTCGACAGCTATTACCGCAACGGCCACTGTGTGATCTTTGTGGCGGGCAAGCTGCCCGGCGGCATCCTCGAAATGCTCGAGCAGGAATTTGGAAAGCTTCCCTTAAAGAACCATCGCGGCGCCGATAAAAATATCCATTACGATTTTGCTCCGTCGTCGCAAAAAAAATCAAAACTGCTGAACGACGAAGCAGGGGTGCAGGCGGCGATACGCATTGCGCGACAATTTCCGAACAGGCACCATCCCGATTTTCAAAAAGTAATGGTGCTGAACAATATCTATGGCGGATTTTTCGGTTCGCGCCTGATGGCAAATATTCGTGAAGACAAAGGGTACACCTACGGCATTTACAGTTACCTGCTCAATCATGTGCATCAAAGCGGCTGGCTCATCAGCACCGAGGCGGGCAGGGATGTAAGCGACGCGACCGTTCGCGAGGTTTATGCGGAGATGGAACTGCTGCGTGATGAGATTATTGACGAAGAAGAATTGAGGATGACGAGGAATTTCATGATAGGAACGATCCTCGGTGAGCTCGACGGACCGTTCCAGGTTTTGGGACGATGGAAGAATCTAATCCTGAACAATCTGGATGAGAATTATTTCTACAGCGCCATTCAAACCATTAAATCGGTAACTGCAGAAGAATTGCAGACGCTCGCAAAAAAATATCTTGTGCCGGATGAATTTTATGAGCTGGTTGTGATCTAAATTCAGCACTCAAGAATCGCTGCTATGTATTTCGACCGAAAAGATCTGTCTGACGGGCAACTTCTTCATTTTTACAAATCTATTTTACTGCCCAGGCTGATCGAGGAAAAAATGCTTCTCCTGTTAAGACAGGGAAAGATCAGCAAATGGTTCAGCGGCATCGGCCAGGAAGCGATCGCCACCGGGGTTACACTTGCACTTGATGAAAATGAATGGATACTCCCGCTCCATCGCAATCTTGGTGTATTTACCACCCGCAACATGCCGCTCGGTAAACTCGTGAAGCAATGGCAGGGCCAGGAAGACGGTTACAGCAACGGCAGGGAAAGAAGTTTTCATTTTGGCAACCGCGATTACCATATCTGCGGCATGATCTCTCATCTGGGACCGCAGTTGTCGGTTGCCGCCGGTATAGCGCTGGCCAGCCGTTTAAGAGACGAAAAAAAAGTATCAGTGGTTTTTACCGGAGAAGGGGGAACCAGCGAGGGCGATTTTCATGAGGCAGTGAACATCGCGGCTGTTTGGGACCTGCCCGTGATTTTTGTGATCGAGAATAACGGCTATGCATTAAGCACCCCTTCGGACGAGCAATACCGATGCGACAGTTTGGTGAACAAGGCCATTGGCTACGGCATTGAAGGAGTGAAAATTGATGGCAACAACCTGCTGTCTGTTTACGACACCATCAAAGGCGTGCGGGAATATTGTGTCAACAAGCAGAAACCTTACCTGGTAGAATGTACCACCTTCCGGATGCGTGGGCATGAAGAGGCAAGCGGTACAAAATATATACCCAAGTATTTATTCGAGATATGGCAGACGAAAGACCCGGTGGAGAAATATGAAAATTACCTGGCGGGCGAGGGAATATTGACGGATGACCTGAAGACACAGATACATTCCGAAATAAAGGAACACATCGAAAGAGCGTTGCAGGAAGGATTTGCAGGTGCCGAATTTGTTGCCGACACTGCGAAAGAATTAAGGGATATCTACGCGCCACGAAAAGCTGCCGTGCGCGAAAACAGCGTGTTGCCGTCGCGCGCCGGAGCTTCGGAACTGCGTTTCATCGACGCGGTGAAAGAAGGACTGCATCAGTCCATGCACGCACACGACAACCTGGTGCTGATGGGGCAGGATATTGCCGAGTATGGCGGTGCCTTTAAGATTACAGAAGGTTTTGTTGATGAATTTGGAAAAGAGCGTGTAAGAAACACGCCTTTATGCGAAAGCGGAATCATTGGCACCGCGTTGGGACTGAGCCTGGAG